>NZ_CP034891.1:0-321167 GCF_005083565.1 Buchnera aphidicola (Acyrthosiphon lactucae)
TTCTTTTATAATCAATGCTACAGACTACTTATCCACAGATTTGATCTTTGCTAATAATAATAATAATAATAATTAATATTATTTCTTTTTTTTTTGATTTTAAATCTTAAAGAAAAGAAAAAAGATCTTTCTTTTAAGATCTTATTTTTAAGATTAACATGTGTTATCTTGAATAAGATATAAATATTGTTTAAATATTTTTAAATTTTAAAAAGGTTTTTTTAATGTTAAATTCAAAAAATTTTGATGTCATTGTTATTGGAGCAGGACATGCTGGTACTGAAGCAGCTATGGCTTCAGCGAGAATGGGTTGCAAAACATTATTATTAACTCAAAAAATTACAGATTTAGGTGTGTTATCATGTAATCCAGCAATTGGTGGAATAGGAAAAAGTCATTTAGTAAAAGAAATAGATGCATTAGGTGGCATGATGGCTGAAGCTATTGATTATTCTGGTATTCAGTTTAGAATTTTAAATTCTAGTAAAGGACCTGCTGTAAGATCTACTAGAGCTCAAGCTGATAGATTTCTTTATCATGAAACTGTAAAAAGAATATTACAAAAACAAAATAATTTATTAATTTTAGAGCAAGAAGTTAAAGATTTAATTTTTAAAAATTATACTGTTATTGGTGTATTGACGCAAAACGAAATAAATTTTTATTCAAGATCAGTTGTATTAGCAACAGGAACTTTTTTAGGTGGTAAAATACACATAGGATTAAATAGTTATTCTGCGGGTAGAATAGGGGGTAAATCTTCTATAGATTTATCTGTTCGTTTAAGAGAATTATCTTTGAGAGTGAATAGATTAAAAACAGGAACGCCACCTCGAATTGATATCAATACTGTTAATTTTAATGATTTATTTGTTCAAAACGGGGATATTCCTGTTCCAGTTTTTTCATTTATGGGGAATTTTTTGAATCATCCTAAGCAAATATCATGTTATCTCACACACACTAATGAAAAAACACATGAAATAATACGTAGAAATTTAGATCAAAGTCCTATATATACAGGTCTTATAACAGGTTCAGGACCTCGATACTGTCCTTCTATTGAAGATAAAATTGTACGTTTTCCAGATAGAAAGTCACATCAAATATTTTTAGAACCTGAAGGACTATCTAGCATTAAAATATATCCTAATGGAATTTCAACTAGTCTTCCGTTAGAAATTCAAAAAAAAATAGTAAATTCTATAAAAGGTTTAGAGAAATCTAAGATTATAAGTCCTGGATATGCTATTGAATATGATTTTTTTGATCCAAAAGATTTAAATTTGACTTTAGAAAGCAAGTTAATTAAAGGATTATTTTTTGCTGGTCAGATTAATGGAACCACTGGTTATGAAGAGGCAGCTTCACAAGGATTATTAGCAGGTTTAAATGCAGGATTAAATTCAATGAATTCTCAGGGATGGTTTCCTAGACGTGATCAAGCTTATTTAGGTGTTTTAATAGATGATCTTACGACACAGGGTACGCAAGAACCGTATCGAATGTTTACTTCACGTGCGGAATATCGATTAATGTTAAGAGAAGATAATGCAGATTTAAGATTAACTGAAATTGGTCGTAAATTTGGTTTAGTAAGTGATTCAAGATGGATTCGTTATAATGAAAAAGTATTAAATATTAAAACAGAAATGAGTCGTTTAAAAAAAATTACGATACATCCTTTATCATCTGATTCTAATATTTTAAATAAAATATGTGATATTAATTTAATGAAAGAAACAAGCATAATTGAATTATTAAAACGACCAAAAATTAGATATAAACATTTTCAATCTTTAAAAGCGTTTAGTGAAGGAATTTCTGATTTACAAGCTATAGAACAGATAGAAAATCAAATTAAATATGCAGGCTATATTAAGCGACAATCAGAAGAGATCGAACGACATTTAAAAAATGAAAATACTTTCTTATCACCTACTTGTGATTATAATAAAATAAAAGGTTTATCTTCTGAAGTTGCTAAAAAATTAAATGACTATAAACCTATTTCTATAGGTCAAGCATCACGAATTTCTGGTATCACACCAGCAGCTATATCGATTTTATTGATTTATTTAAAAAAAGAATCTGATAAAAATTTTTTATAATATATAATTATTGAATATCTATTTTTTAATCTATTTTTTTATAATTCTAAAAAATTAAAATTTGATTTTAATTAATTTAAAATACATAATAATTTCTTGAATATGCTGAATTTGTTAAATAGTAACTATTTGCTGAATGTATTTTTTTTATTGTATAATCTTTTTTAAAATTATAATAAAAATGAGAGAACCTTATGATTTTAGAAAAGATATCTGATCCTCAAAAATATATTAGTCATCATTTAAATCATTTGCAGATAGATTTACGACATTTTAAAATTGTTCAACCTGGTTCACTTTCTTCCTGTTATTGGACTTTAAATATTGATTCTATAGTTTTTTCTCTTATACTTGGGGGTTTTTTTTTAAGTGTTTTTTATATAGTAGGAAAAACAATTACTACCGGTGTACCAAATAAGTTACAAACTGCAATTGAATTAATTTTTAATTTTGTGGATTTAAATGTAAAAAATATGTATCAAGGTAAAAATTCTCTTATTGCACCTTTGTCGTTAACAGTATTTATTTGGGTTTTTTTAATGAATCTTATGGATTTAGTTCCAATTGATTTTTTCCCATTTATTTCTGAAAAAGTATTTAAATTACCAGCTATTCGAATTGTACCTTCCGCTGATATTAATATTACTTTATCAATGTCACTTAGTGTATTTGTTTTAATTTTATTTTATACCATTAAAATGAAAGGATATGTAGGATTTTTAAAAGAACTTACTTTACAACCTTTCAACCATCCTGTATTTTCTATTTTTAATTTTATATTAGAATTTGTATCACTCCTTTCCAAACCAATTTCTTTAGGATTAAGATTATTTGGAAATATGTATGCAGGTGAAATGATTTTTATTTTAATTGCAGGTTTACTTCCATGGTGGTCACAATTTTTTTTAAATGTACCATGGGCTATTTTTCATATTTTAATAATTTCATTACAGGCTTTTATTTTTATGGTATTAACTATTGTATATTTATCAATGGCTTCTCAATCTCATAAAGATTAAGATCTATTGTGATTTTATTAAGAATTGGAGTTTTTAATGGAAAATTTAAATGTTGACATGCTTTATATAGCAGTTGCTATAATGGTTGGATTGGCATCAATTGGAGCAGCAATCGGTATTGGAATTCTAGGTTGTAAATTTTTAGAGGGAGCTGCTAGACAACCTGATTTAGTTCCTTTGTTAAGAACACAGTTTTTTGTTGTTATGGGATTAGTTGATGCTATTCCAATGATTGCTGTAGGTTTAGGTTTATATATGCTTTTTGCTATTTCATAATTTTTTATTGCGATTATTTCTATAAAAAATATATTATTTTAGATAATTAAGATAAAATCTTTACGTTTTTTCAGATAACGTAAAGATTAATTTTTATTTTTATATAAAAGGTGCATTATTGTGAATCTTAATGCGACAATTGTTGGTCAAGCTATTTCGTTTTTTTTATTTGTTTGGTTTTGTATGAAATATGTTTGGCCTCCTATTATTTTAGCCATTGAAACTAGACAAAAAGAGATTAAAGAATCATTAATTAATTCAAAAAAAGCTCAAGATGAATTATATATTCTTGAGAAAAAAATAAAAAAAAATATTATTGAAGCAAAACAAAAAGCATCGAATATTTTAAATGAGGCAAATAAACAAAAAGAACTAATCTTAGAAGAAGCAAGAAAGAATGCTTTAGAAGAGAGTAAAAAAATTCTTTTAAATACTCAATCAGAAATTGAAATTTCTATTATTCATGCACGTAAAAATTTACATAAAGAAGTAGTAGATTTATCTATTGCTATAGCAGAAAAAATAATTAAAAAAAATATTTCTAAAGAAGATAATCAAAATTTATTAGATCAATTAGTTGTTTCTTTATCACAGGTAAAAAATTAATGTCAGCAGCAGATACTGTTTCTAGACCTTATGCTCAAGCAATTTTTGAAATTGCCATTCAAAATAATACAATTGAAGAATGGAAAAATATTTTAATTTTTATTAAAATGATTGCTTGTCATAAAAAAGTTAGAAGTTTTTTATCAGGTTCACTTTCACCCGAATATTTATCATTAGTATTTACTACAATTAGTAGTGATATAATTAATGAAAATGCAAAAAATTTAATAAAATTATTAGCTAAAAATCAACGATTTAAAATATTAAATAATATATTAAAACAATTTTTAAAATTAGAATCATACTATAAAGATATTATAATAGTTGAATTGAGATCAGCATTTACTTTGAAAGAAAAACAGATTAATAGAATAAAAAAAATATTAGAAGAGTCTTTTTTAAGAAAAGTGAAATTTATATATAAAGTGAATCCTGAAATACTTGATGGTATAATTATAAAGGTGAACGATACCGTTTTTGATTTATCTATTCAAAATCATCTTAAACAATTATCTGACGCTTTAAATTTGTAAGAGAATAATAATATATGAGATTAAATTCTACAGAAATTAGTAAATTAATTAAAGAAAGAATAGCTCAATTTGAAGTATTTAATGAATCATATAACGAGGGTTCTATTATTTCTGTAAGTGATGGTATTATAAGAATTAATGGTCTTTCTAACGTTATGCTAGGAGAAATGATTTTATTACCCAATAATGAATATGCAATTGCTTTAAATATAGAAAGAGATACAATTGGTGCAGTAGTTATGGGACCTTATATTCATATTACCGAAGGAACTAAAGTACAATGTACAGGAAAAATATTAGAAGTCCCGGTTGGTTATAATTTTTTAGGTAGAGTAGTGAATGCATTAGGTTTTCCTATTGATGGAAAAAATTCTATAAAACATGATAGTTATTTCCCAGTAGAAGCAGATGCGCCTGGAGTAATTGATCGCCAATCAATTAATCAGCCAATACAAACTGGTTATAAAGTTATCGATGCAATGATTCCTATTGGTCGAGGACAACGTGAATTGATTATTGGTGATAGACAAACAGGAAAAACAGCACTAGCAATAGACACAATTATTAATCAGAAAAAATCAGGTATTAAATGCGTTTATGTCGCAATTGGACAAAAACTTTCAACAATTATTAATGTGGTTAAAAAATTAGAAGAAAATGATGCATTATTTAATACAATTATAGTAGTGGCTTCTGCTTCAGAAGCAGCTTCTTTACAATATTTAGCACCATATTCTGGTTGTGCAATAGCAGAATTTTTTCGAAATCGAGGAGAAGATGTTTTAATTGTTTATGATGATCTTTCAAAACATGCAATAGCTTATCGTCAAATTTCTTTATTATTACGTCGACCACCGGGTAGAGAAGCTTTTCCAGGAGATATATTTTATCTGCATTCTCGTTTATTAGAACGAGCATCTCGAATCTCTGCAAAATATGTACAGAAGATAACAAAAAATAAAATTGTTGGAAAAACAGGTTCAATTACAGCTTTGCCTATTATTGAAACACAATCTGGAGATGTTTCTGCTTTTGTTCCTACTAATGTTATTTCTATAACTGATGGTCAAATTTTTTTGGAATCAAACTTGTTTAATTCAGGTATTCGTCCTGCTGTAAATCCTGGTATATCTGTTTCTCGTGTGGGAAGTGCTGCACAAACTATAATAATTAAAAAACTTTCTTCTGGAATTCGAACAGCATTAGCACAATATCAAGAACTTGCAGCATTTTCACAATTTTCATCTGATTTAGATGATGCAACTAGAAAACAATTAAATTATGGTGAAAAGATTACAGAATTATTAAAACAAAAACAGTATTCACCTATTTCTATAGCTGAACAAGGTTTAATACTCTTTATTGCAGAAAATAATTTTCTTGAAGATATTTCCATAGAAAATATAAATAGATTTGAAAAAGAAATATTGATTTATGCTAAGAATTATTATTCTGAATTAATGGAGCAAATTAATAAAACAGGTGATTTTAATATTATTATACAAAAAAAATTCATAAAATTAATTACTGATTTTAAAAAAGATCAATTTTAAAAAAATGATTGATAAGTGAAAAAGAGAAAATAGTGACTAGTACAAAAGAAATAAGAAATCAAATCGTTAGTGTTATTAATACGAAAAAAATTACTAAAGCTATGGAAATGGTTGCAGTTTCTAAAATGAGAAAAACTGAAGAAAGAATGAAGTCTGGTCGACCATATTCCGATATTATTAGAAAAGTTATTGATCATGTTGTACAAGGAAATTTAGAATATAAACATAGTTATTTAGAAGAAAGAGAAATTAAACGTATTGGTATAATTGTGATATCTACTGATAGAGGATTATGTGGAAGTTTAAATAGTAATCTTTTTAAACAAATATTATTTAAAATTCAGAAGTTTGCTAAAATTAATATTCCATGTGATTTGATATTATTTGGTTTAAAAAGTTTATCTGTATTTAAATTATTTAAAAGTAATATTCTTGCAAAAGTAACTAATTTAGGAGAAAATCCTCAATTAGAAGAATTGATTAATTCTGTTAAAATTATATTAGAAGCATATAAAAATAAACAAATTGATAAAATTTTTATTGCTTATAATAAATTTCATAATAAAATGTTTCAGCATCCTAAAATTACTCAATTACTTCCCTTTTCTAAAGAAAATATTAAAAGTACAAGCAATAATATTTGGGATTATTTATATGAACCAGAATCTAAATTAATTTTAGATATATTATTTAATCGATATATAGAATCTCAAGTATATCAAAGTATTTTAGAAAATATAGCAAGTGAACAAGCTGCTCGTATGATTGCAATGAAAACAGCGACAGATAATAGTGGTAATCGGATTAAAGAATTACAATTAGTCTACAATAAAGTTCGTCAGGCTAATATTACTCAAGAATTAACTGAAATTGTTGCAGGTGCTTCAGCAGTTTCAATTGATTAAAAATTAGTTAGAGGTTTTAAAATAATGGCTACTGGAAAAATTATCCAAATTATTGGTGCTGTAGTCGATGTAGAATTTAATCAAGATTCAGTACCTAAAATATATAATGCCTTAGAAGTTAAAAACAAGCAATATAAACTAATTTTAGAAGTGCAACAACAATTAGGTGCAGGTGTTGTACGAACTATCGCTATGGGCTCATCTAATGGTTTAAAACGAGGTTTAATTGTTACTGATCTTGGGCATTATATAAAAGTGCCGGTAGGAGAAGCAACATTAGGTCGTATAATTAATGTATTAGGTGAAACTATAGATAATAAAGGAGCATTAAAAAATAAAAATGTTGCTGAAATTGAATATTGGGAAATTCATCGTGCTCCTCCAAGTTACAAAGAACAAGCTAGTTCTAGAGAAATATTAGAAACTGGAATAAAAGTAATTGATTTAATTTGTCCCTTTGCAAAAGGAGGCAAGGTTGGTTTATTTGGAGGTGCAGGTGTAGGTAAAACAGTTAATATGATGGAATTAATTCGTAATATTGCTTTAGAACATTCTGGTTATTCAGTTTTTACTGGAGTAGGTGAAAGAACTCGAGAAGGGAATGATTTTTATCATGAAATGAATGATTCTCAAGTTTTAGATAAAGTTTCTCTTGTATATGGACAAATGAATGAACCACCAGGAAATAGATTACGAGTTGCTTTTACAGGTCTTACTATTGCAGAAAAATTTCGTGACGAAGGGAAAGATGTTTTGTTGTTTATTGATAACATATATCGTTATACATTAGCAGGTACAGAAGTTTCTGCTTTACTTGGTCGAATGCCATCTGCAGTAGGTTATCAACCAACTTTAGCAGAAGAAATGGGTCTACTTCAAGAAAGAATAACATCAACAAAAAAAGGTTCAATTACTTCTGTACAAGCAGTATATGTTCCTGCTGATGATTTAACAGATCCTTCACCAGCCACAACATTTGCACATTTAGACTCCACAGTTACATTAAGTCGTCAAATCGCATCATTAGGAATTTATCCTGCTATTGATCCTTTAAATTCAACAAGTCGTCAATTAGATCCCTATATTGTAGGAGATGAACATTATAATACCGCATTAGGTGTACAGTCAATATTACAAAGATATCAAGAATTAAAGGATATAATCGCTATTTTAGGTATGGATGAACTAGCAGAAAAAGATAAACTTTTAGTATCGAGAGCACGTAAAATACAAAGATTTTTATCTCAACCATTTTTTGTTGCAGAAGTTTTTACTGGTACTCCGGGCAAATATGTTTCGTTAAAAGATAACATTCGTGCTTTTAAAGGGATTATAGAAGGCGAATTTGATTCTTTACCAGAACAAGCGTTTTATATGGTAGGTTCTATTGAGGAAGTTATAGAAAAATCAAAAAAATTATAACTTTTAAGATAAATAGGATATATTTATGGATTTTTATTTAGACGTAGTAAGTGTAAAAAAACGTATATTTTCTGGTTTTGTTAAAAAAATACAAGTTTCTGGAAGTGAAGGTGAACTTGGTATTTATCCAGGACACACTCAATTATTAAGTATAATTAAACCTGGAATAGTATATATCGTTCATAAAGAAAATGCAAAAGAAGAATGTATTTATATATCAGGAGGAATATTAGAAGTACAACCTACTGTAGTATCTATTTTAGCAGATGTCGCTATTCGTGCTGTTGATTTAAATCGAGAACGTATTTTAAAAACAAAAAAAGATGCTGAAGAACATATTAAGAAGAAAGATATTAAAATAAAAAAAGATGATATTTTATTACAAATTTCTAAAGAAATTGCAAAATTAAGAGTACTTGAAATGATGGATAAATTTAAATGAAAAATAATTTTTCGCGGCTGGTTTTTTCCTGCCGCAAGTATTTTAATAAATTTACTTTATTAAAATTAAAAAATTTTTTTTATATATCAATATTTTCTGCTTTTAAAGCATTTTTTTCTATAAATTTTCGTCTAGGTTCTACTGCATCTCCCATAAGAGTATTAAATAAGTTATTAGCAGAGATTGCATCTTTAATAGTTACTTGAAACATATTTCTAGTTTCAGGATTCATTGTTGTATTCCATAATTGTTCAGGATTCATTTCTCCTAATCCTTTATATCGTTGTATAAATAAACCACGTTTAGACTGTTTAATTAACCATTCTAATGTATTTTTTATATTATCTATTTTATAGATCTGTCCTGCTTTTTCTATTAAAACTTCATTTAAAAAATATTTTTTAAAATTTTTACCTAAATTAGTAATTAATAGGTATTCTTTACTTTTTAAAAATTCTTCTTTAAAATCATATTTTGTATGATATGCATATCTAGATATTTTTATAGTTGGTTCAAATGTATTATTATCAAAATTTTTTTTAATTTCTGTTGAATAATAACTGTGACTTTTATCTTTTTTATTTAGATTTTCTGCTAATTTATCTATCCAATCTTTTACTATTTTCATTTCTGTTAAATTAGATAAATGAGTATGGTAGATTAGTTCGTTAAATACTAATTTTGGAAAATAGTGTTTACTTTTATTCATGATGATTTGAATAAAATAATATTCAGATATAATTTTTTTAAATTTTTTAATATTTTCATTAATACTAAAATTTTTTGTATTCTTTAACACAATATCTTTTAAAGCATTTGTAATTTGATATTTATTCATTTCTATATCATTTTTAATATATTCTTCTTTTTTTCCTTTTTTTAATTTATACAATGGAGGTTGTGCAATATAGACATAGCCTTTTTCAATTAATTCAGGTAATTGACGGTAAAAAAAAGTTAAAAGAAGTGTACGAATATGTGCCCCGTCTACATCAGCATCAGTCATTATAATAATATAATGATATCTCAATTTATCTATATTATATTCTTTTTTACCAATTCCACATCCTAATGCGGTGATAAGAGAAGCAACTTCTTGAGATAGAATCATTTTATCAAATTTTGATTTTTCAACATTTAATATTTTTCCCTTAAGAGGAAGAATGGCTTGATTTTTTCTATTTCTACCTTGTTTAGCAGAACCACCTGCTGAGTCACCTTCTACTAAATAAATTTCTGAAAATTTAGGATCATTTTCTTGACAATCAGATAATTTTCCAGGTAAAGCACCTAGATCTAATATACTCTTTCTTTTATTAATTTCTCTAGCACGGCGTGCTGCTTCTCTAACTTTAGCAGCATTAATAATTTTTTGAATAATAGATTTTGAATCAGAAGGGTTTTCTAAAAGATATTGAATAAGATTTTCATTAATTAATGATTCTATAACTGATCTTGCTTCAGAAGAAACTAATTTGTCTTTAGTTTGAGATGAAAATTTTGGATCTGGTATTTTAATTGATATAATTGCTGTTAAACCTTCACGTACATCTTCACCTGTTATGGTAGTTTTTTGTTTCTTATTATATCCTTCTCTTTCTATATATAAATTTAATGTTCGTGTCATACCAGAACGAAAACCAGCTAAATGGGTACCACCGTCTTTTTGTGGTATATTGTTTGTAAAGCATAATATATTCTCTTGATGAGAATTACTCCACTGCATAGCAATTTCTAGCTCTATCTGATCTTTTTTAGATCGAAAATAAAATATACGTGAATGAATAGGTATTTTTTTTGTATTTAAAAATTTAATAAATGCTCTAATACCACCTTTATATTGATAGCAATTTTTGATACTACTTCTATTATCTTCTAAATAAATAGTAATATTTGAATTTAGAAAAGATAGTTCGCGTAAACGTTGAGATAAAATTTCATATTGAAATTTTATATTATTAGTAAATGTTTTATAACTTGGCCAAAATCTTATATATGTACCTGTTATATCAGTTGTTCCAATAACTGAAAGAGGACTTTCCGGTTTTCCATTTCGATATATTTGTTGATATTTTTTTTTATTTTTATAAATTATTAGTTCTAGTTTTTCTGATAAAGCATTAACAACTGATATTCCTACACCATGTAATCCTCCTGATATTTGATATGAGGAATTATCAAATTTACCACCTGAATGTAATACTGTCATTATTACTTCTGCAGCTGAAATTTTTTCTTCAGGATGAATATCCGTAGGTATGCCTCTACCATTATCTTCTACAGAAACTGAATTGTCTAAATAAATAGTTACTTTTATTTCCTTGCAATAACCTGATAACGCTTCGTCTATAGAGTTGTCTACTATTTCAAAAACCATATGATGTAATCCACTTCCATCATCTGTATCTCCAATATACATACCTGGTCTTTTACGAACAGCATCTAATCCTCTTAAAATTTTAATATTAGAAGAGTTATATATATTCTTCATAGTTTTCCCTATGATCTTTAAAAGTGTAAAATGATTAATTTTTATTATAATATTTTTATAAAAAAAGAAATTTATTGAAATTATTTTAAATAATTCATTAAATCCTATAATTTAGTTTTAAAAATTTTTAACGTTGTAATAACATTACAACATATAATGTTGAAGCATCATTTTCTGCTTCAATTTGTATCGAATTATTAGAATCATTTAAAAATAAAAAAATATTTTCACTGGTAATAGAATTTAATATTTCTAATATATAATACACATTAATTGATATTTCTACTGTATTTCCAGTATAATTTATATTAAATGTATCTTCTGCTGTTTCTTCTTCTTGATTATCAGATAATACTTTAAATTGATTATTTCTGATATGAATTTCTACCCCACAAAATTTTTCATGCGCTAAAATAGCAGCACGCAATAGTGATTGTTTCAACATTTTACAATTTAAAGTTATAAAATTATTTTTTGTTTTAAATAAAACACTTTTATAATCAGGATATTTGCCTTCAATTAATTGTGCAGTAAAAATTAGGTCTTCTATATATATTCTAATATTATTTTTACCTATTAAAATTCGTATTAATTGTGTTTGAATATTTAGTAATCTATATAATTCAATAATTCCCTTTCTAGGAATAACTATAGAAAAAGGAACTATACTTTCCTCTATAGGAACCTTTGAAACTCCAAGACGATATCCATCCGTAGCTACTGTATAAAGTAATTTATCTGTTTTTTCTAATAACATACCATTGAGATAATATCGTACATCTTGTTTTCCCATAGAAAATTGAGTTTTTTCTATCATTTTTTTTAAAATTTCTGAAGATATAAAAAATTCTGAAATATGACGAAAATCGTGATGATTTGGAAAATTATCAAAAGGTAAAGTACTTAGTATATAATTACTATTACCAGAAATAATATGCATTTTATTTTTATTTAGCTGCATTTTAATATTGGATAAATCTAATGAATTTCGACAAATATCTAAAAGTTTTCGACCTGAAATAGTTGCAGTACCTGCAATATGTTCTGTTGATAGTTTTATAATAGAAATTAATTCTATTTCTAAATTTGTTGCTGTTAATGATAAAATTCCATTTTTTATGGTAATTAATATATTTTCTAAAATAGGAAAGGAATTATTTTTTATAATTAAGCGGTTTATTTTTTGTAAATTTTTAATTAAAATATTATTTTTTATAATAAATTTCATATAATCACACTGATAGGGTTTTAATTAAATTTAAAAAATCTTTTTTAATATCGTGATTTTCTTCTCGTAACTGTTCAATTTTACGGCATGCATGTAGTACTGTTGTATGATCTCGACCACTAAATGCATCTCCAATTTCAGGCAGACTATGATTAGTTAATTTTTTCGCTAGTGCCATCGCTATTTGTCTTGGACGAGCTATTGAACGTGAGCGTTTTTTTGATAATAGATCCGTAACTTTAATTTGATAATATTCTGCGACTACTTTTTGAATATTTTCAATAGTAATGAGTTTTTTTTGTAAAGTGAGTATATCTCGAAGTGCTTCACGAACAAAATCTACAGTAATAGCACGATGAGTAAAACGAGAATTAACGATAACTCGATTAAGAGCACCTTCTAATTCACGTACATTAGAACATAAATGTTTAGCAATAAAAAAAGCTACTTCGTTAGATAATATAATGTTATTTTCATCAGCTTTTTTTATAAGAATAGCTATTCTAGTTTCTATTTCTGGGGGATCTATAGCAACAGTAAGGCCCCAGCTAAATCTTGATTTAAGACGTTCTTCAACTCCATTTATTTCTTTAGGATAACGATCAGAAGTTAAAATGATTTGTTGATTTCCTTCTAATAGAGCATTAAATGTATGAAAGAATTCTTCTTGTGAACGTTCTTTATATGCAAAAAATTGAATATCATCAATTAATAATGCATCAACTGAGCGATAATATAATTTAAATTTTTCAATAGAATTATTTTTTAATGCCTTTACCATATCTTGTACAAAACGTTCAGAATTCATAAAAATAATTTTAATATCATATTTATATGCTAAAATTTCATTTCCTATTGCATGTAGTAAATGAGTTTTTCCTAATCCTGTTGCACCGTATAAGAATAGTGGATTATAAGAATTTCCAAGATTTTTTGCTGCTTGAAATGCTACAGAGCGTGCAAGTTGATTAGATTTTCCCTCTATAAAATTTTTAAAATTATGTTTTTTATTAATATTTGATCGATAAGATAAATTTTTTAATACTGGAATCTTAGACCAGATTCGTTTTTTATTTTTATTATAAGAATTTTTCAAAACATTTTTTTTTATTTTTTTTTCTTTATAAATTTGATGAATTTCAAATTTTATCAATGGAGAATTGGTACCGCAAAAATCTTGCAGTATTTTTTTAAAGTGAATTAAGTATTTATCTTTTACCCAATCCAAAACAAATTTATTTGGAGCATATATTTCTAAAATGTTATTGTTTAGTTTGGCCTTCAGAGAGCGTATCCACATACTAAACTCTGTATTTGGTAGCTCATCCTGTAACCGGTCAAGACACTGTTTCCAAAGACAAAGTGACACGGTAGACTCCAAGCGAACACAATTAATAAAAAAATAAAATTTGAAAGTTATTAATTTTTTATACGTTTACTTTGATATATATAATGTTAATTTTATATAAATTTTTATATAAAATTATATTTTTTTACATTAAAAGCTATACAATCTAAGATTGGTGAGTATAACGAAAAGGATATAATATGTTTTTGAGATATTCTTTTATCTAAAGAAGTGATTTTTAGATGTACTATTACATTTATAAATAAAAATATAGTTATCATATCAGAATAAAAGATTAAAAATATTTTTTTAGATAAGTCAATATTGAACGTATGTTAATTACTAAAAATATTTATTAATATTTTTTCTATAATCAATGATTTCAATAAAGTTAATTGACTATATCATTTAGAATAATTATTCTTAGTAAGATTAAATCTCATAAATCATTTTTAACAAAGCATAGTTAGGTAAATATTAAAATGAAACGAACTTTTCAACCATCAATATTAAAACGTAATCGTTCACATGGATTTAGAACTCGTATGGCAACAAAAAATGGTCGTTATATTTTATCACGAAGACGTGCTAAATTAAGAACTCGTTTAACTGTTTCTAGCAAATAGCAGGTTACTATTGTGTTTGATTATTTTTTTAAAAAACAATTACGATTATCTAGTTCTATAAACTTTCAAAATGTTTTTAGAAAACCTGCAAAAAAAAAAAATACTTTAGAAATAAGTATTTTAGGACGTTTTAATTTATTAGGATATCCCAGATTAGGTCTCAGCATATCCCGAAAAAATATTAAACATGCTCATAATCGAAATTTAATTAAACGATTAGTTCGTGAAACTTTTCGTTTATTACAATATAAATTGCTATCAATGGATTTTGTAGTTATAGCAAAAAAAAATATTCTTTATTTAAATAATAAAAAAATAATAGATATGTTAAATAGTTTATGGTTGAATTATCATAGGTAATTTTATTTTCTTTATTCAAAACTTTTTTAGAAAAAATATGATTTAATATTTTTTGATTCTATATATCTTAAGTATATTATCTAGTTTAATAGAATTAAAATAATTTAGTTTTAATTAACGTAATATCCTTTAAATGTAGGTAAATAAAATTATTTACCTTTAAATATTAAAGATAAAAGTGAATATTAATTATGGAAGTACAACGTAATTTTTTTATTTTTGCTTTTTTATTTGTTTCTTTTTTACTTTGGCAAGCATGGCAAAGTCAATCGTTTTTACATGAAAAAACAAATGAAAAAAAAGTCCCAAGCTTTCATTTTATAGATAGCAAAAAAAATGAAAAACAAATTTTTATTAAAAATAATGTGATTAGTTTAATTGTCAATATGTATGGTGGAGATATAGAAGAAGCTTCTTTACTTGCATATAAAGATAAACTGTATTCATCTAAACCTTTTAAATTACTTGAAACTGCATCTGATTTTATTTATCAAGCGCAAAGTGGATTAATTGGAAAAGATGGCCCTGATAGTTCGATAAATAATAGCAGACCACTATATTTTTCTAATAAAAATTTTTTTTCGTTAGAAGATAATAAAAAAGAATTGCGTGTTCCTATTAAATGGGTAAATAAAAATGGTGTAATTTATACTAAAACTTTTATTCTTAAACCAAATAGATATGATGTTCAAATAGAATATGATATTTATAATCCAAGTAAAAATATTTTAAAATTAAATATGTTTGGACAAATAAAACAAACAATACATTTACCTAAGAAACGTAATATTTATAGTGAAAATTTTGCTCTTCAGACTTTTCGGGGGGCTGCTTATTCGAGTGTTGATAATAAGTATGAAAAATATAAATTTGATATGATTTCTAATAATAAAAATTTACATATTATGACTGAAAACGGATGGATTGCAATGTTACAACAGTATTTTGCTGTTGCTTGGATTCCTCAAAATTTAGGTCAAAACACAATATATACATCTAGTTTAGATCATGGTGTTGCTGTAATTGGATATAAGTCTCCTTCAATAAATGTCTTACCTAATTCTCGATCTATTATAAAATCAAAATTATGGATTGGTCCTGAAATACAAAATGAAATGAAATTAGTCGCACCAAATCTAGATTTGACAGTTGATTATGGTTGGCTTTGGTTTTTATCTCAACCATTATTTAAATTATTAACTATGTTATATAAGATTGTGGGCAATTGGGGATTTGCTATTATTTTAATTACCTTTATTATGAAAGCTATAACTTATCCTCTAACGAGAGCACAATATATTTCTATGGGGAAAATGCGTGCGCTGCAACCAAAAATTAAGGAAATAAAAGAAAAATTTTTAAATGATAAACAACGTATTAGTCAGGAAATGATAGTTTTATATAAAAAAGAAAAAATAAATCCCTTAGGTGGATTTTTACCTATTTTTGTTCAAATGCCAATTTTTTTATCACTTTATTATATGCTTATAGGATCTGTTGAATTACGTCATGCACCTTTTTTGTTATGGATTCATGATTTATCAAGTCAGGATCCATATTATGTTTTACCTATAATAATGGGTTTAACAATGTTTTTTATTCAAAAAACGTCATCTACTAATCATATTTCTGATCCATTTCAAAAAAAGATTATGAACTTTATGCCTGTTATTTTTACGGCATTTTTTTTATGGTTTCCTTCAGGATTAGTTTTATATTATATAATCAGTAATTTAGTAACTATTATGCAACAAAAGTTCATTTTGTCTAAATTAAAAAAAAATAAGTAAGATTTTTTATTCAACTCTTTAAGTAATTAATTTTTAAACTTTTTTAATATCTGATCTAGAAAAAGAAACTATTTTATGATTTATAATGAAACTATTGTTGCTCAAGTTACTTGTCCAGGAAAAAGTGCTGTTGGGATTTTAAGAATATCTGGTGTTGAAGCAAAGACAGTTGCTATGAAGATTTTAGGCAAAATTCCCTTAGCAAGGTTTGCTACTTATTCAAATTTTTTAGATAAAAATTTGAAAGTACTAGATAAAGGTATATCTTTATGGTTTCCTGCTCCTTATTCATTAACAGGTGAAGATGTATTAGAATTACAAGGGCATGGTAGTCCATTGATAATAGACTTATTGATAAAGAGAATTTTATCTATTAAAAATGTTAGAATGGCTAAACCAGGGGAATTTTCTGAACGTGCTTTTTTAAATGGAAAGATAGATTTAATTCAAGCAGAATCTATAGATGATTTAATTAATTCAGAAACAGAACTATCTATTCGTGCTTCATTAAATTCATTGCAAGGAAATTTTTCTTTTTTTATTAAAGAATTAATAAATTTAATTATTGAATTTCGTATTAATATAGAATCTAGTATAGATTTTTCAGAAGAAGAAATTGATATTAATATTAAAGATATAGTTAATGTAAAATTTGGAGAATTAGACAATAAATTTTTACAATTAAAAAATATGATTTTAGAAGGGAGTCTGCTAAAAGAAGGAAAAAAAATAGTTATTGCAGGTCTTCCTAATGCAGGGAAATCAAGTTTATTAAATATTTTATCGTATTCTGATAGAGCTATAGTAACTGACGTGCCTGGTACTACACGAGATGTTCTTTATGAGAATATTAGTATTAATGGTATTTATTGTGAATTAATTGATACTGCAGGTTTACGCAAAACAGATAATAAAGTAGAACGTATTGGAATCATACGTGCTTGGGAGGCAATTAAAAAATCTGACCATATTCTTTTTGTTATTGATAAAACCATTGACAAATTAAAACAAAAAAAAATATGTGATGAATTTATGAAAAGAATTGCTAAGAATAAAATTCCAGTCACTTTTATTTTAAATAAAAACGATTTAGTAAATGATAGTTTTGGTATTAAAAATATAGATGGTTTGTCATTTATAAGTATATCTGCTCGAACAGGTGAAGGTATTAATATATTACGTGAACATATTATAAAAATTGAAAAAAATATAAATAAAGAAGGTATTTTTATTGCTCGTCGTCGTCATATTAATCAAATTGATTTAGCATATAATGAGTTTTTAGTAGCTAAAAATAATTGGAGGATGTCTGAAAATATTGAATTTTTAGCAGAGTCTTTAAATTTTATAAATAAAATTTTAGGTGAAATAACAGGTCGGTATACTTCTTCAGATTTATTAAATCATATTTTCTCTAGTTTTTGTATTGGTAAATAAGTTTTATATTTTAATATGCCCGGAGGCGGAATTGAACCACCGACACGGGGATTTTCAGTCCCCTGCTCTACCAACTGAGCTATCCGGGCTTTTTTATATTAAATCATCAAATATAAAAGATTGTCAATGTTTTTTATTATCAAATTTTTTCTATATTGATTTTTTATATTTTATATTAATTAATAATTAATTTTTTTAAAAATATAAAATTTAGTAGATAAAACAATAAAAAAATATTTTTTTGCCCTTGAAAGTTTTAATAAAGATCCCTATATTTAAATTAAGAGAATATATTAAATTAAAAAAAGTATTTTTTTTAAAATAATTAAGCAAGATTGTTCACAGGAGTATTATCATATGAAAATTCGTCCGTTGCATGATCGTGTGCTTGTTAAACGTCAAGAAGTTGAATCAAAATCTGCAGGTGGTATTGTACTAACAGGTTCTGCTGCAGGAAAATCGACTCGAGGAACAGTAACTGCTGTTGGAA
The DNA here is from genome assembly GCF_005083565.1 of Buchnera aphidicola (Acyrthosiphon lactucae). Classification (NCBI taxonomy): domain Bacteria; kingdom Pseudomonadati; phylum Pseudomonadota; class Gammaproteobacteria; order Enterobacterales; family Erwiniaceae; genus Buchnera; species Buchnera aphidicola. The sequence continues at coordinate 18,638 of NZ_CP034891.1, forward strand.
AAGGTCGTGTTTTAGATAATGGAGAAATTAAGCCATTAGATGTTAAAGTAGGGGATGTTGTTATTTTTAATGAAGGTTATGGTGCAAAAACAGAAAAAATTGATAATGAAGAATTATTGATTTTAACCGAAAGTGACATTTTAGCAATTGTTGAATAATAAACTATATGCTATATCCATTGAAAAATTTATTTAAGGGAATGTCAAATGGCCGCTAAAGATGTAAAATTCGGAAACGAAGCCCGAATTAAAATGCTTCGTGGAGTTAATGTATTAGCAGATGCAGTTAAAGTAACTTTAGGGCCAAAAGGTAGAAACGTTGTTCTAGATAAATCTTTTGGAGCACCTAGTATTACTAAAGATGGTGTATCAGTAGCTCGTGAAATTGAATTAGAAGATAAATTCGAAAACATGGGAGCTCAAATGGTAAAAGAAGTTGCATCAAAAGCAAATGATGCAGCAGGTGATGGTACTACAACAGCAACATTATTAGCACAATCTATAGTAAATGAAGGTTTAAAAGCAGTAGCAGCTGGTATGAATCCAATGGATCTTAAACGTGGAATTGATAAAGCTGTTATTAGTGCTGTAGAAGAATTAAAAAATTTATCTGTACCATGTTCTGATTCTAAAGCAATTACACAAGTTGGAACTATCTCTGCAAATGCAGATGAAAAAGTCGGTGCTTTAATTGCAGAAGCAATGGAAAAAGTTGGTAATGATGGAGTAATTACAGTAGAAGAAGGAACAGGTCTTCAAGATGAACTCGAAGTTGTTAAAGGTATGCAGTTTGATCGAGGTTATTTATCTCCATATTTTATTAATAAACCGGAAACAGGTATTGTTGAATTAGAAAACCCATATATTTTAATGGCTGATAAAAAAATATCTAATGTTCGTGAAATGTTGCCAATATTAGAATCTGTTGCAAAATCAGGGAAACCATTACTAATTATCTCAGAAGATTTAGAAGGTGAAGCATTAGCCACGTTAGTAGTTAATTCTATGAGAGGAATTGTAAAAGTAGCTGCAGTAAAAGCTCCTGGATTTGGTGATCGTCGCAAAGCAATGTTACAAGATATTTCAATTCTTACTGGCGGTTCTGTTATTTCTGAAGAATTAGCTATGGAATTAGAAAAATCTACTTTAGAAGATTTAGGACAAGCAAAACGTGTTGTTATTAGTAAAGATACTACAACTATCATTGGTGGTGTAGGAGAAAAACACGCAATTCAAAGTCGTATTAGTCAAATTCGTCAAGAAATTCAAGAAGCTACTTCTGATTATGATAAAGAAAAACTAAATGAACGTTTAGCTAAATTATCAGGAGGAGTTGCAGTACTTAAAGTAGGTGCTGCTACTGAAGTAGAAATGAAAGAGAAGAAAGCTCGTGTTGAAGACGCATTACATGCTACTCGCGCAGCTGTTGAAGAAGGTGTAGTTGCTGGTGGAGGTGTCGCATTAGTACGTGTAGCAGGAAAAATATCTAACTTACGTGGTCAAAATGAAGATCAAAATGTAGGAATTCGTGTTGCGCTACGTGCGATGGAAGCTCCATTGCGTCAAATTGTTTCTAATTCCGGTGAAGAACCGTCTGTAGTTACTAATAATGTTAAAGATGGAAAAGGTAACTATGGTTATAATGCTGCTACCGATGAATATGGTGATATGATAGATTTTGGTATATTAGATCCTACTAAAGTTACACGTTCTGCTTTACAATACGCTGCTTCTGTTGCTGGTTTAATGATAACAACAGAATGTATGGTAACTGATTTACCAAAAGAAGATAAATCTTCTGATTCCAGTTCTTCTCCTGCAGGAGGAATGGGTGGTATGGGTGGAATGATGTAATAAGAATTGTATTTTATTACAATGATTTTCAATTAATTTTAAAATATCTTTCCTCAGAATAATTATTCTGAGGAAAGTTTTTTTTATATATCGACTATAATATTTTATTTTTTTTTTAAATATCAATACTATAATTGAATTTATATAATAAATAATTAGATATTATTTTAGTTGAATTTAAAATTTATTATATTGTTTACTTGTTAAAGTATATATTCTTTTAATATAAAATTTAAAGAATGATTTTTGAAAAACTTAATAATAAGATTTAATAAGACAAATTATATTTTTTTAAAAGTATAGTAAATTAAGAGTTAAATTATTATTTATTTTTTCTTGATAATCAGCATAAGTTAATGTAATAATTTTAGCTAAAATATAATCAATATTTAAAAAAATTAGTCTATAAATAAAAAGACTTATTAATATAATAATTTTTTTATAATAATAGAGGTTCAAATGAGAGTATATTATATTAATAATTTTCGTTTAGGTTGTAAAATTATTTTTGAAAATGAACCGTGTTTGATAGAATCTAGTGAATTTGTTAAGCCTGGAAAAGGTCAGGCTTTTTTTCGTGTAAAACTACGAAAATTATTGACAAAACAACTTATAGAAAAGACTTTTAAATCTAAAGATTCTTTCGAAGTAGCTGATATTATAGAACATAAACTTTCTTATTTATATAATGATGGCCGTTTTTGGTATTTTATAAATAATAATAATTTTGAAGAATTATCAATAGAAAAAAAAATTATTGGTACTCATAAAAAATGGTTATTAGAACAAGATACATGCACTGTAACTTTATGGAATAATCAACCGATTTCAATTACACCTAATAATTTTGTAAATCTTAAAGTTATAGATGTACAGATAACTCTCAAAGGTGATACAGTTAATACTAGTAGTACTAAATTAGCGACATTAATCACAGGAGCTGTTGTAAGAGTACCCTTATTTATTCAAATTGGTTCATTAATTAGAATAGATACAAGATCTGGTGAATATGTATCTAGAGTAAAATAAAAAATTTTATATTAATATTCATTTCCTTTAACATATTGTCTATAACTATCCCATTCAAAAGTCAACCATAAACTATTTCCTAAACGCATTCTATCAATCACTCTTTCACCTAATAAACTTTTCATTCCTTTATGATCTAAATTAGATAACATTCCAGTAGAACGTTTAGATGATGATCTTCTATCAACTATTTGATTAATAATCACTTTTTCATAACGAGATTCAGTTTGCATACCAATTTCATCAATCATCAATAAATCAACACTACTTAGATTATGTAATAAATTTTCTTCTGTGATATTACTGGTTCCGCTAAATGTTCCTTTCATATTAGACATTAGATCAGCTACTGTTACAAGTAAAATGCTTTTTCCATGTAAAATTAAGTAATTTCCTATAGCAGATGCTAAATGATTTTTCCCTGTTCCTGGTTTTCCAGAAAAAATAAAACTAGCTATATTTTTATTAAAATCTTCTGCATATCGTTTAGATGCTTTAAGTACTTTTCTCTGACCATCATGTTCAATTTTATAATTATCAAATGAACAATTCATATATAATTCTCGAATACCTGATCTTCCTAAAACACGTTGCATTTTCATTGCTTTGTTTTCACGTAATATGGATTCAGAAGACAGTCTTCCTTGTTCTTGATTCCAAGCTAATAAAGCTTCGTCATTATCAAATTTAGGTTTAATATGCTTAGGCATCAGACGTTTAAGACGTTTAAAAAATTCAGTATAAAATGTCATTATTTACCTCTAAATCCAGTTGGTGTAGTTTGATCAGGTACTGGAATATACGTAATATCTCGTTTTTTTTGAGATATATAATTAATAGATCTACTTTTTTGTAAACTTCTAGCTAATTTTTGTTGCCACTGTATATGATAAAAAAAACAACCTTCTGCTTGCCAATAAGAAATAAAAGATGCAAGTTCAGATTCTAATATTTCTTCAGTTAACATGATTCCCCATAATGCTGCTTGATGAATAAAATCTTTATCAGGGGTCCATTCTGGATGCATTGAAAATTTTTTGACAATATTTTGTTTTTTTATTTTTTTATCTAATAATTGATATTCAAGATCAAATATTTTTTTTAATAAATGAGGTGTAATTACATAAAAAACAGGGGAATTGTTTTTTATTACTGCTAGAACTCCTTTATTTGATTGTTCTAAAATTTTTATTGGATTTTTACAGAATAAATCAATGGATATATCATCAGAAACTAAAAGTTTCATAAATTTTTTACCTTATTTAATTGTTTTATAATATTGTATATTATTCGATTTTTTAACACAAAATATTACAATTTTTATAAATTTTATATATTTAAAATATATAGATAACACTCTATTTTATTTGTAATTTTTTTTTTATATAAAGTCCAATTCTTTGGTATTATTAGAGACTGTTTTTTTTCATGCTCTATATAAATAAATGAATTTTTTTTAATCCATTTTTTATTTTCTAATAAATTAATAGTTTTATTAATTAATCCCTGATGATAAGGAGGATCAATAAATATTATATCATATGGTTTTCTATTTTTTTTTAACCAATTAAGTGTATTAGTACGTATTATTTCTAAGTTAGATATATTTAATTTTTTTACATTTTCTTGAAGATTAAAGAATGTTTTTTTTTCTATTTCTAATAACGTTACAAATGCAGCATAGCGTGATATAGCCTCTATTCCTAGTGCGCCACTACCTGCGAAACAATCAAGACATCGAGCATTTTTAATGTATTTAGATAGCCACTCAAATAGTGTTTCTCTTATTTGATTAGTAGTAGGACGTAAATTTTCAGTATTATTAAAAGATATTTTTCTTCCTTTAAATTTTCCAGAAATAATATAAATTTTACCATTTTTTTTAAAAAAAGAATTATGCATTTTATTAGATTATTTATGTTAGTGATATAATTTATTTTAATATTTATATTAATAATAAATTAAATCAATATTGTTTTAAATATTAAATTTTTAAGAAATATAGTTTTAACTGATAAAATACAAGGAAAATAATATGAAAGATCATAAAAAAAATAGTTTTTTTTCTTGGTTAAGTTCTAAAATAAGAAAAAATAAAAAAATAGATATAACACAAGATAATAAAAAAGAAAAAAATAATAATTCTAATAGTAAAAAATTATGTGTTTCAGAAGATTTATTAACTAAACAAGATTATCTAAAAAAAGATAATATAGAAATATTAAGTGATTATAGTAATAATATAGAGAATAGTCAGAATGTAAAAATAAATTTTTTTTCACGTTTGAAAAAAGGTTTAAAGAAAACACAAAAACTTCTTGGTCAAGGAATTAATAATATTTTTTTATCAAAAAAAATTGATAGCGTACTTTTCGAAGAATTAGAAGAAAAAATGTTACTTGCTGATATTGGAATTAATACTACTAATCGAATTATTGATAATTTAATTAAAGATGTTAGTCGTAAAGATTTAAAAAATTCTGACAAACTGTATTTTTTATTAAAAGAAAATATGTATAATATCTTAAAAAAAGTAGAAATACCTTTAAAAATATCTAGTCATACTCCTTTTGTTATTTTAGTAGTTGGTGTTAATGGTACAGGAAAAACTACAACAGTTGCTAAATTAGCACATAAATATAAATTAGAAGGAAAATCTATAATGTTAGCTGCTGCAGATACTTTTAGAGCTGCAGGTATAGAACAATTACAAGTATTGGGAAAATTAAATAAAATACCAGTAATAGCACAGCGTCCTGGCGCAGATCCTGCAGCAGTAATATTTGATGCTATAAAATCAGCAAAATCAAAAAAAATAGATGTTTTAATTATTGATACTGCAGGTAGATTGCATAATAAATCGCATCTAATAGAAGAATTAAAAAAAATAGTTAGAGTAATTAAAAAAATAGATACATCTGCACCACATGAAAAAATATTAATTATTGATTCTTGTAATGGACAAAATACAATACAACAAACAGAAACATTTCATAAAGCGTTAGATTTAACTGGTATTATAATTACCAAGTTAGATGGAACAGCAAAAGGAGGTGTTGTGTTTTCTTTAGCCGATGAATTTAAAATTCCAATTCGTTATATTGGAATTGGTGAAAAAACACAGGATTTAGGTGTTTTTAACAGTCAAGAATTCATTGAATCTATATTTATATAAAAAAATATAAAAAAAAATATTTTTTTTATAAAATGTAGATAAATTATTTTATATAAATCTTTGATTTATATTTTTAATTACAGTATTATAAGTATGTCCCACATGTTAATAATTCAGTATATATAATTCATTGATGCGGGAATTAAAATGATCAACAAAGTACAGATTTTATCTGTAACACCACCAAGCAATTTAGATTCTTATATTAGAATAGCTAATTTATGGCCGATGCTATCAATTGAAGAAGAAAAAATATTAACTAAACGTTTGCGTTATAACAGCGATTTAGATGCCGCAAAAACTTTGATTTTATCCCATCTCCGTTTTGTAATTCATATTTCACGTAACTATTCAGGATATGGTTTACTTCAAGCCGATCTTATACAAGAAGGTAATATAGGATTGATGAAAGCAGTTCGTAGATTTAATCCGGAGATAGGAGTTCGTCTTGTGTCTTTTGCTGTGCACTGGATTAAATCTGAAATACATGAATATGTTTTGCGTAATTGGCGTATTGTTAAAGTTGCTACCACTAAATCTCAAAGAAAACTATTTTTTAATTTAAGAAAAACAAAAAAAAGATTAGGTTGGTTTAATGAAGAAGAAATTCAAATAGTTGCGAGAGAATTAGGAGTTAGTAGTAGAGATGTAAGAGAAATGGAATCTCGCATGTCTGCTCAAGATATTACTTTTAATCCATTACCAGAAGAAGATTTTGATGGTAGAATAAATAATTCCATGCAATATTTACAAGACAAGACATCTAATTTTGCTAATGGAGTTGAGCAAGATAATTGGGAAGAATATGCTGCAAATAAATTAAGTAATGCATTATTAAGGTTAGATGAACGTAGTCGTCATATTATTCATGCACGTTGGTTAGATAAAAGTAAAAAAAATACTTTACAAAATATAGCAAATAATTATGGAATTTCTGCAGAACGAGTGCGACAATTAGAAAAAAATGCAATGAAAAAGTTAAAAATAGCTATAGAAACTTAGTTTAAGATAAAATTTTTAATATAATAAAATTTAATTTTTTTTTAAAATTCTTTATACAGAGTATGAGATTAAGTTTTATTAAATGCAAAACTCATACTCTTTTTTTAATATTAAATAAGTTTTTTTATTAATAAAATAATTTTATTCTACTGTTACTGATTTAGCTAAATGTCTTGGTTGATCAATGTCTGTTCCTTTTTTTAATGCAATATAATAAGCAAGTAATTGTAAGGGAATAATATAAAAAATAGGTGCTATTAATTCTTCTACATAAGGAAGTTTTATAACATTTATATTATCTTCATAATCGAATTCTTGATTAGAAAAAACATAAATTAAACCTCCTCTAGAACATATTTCTTTAATATTTTTTTTATTTTTCTCAAATAATGAATTTTTAGGGGCTATCATAATAACTGGTATATTTTTATCAATTAGTGCAAGGGGTCCATGTTTAAGTTCACCAGATTGATATGCTTCTGCATGAATATAAGAAATTTCTTTTAATTTTAAAGCTCCTTCCATTGCAATTGGATATTGATTGCCTCGTCCAAGAAATAGCATATTTTTTTTATTAGCTAATATGTTAGCAATATTTTTAATTAATGTATTTTTTTTTAAAATTTCTTCAATTCTAATAGGTAAAATGTTTAATGTTTCTATAATTTTTTTTGAAATATCATTATTTTCTTGTTTTAAATTTATTATTTTAGCAACTAACATAAGTAACACAGTTAATTGAGTTGTAAAAGACTTTGTTGAAGCTACTCCTATTTCTAAACCTGCTTTAGTTAATATATAAAAGTCGGATTCTTTTACTAAAGATGAACTTTCCATATTACATATAGTTAAATTTCCTAAATATCCAAGTTTTTTAGAATATCTTAATGCTGATAACGTATCAGCAGTTTCACCTGATTGTGATAAAGTTATTAATAAACTTTTTTTTCTTACAATTAATTTTCTTGAAGAAAATTCAGATGCAATTTCAACATTACAAGGAATATTAGCAAGTGATTCAAACCAATATCTAGAAACCATTCCTGCATTATATGAAGTTCCACATGCAACTATTTGAATATTTTCTGTATTATAAAATATATTATTTGCTTTTAATCCTAATTCAGAAAAAAATATTTTATTGTTATTCTTTAAACGGTTTTTTAAAGTATTCCGAATAGATTCAGGTTGTTCATAGATTTCTTTTTCCATATAATGACGGTATTGTCCCTTTTCTACTGATTTGTGTTCTATATTAGATATAATTTTTTGTCTTTTAATTGTAAAATTATCTTTATTAAATATATTAATATTCTTTTTTTCAACAATAGCAATATCACCTTCTTCTAAGTATATAAAACGTTTTGTTGTATGTAATAATGCAATTTGATCAGAAGCTATGAAATTCTCTTCTATTCCTAATCCTATAATTAATGGACTCTTAGAACGTGCTGCTATTAATCTTGTAGGATTATTTTGATCGATGATAACCATACTGTAATTACCATCTAATTTTTTAATACTATTTTGTATAACTTTTTTAAGAGAATCTTTTTTTTTATTTTGTTCCCAATGTAATAAATGTGCAATTACTTCTGTATCAGTATCAGAAGAAAAGATATATCCTTTTTTTTGTAAAAAATGACGTAATGTGGAATGATTTTCAATAATTCCATTATGTACAACAACAATATTCGAAGAAATATGTGGATGAGTATTTTCTTTAGAAACTTTTCCATGTGTAGCCCATCGAGTATGAGCTACACCAATGTTACCAAATATTTTTTTTTTGTTTGTTTTTTTTATAAGTTCATCAACTTTTCCAACACAACGAATTCTCATTATATTGTTTCTGTTATCTATTATAGCTAATCCTGAAGAATCATATCCTCGATATTCTAGTTTTTTAATACTATTAATAAGAAAATTAGTAATATTACGTTGTGTTACTGCAGCAACAATACCACACATATTGATACCTTTTATTAAAAAATTATATATTATAAATAAATATAATAATTTTATAGATTATAAAAATTATTTTTTTTTATGAATTTTATTAGGACGTATCCAGTCTTTTTTATATCTTTGTTCTTTAGTATTATAGACTAAACAGGGTGTATTGATATCTTTTGTTAAAGTAGTACCTGCTGCAATAGTTGTGTTTTTTGCAATTTTTATAGGTGCAACTAATTGTGTATTGGAACCGACTAAAACATTATCACCAATAATAGTTTTAAATTTGTTTGCACCATCATAATTACATGTGATACTTCCAGCTCCGATGTTTACATTAGAACCAATTTCAGAATTTCCAAGATAACTTAAGTGTTTTATTTTAGATTTTTTTTCTATAAAACTATCTTTTATTTCAACAAAATTGCCTATTTGAACATTTTTGTTTAATAGAGTATTCGAGCGTAAATGAGCAAATGGACCTATAACACAACTTTTGCCTATTTTAGCATTTTCTATAATTGTATATGCTTCAATATTAGTTTGACTATCAATAATACTGTTTTTAATAATACACCCGGGACCAATTTTAACATCATCACCTAAAACAACATTTTTTTCTAGAATAACACCTGTATCTATTTCAACATTTTTACCATATTTCAATGTTCCTCTAATAATGAAATGAGATGGATCTTTTATTGTAACTCCATTGATGAGTAATTGATTAATTTGTTTTTTTTGGAAAATTTTCTCTAAAATAGATAATTGTAATTTATTATTTATTCCTAAAATTTCTTCATGATTTAAAGGTTGTACTGTTTTGATAAAACTACCTTCTAGATAAGCTAAAGAAATAATATCTGTTAAATAAAATTCTTGTTTTTTATTTTTTTTTTCAATCTTTTTTAACCATCTTTTTAAATCTACACTTTTAGCTATAAAAACTCCTGAATATATTTCTTTAATATTTTTTTGTGTATTAGTAGCATCTTGTTCTTCTATTATACCAATAACTTTTCCTTTTTCTCGTAAAATACGTCCATATCCATAAGGATTTTGTGTTTTTACAGTTAACAAACTAATTTTTGATTTTTTTTTAGATTTTTTCAGTTTTTGTATTGATTCAATTGAAATCAATGGTACATCTCCATATAGTACTAGTATATTTTTATTATCTGATATTTTTTCTGTTGCTAGTAGTATTGCTTGTCCTGTTCCTTGTGGTTTTTTTTGTATTACCCATTCAATTGGAATATTGTGTATATTAGAAAATATAATTTTTTTTTGAGAATTATAAACTATTATAATTTTTTTTGGTTTTATGGATTGTGCAGTTTGTATTACATGTTCTAAAATAGTTTTTCCTCCTAAATAATGTAGTACTTTCGGATAATTAGATTTCATTCTAGTTCCTTTTCCAGCAGCAAGTATTATTACAATTATTTCATTTTTTAACATAAAGAACCTTTTTTATATATTTATTAAATAAGAAATTTTTCATTAAATAGTTTTAATGACATGTGAATTGTTTTTTATATTTTCAATTGATTAATTTAAGAACATAAAATATTTAATAAATTATTTTATATGTGAATTTATCTATATATAATATGTTTTTTATAATAAAATATATTATATTTTTTAAGGTTTTTTTATGTGCTACATTATTGCATTAGATTTAGATGGTACTTTACTTTCTTCAGAGAATAAAATAACAAAATATACCAAAGAGATTATACAGTTATTAATAAAAAAAAATTTTTATTTTGTTTTTGCTTCAGGTCGTCATTATATAGATGTTATGAAAATTAGAGATAGTTTGAAAATAAAAACTTTTATGATTACATCTAATGGTGCTAAAATTTATAATTTAGATAATGAATTAATATTTAGTGATAATTTAGAAGAAGATATTTCTTCAACACTTTGTAGAATAGAATATGCAGATAAAGAAATTATCACTCAAATATATCAAAACGATAAATGGTATATAAATAATAATAAAATAGACAATAAATTTTGTCCTGCTCTTTCGTCATTACAATATCAATATTTTTATCCAGATAGTTTAAATTTTAATAATATTAGTAAAATTTTCTTTACAAGTAAAAATTTTCAAAAATTATATATTCTTGAAAGAAAAATTACTAATTTATATAGTAATAAAGTTCATATTAATTTTTCAGTTCCGGGCTGTCTCGAAATTGTATCTGGAAATACTTCAAAAGGTCATGGATTAAAATTAATATCTAATTTATTAGGAATTTCTTTAAATAATTTTATTGCTTTTGGAGATGGAATGAATGATCAAGATATGCTTGCTATTGTGGGAAAAGCATATATTATGAAAAATGCAGACTCACGTTTAAAAAATGCATTACCGCATATTGAAATTATTGAAAGTAATAATAACGATGGTGTTGCAAGGTGTTTAAATAAAGTTTTTATAAAAAATAATAAAAATATATTATAAATATAATAAAAAATATTTATATAGTATTATTCTAAGAATAAAAACTAATATTTTTAAATATAATACGAATAAATTATAAATGAGTAGAGCTATGTAAACGTATGGAATGAATAAAATTTTTTATAACTGGTTTTTTTGTGCACTATTACATATGTCTACGTATAATCGTCCCCATATTTCATTTCCTATGCTTTTGTTACGATTAAACCTTGTTTTTCAAATTTATTTACTACCCTAATGAGATAACGCAGTAATTCTTATTTTTGCTGATACCATTTGAATTTAAAGTAATGTATTATTAATATGCTTAAAATTATCTATAATACCATATGGTTATAAAAAATGTTTCTAATATCTAGTCTATGTTATTAAATAGGATAAGTCATTAATATTTTAGATTCAAGATCTTCTGGTACGATTTTATTTTTTTTTAAATACAAGAAGATGATTAGGAGATAAAACTAAGCGTACTTTAAAATTGAATATAGTTATATAAAAAAATTACTTCCGAAGTAATACTTTAGAAGTTATTAAAATATCTAGTTTTGCTTATTGTAGAAATATTTGAGGACTAAAAATTATATCAGAATAAAAATCTATTTTGACTTCTAAACATTTTTTTTTAAAAATTCTAATGCGGGTGTGAATCATTTAATACAGATATGGCATGCGATTGCTCATCCAATGACTATATTATGAGAATCTGTACATGATTATATTGCTATTTTTATTTTAGATAGTATTTCTTTATATAATTAAAGTAAAATTTTACCTTGAACTGTAAATATTATAGGATTATTTTTTCTAATAAATAATTTTAATTCTATTTTTTCTAATTAGTTATATTGATGTGATATTGCTGATTTTATTTAGTGTAATTGGATTACAGATGCATTTAATAAACCATTATTTTTTAATGCTTGTAATGTTCGAAGATATTTATTTCAATCATGAGATTCCTTCATATTAAGAATTAACTATTTACGCTTACTAATTTTTTAATACTAGAATTATAGGATATATATTTTATATAAAGCAATTATAATTTTTTTAAATAACAATTTAATTTATTAAAAATAGGATATTTAATATGATTATTTTAAATCATACTCTTGGATTTCCAAGAATAGGTTTAAATCGTGAATTAAAAAAAGCTCAAGAAAAATACTGGTCTGGTAATCTTATGCTTCAAGATTTTTTATCAGTTGGTTATGAATTAAGAAAAAAAAATTGGCAAAAACAAAAAGAATCTGGAATCGATTATATTCCAGTTGGAGATTTTTCTTGGTATGATCATGTATTAACTACTAGTATGATGTTAGGAAATATTCCAGAAAGACATAGTAATACTACTAATTCTATTGATTTAGATTGTTTATTCCGTATTGCAAGAGGTTGTTATCCAGATATTTCAGCTTCCGAAATGACTAAATGGTTTAATACTAATTATCATTATATTGTACCTGAGTTTTATAAAAATAAAACTTTAAAGTTTTCTTGGAAACAAATTTTAGATGAAGTAGATGAAGCATTATTATTAGGTCATAAAGTTAAACCAATACTGTTAGGTCCAATTACATATCTTTGGTTAGGAAAAGTAAAAGGAGAATATTTTAATCGTCTTGATATTTTAAAAGATATAATTCCAATATATAAATATATTTTAAAAGAACTATCTAACCGGGGTGTTGATTTTGTACAAATTGATGAACCTGTGTTAGTTTTAGAATTACCAAAAAAATGGAAAGATTCTTATTCTTATGTTTATAAAGAACTATTTGGAATAACAAAAATATTACTTACAACATATTTTGATAGTGTTGAACATAATATAGAATTAATTCGTAATCTACCAGTTCAAGGTATTCATATTGATTTAGTATTTGGAAAATATAATTTAAAAAATTTTATTTCTAAAATATCACCAGAATGGATGTTGTCTTTAGGTGTTATTAATGGTCGAAATATTTGGCGTGCTGATCTTTTAAAATGGTTTAAAATTATTAAATCCATTTCAAATAATCATAGAAAAATATTGATTGGTTCATCTTGTTCTTTACTGCATACACCAATAGATTTGGAAACAGAAAAAAAATTAGATAAAGAAGTAAAAAAATGGTTTTCTTTTGCTGTACAAAAATGTACAGAGTTAAGTTTATTATCAAATGCTTTAAATCATAATAATATTAATGCCATCACAAAATGGAGTCTGCCTATTCATGAACGCATATCTTCTCAAAGAGTACATAACATTACAGTAGAAGAACGCTTATCTAATCTTGTGGTTAATAAACATCAACGTTTAAATTCTTATGAAATTCGCTCTATAAAACAAAATAAAAAATTTAATCTACCTGTTTTACCAATAACTACTATCGGATCTTTTCCTCAAACTATTGATATAAGAAAACTACGATCTGACTTTAAATTAGGTTCGATAAATAAAGAAGAATATGAGATAGGAATTAAAAAAAATATAAAAAAAGTTATAAAAATACAAGAAGAATTAGATATAGATGTTTTAGTTCATGGTGAAGCTGAAAGAAATGATATGGTAGAATATTTTGGTGAACATTTAGATGGATTTGTATTTACAGATAATGGATGGGTACAGAGTTATGGTTCACGTTGTGTTAAACCGCCTATTATTATTGGAGATATTAGTCGTCTAAAACCAATTACTGTAGAATGGTCTAAATATGCTCAATCTTTAACTAAAAAACCAGTAAAAGGAATGTTGACAGGCCCAGTTACAATTTTATTTTGGTCTTTTCCAAGAGAAGATATTTCATTGAAAAAAATTGCAACACAAATTGCTTTAGCATTGCACGATGAAGTTTTAGATTTAGAAAAAGAAAAAATAGAAATTATTCAAATTGATGAACCCGCATTACGAGAAGGTTTACCTTTACGAAAAAGTTCATGGCATGAATATTTATCTTGGGCGGTTGATGTATTTCGTTTGAGTGCTTCAGGTGTTAAAGATACTACACAAATTCATACGCATATGTGCTACTGTGAATTTAATGATATAATGCAGTCTATTGCGTTGTTAGATGCTGATGTTATTACAATTGAGACGGCTCGTTCAGATATGGAATTGTTAGAAACATTTAAAGAATTTAAATATCCTAATGAAGTTGGTCCGGGAGTATACGATATTCATTCTTCTAATATACCAAGTGTAAGATCAATGACTATACTTTTAAATAAAGCAATTAAATATATTCCTGTAAAACGTCTTTGGGTTAATCCAGATTGCGGTTTAAAAACAAGAAACTGGAATGAAACACTATTATCTTTAAAAAATATGGTTGAAGCAACAAAAAAACTTAGAGAAAAAATTAAAAAGAAAAGTCTTAATTAAATCAATTTATTTTTAATTTTTAGGATTTAATTTAATATTAAATCATCTTTTAGACTATTTCAAAAAATCTAAAATGATGATTTAATACTTATAAATTTTGATATCTTTTATTTTTGAAATTATAAGAGATTAATGTTTAAAATGACGTTTATTAGTAAAAATCATGGTTATATTGTGTTCATCTGAAGCTTGAATAATTTCTTTATCACGGATTGAACCACCCGGTTGAATTATACAGCTAATACCTACAGAAGCAGCGCTGTCTATTCCGTCTCTAAAAGGGAAAAAAGCATCAGAAGCCATAGTTGCACCAACAACATTATAACCTTGATCTTTTATTTTTATATTAGCTAGTTTAGTCGAATAAATTCTACTCATTTGACCAGCACCTATTCCAATGGTAACTTCATTACGACCGTATACGATTGCATTTGATTTTACAAATTTTGCTACTTTCCAACAGAATATCGAGTCTTTTAATTCTTTTTTTGTTGGTGTACGTTTCGTAACAACACTCCATAATTTATGATCTATATTATCAGAATCATATTCTTGTACAAGTAATCCATTAGTAATTTTTTTTAAATCTAGTCCTATTTGATTTTTTTCTAATTTACCAGTAACTAATATTCTTATATTTTGTTTTTTTTTTAATATTTTTAATGCTAAATCAGTTATTTCAGGAACAATGATAACTTCAACAAATTGTTGATTAATAATTTTTTCGGCTGTTTTTTCATCTAATATATCGTTAAAAGCAATTATACCTCCAAATGCTGAAATAGGATCGGCATGATATGCAGATAAATATGATTTTAAAATATAATTACTTGTTGCAACACCACAAGGATTTCCATGTTTTACAATAACACATGTAGGTTTACTAAATTCTTTAACACATTCTAATGCTATATCAGAGTCTGCTATATTATTATATGATAAAGTTTTTCCTTGAATCTGATGTGCTGTGCTAATTGTTCCGGATTTAGATATATTTTTTTCTATATAAAAAGATGCTTTTTGATGATGATTTTCGCCATATCTTAAATTTTGTTTTTTTATGAAAGAAAAATTTATTTCTTTAGGAAAAAAATTATTTTTATTTTTTTTGTTAAAAGTACTTTTTTTTACAAAATATTGTGAAATAATTTTCTCATAAGATGATGTGTATTCAAATGCTTTAGATGCTAAATTAAATCTTTTTTCTATATTCATGGTATTATTATTAATAGAATTAATAACAGACTGAAAATCAAAGAGATCTACTATTACTATAACATTTTTATAATTTTTTGCAGAAGCACGTACAAGTGTTGGTCCACCTATATCAATACTATTTATGATGTCATCTATATTATTTTTTTTTGTATTTTTTATTTTTTCAAATGGATAAAAATTTACAATAACTATATCTATTGGGTGAATATCATATAATTTCATTATTTTTTTATCTTTATCTTTTCTTCTCAAAATACCGCCCATAATTTTAGGATGCAATGTTTTAATTCGTCCATCCATTATTTCAGGAAATTTTGTATAATCTGATATTTCCGTAACAAGTATATTATTTTTTTTTAAAACTTGGGAAGTTCCTCCTGTTGAAAATAAATTAATTTTATTTTTTATTAATACTGTTGCAATTTCTAAAATATTTGTTTTATCTGAAACGCTAATTAATGCGTTTTTTATAAGATTATTTGATGACATAATATATTTTCTTATTTTTAATAAAAAATTAAATATTTTGTTATATAATATGAATCTATATTTTTTATGTTCATATTATTTTAAATATATAATCATTTTTGTGAAAATAACAATAAATAGAATATTTTTTTAATGAGGGGCGTTTATGCCCCTTTAAATGTAATATGAGTTATAATTATTTAATTGCATTTTTTAATGTTTTACCAGACGTAAAACTAGGAACTTTTGTGGCGGGGATTTGTATTTCTTTTCCTGTTTGAGGATTGCGTCCTGTACGAGATGATCTTAAATTAACTTTAAAAGTACCAAATCCAACTATTTGTACAGATTCGCCTTTTTTTAAAGAATCAATAATAGTCGATAATGTTGTTTCTAAAGTTAATTTTGCTTGTATTTTAGATAAATTAGATTTTTTAGAAATAACATCGATTAACTGAGTTTTATTCATTGTTTTTCCTTTTTTTTTTATTTAAATTTAACAATTTATTTAGATGCTATTTTTATAAATTAGATAGAAAAATTTATATTAAAACTATATTTTTATAGAATTTTTTTATATATATTTTTGGTATAAAAAATATATTTTTTATTTTTATATAATTTTTTATCAATTAAAAATTTTATATTTATAAAAAATATAAAAAAAGAAGAGTTAGGTTAAAATTTCACAATTAAAAGAATTTAAATATATAATATATCTGAATATTATTTTAAAATATTGTATAAAAATCATATATTTTAAAAAAAGCTACGTTTTTAATAATATTTAAATTTGATTAAAATTGTCTTTTATATCTTTATTAAATTCAATCATTTTTTTAATAAACTTTCTTATAAAATATATAAAGATTTTTACTGTGGCTGCTTTTAAGAGCAGCCATAATTTAGATATATAAAATAATATAGATAATTTATTTTTCTATAAGAGCAGAATTTAATAATTCTGAAAGACTAGCAGAGGCTTCTTCAGCACTAATTTGAGAGCTTCTAACTGTTAGATTGTTATGTTTTTTTTGACGACGATTAAAGCGTTCTTTATGGTATGCATATCCTGTTCCTGCAGGAATTAAACGTCCAACAATTACATTTTCTTTTAATCCTCTTAATTCATCTTTTTTTCCTGCAACTGCAGATTCAGTTAACACTCTTGTTGTTTCTTGAAAAGAAGCTGCAGATATAAAAGATTCGGTTGCAAGTGATGCTTTAGTGATTCCTAATAAATCTCTTGAAAAAGTAACTAGTATCTTCTTTTTTTTATCTAGAATTCGATTTGAAATTTTTACACGAGAGAATTCAACTTGCTCACCTTCTAAAAAATTAGAATCTCCTGATTTCACTATAGTAGCTTTTCGTAGCATTTGTCTTATAATTACTTCAATATGTTTATCATTAATTTTTACACCTTGTAGACGATATACTTCTTGCACTTCATTTACAATATACCTAGTAACAGCTTGCACACCTCTTAATCGCAGAATATCATGTGGCGATTCTGGTCCATCAGATACAACGTCTCCTCTTTCTACTCTTTCTCCTTCAAAAACATTCAATTGTCTCCATTTTGGAATCATTTCTTCATAAGAATCACTACCATCTACTGGGGTTATAACTAATCTTCTTTTGCCTTTAGTTTCTTTTCCAAAAGATATAATACCACTAATTTCAGCTAAAATTGCTAATTCTTTTGGACGTCTAGCTTCAAATAAATCTGCAACTCTTGGTAATCCACCAGTGATATCTTTAGTTCCTCCAGATTCTTGTGGAACACGCGCTAATGTATCACCAGAACTAATTTTAACTCCATCGTTAAGCTGAACAATTGCTTTTCCAGGTAAAAAATATTGTGCAGGCATATCAGTTCCTGCAATTAAAACATCTTTTCCATTAGAGTCAATAATTTTTAATGCTGGTCTCAAATCTTTTCCAATTGACATTCTTTCAGCTGTATCTAATATTACTATAGAAGATAAACCTGTTAATTCATCTGCTTGTCTTGTAATACTTTGCCCATCAATCATATCTACAAAACGAACTAAACCATTAACTTCAGTAATTACTGGCATAGTATGTGGATCCCATTTTGCGACAGTTTCTCCAGAATTTACTTTTTCACCGTCTCCTTTAGCCATAATAGCTCCATAAGGAACTTTATAGCTTTCTTTTGTTCTTCCGAAATTATCAATAATGTTAAGTTCTACATTTCTTGAAGTAATCACTATTTTACCAGCAGAATTAGTTACAGATTTTGCGTTATTAAGATTTATAATTCCTTGATTTTTTATTTGAATACTAGATTCTGCTGCAGCTCTTGATGCTGCACCTCCAATATGGAAGGTTCTCATAGTTAGCTGTGTACCTGGTTCTCCTATAGATTGAGCAGCAATTACTCCAATTGCTTCTCCTTTATTCACTAAATTTCCTCGAGCTAAATCACGACCGTAACAATAAGCGCAAACACCAAAATCAGTATCACAATTTACTACTGATCTAACTTTAACAGTATCTATAGAATTATATTCTAAAAGATCACATAACTGTTCGTTTAATAGCGTGTTTCTTTTGATTAATATATTTTTAGTATTTGGCACAGTAACATTTTCTGCAGTGATTCGGCCTAAAACACGTTCACGTAATGGTTCTTTTACATCGCCTCCTTCAATCAATGGAGTCATTAAAATTCCTTCATGTGTCTGACAATCATCTTGTGTTACAACTAAATCTTGTGCTACATCTACTAAACGACGCGTTAAATAACCAGAATTAGCAGTTTTAAGTGCTGTATCTGCTAATCCTTTACGTGCTCCATGAGTAGAAATAAAATATTGTAATACATTTAAACCTTCTCGAAAATTAGCTGTAATAGGGGTTTCAATAATCGAACCATCAGGTTTTGCCATTAGTCCTCTCATACCAGCTAATTGACGAATTTGTGCAGCAGAACCACGTGCTCCTGAATCGGCCATCATAAATATACTATTAAAAGATATTTGTTTTTGTTTTTCACCCTTTTTATTCATGACGGATTCTGTAGATAGGTTTTCCATCATAGCTTTAGCTACTCGTTCATTAGCTGCTGCCCAAATATCAATAACTTTATTATATCTTTCACCTGCTGTAACTAATCCAGATTGAAATTGTTCTTGTATTTCAGCTACTTCAATTTCTGCTTCATTTATAATATTTGCTTTTTTTTCTGGTATTACCATATCATCTATACCGACTGAAGCTCCTGATCTTGCTGCGTAAGCAAAGCCAGTATACATAATTTGATCAGCAAAAAAAACAGTAGGTTTAAGTCCTAAGATACGATAACAAGTATTAAGCATTTTAGAAATATCTTTTTTACCTAAAGTTTGATTAACAATACTAAATGGTAGTCCTTTAGGAATAATCATCCATAAAATTGCTCGACCTATAGTAGTAGTAATTATTTTTTTGATTGAACTAAAACTTTTATCTTCATTTTTTTTATATTCTATTATGCGGACTTTTACTAATGAATGTAGTTCTGCAATACCCAAACGATATACTTTTTCAGCTTCATTAGAACCGTTCAATAACATACCTTCGCCTTTTCCATTAATTTTTTCACGAGTCATATAATACAACCCTAAAACAACGTCTTGAGAAGGTACAATAATCGGTTCTCCATTAGCTGGAGATAAAATATTATTAGTTGACATCATTAAAGCTCTAGCTTCTAATTGTGATTCTAGAGTTAATGGAACATGTACAGCCATTTGATCTCCGTCAAAATCGGCATTATAAGCTGCACATACTAGTGGATGAAGTTGAATAGCTTTTCCTTCAATGAGAACTGGTTCAAATGCTTGTATTCCTAATCTATGTAAAGTAGGTGCACGATTTAAAAGAACTGGATGTTCACGAATTACTTCATCTAAAATATCCCATACTACTGCTTCTTCTCTTTCCACCATTTTTTTTGCTGCTTTAATAGTAGTAGCTAAACCACGAACTTCTAATTTTCCATATATAAATGGTTTAAAAAGTTCTAATGCCATTTTTTTAGGCAAACCACATTGATGTAAATGAAGATAGGGACCTACAGTAATTACTGAACGACCAGAATAGTCTACACGTTTTCCAAGAAGGTTTTGTCGAAATCGTCCTTGTTTCCCTTTTATCATGTCAGCTAATGATTTAAGAGGTCGTTTATTCGATCCTGTAATTGCTCTTCCTCTTCTACCATTATCTAATAATGCATCTACTGCTTCTTGTAACATTCTTTTTTCATTACGTACAATTATATCTGGAGCAGCTAAATCTAATAAACGTTTAAGACGATTATTTCTATTAATTACTCGACGATACAAATCGTTTAAATCTGATGTAGCAAATCTTCCTCCATCTAATGGTACTAGCGGTCTGAGATCAGGTGGTAATACTGGTAAGACATTAAGAATCATCCATTCAGGTTTATTTTGCGATTGAATAAAAGATTCTAACAATTTAATTCTTTTTGTTATTTTTTTTCTTTTTGTTTCAGAGTTAGTTTCATTTAAGTCTATTCTTAATGTATTACATTCTTGAACTAAATTAATATCTTTTAATAAAAATTGAATTGCTTCTGCTCCCATTGTAGCGTGAAATTCATCTCCAAATTCTTCTAATGCATCTAGATATTGTTCTTCAGTTAAAATTTGACGTTTTTCCAGATTAGTCATGCCTGTTTCTATAACGACATAAGATTCAAAATATAGTACTCTTTCAATATCTCTTAAAGGCATATCTAATAATAGACCTATTCGTGATGGCAAAGATTTTAAAAACCAAATATGTGCTGTAGGTGAAGAAAGTTCTATATGACCCATTCTTTCGCGTCTAACTTTACTTTGTGTTACTTCAACACCACATTTTTCACAGATAACACCACGATGTTTTAATCTTTTATATTTACCACATAAACATTCATAATCTTTTACTGGACCAAAAATACGCGCACAAAATAATCCGTCTCTTTCAGGTTTAAATGTACGATAATTAATAGTTTCAGGTTTCTTAACTTCTCCAAATGACCAAGATCTAATCATATCAGGTGAAGCTAATGAGATTTTAATAGCATCAAAATCTTCGTTTTTAGTTTGGGATTTTAAAAATTTTAGTAAATCTTTCACACATTAGCTCTCGTTAGAGTTACACTTTAAAGGTAATAAATATATAAATATTTTTTTATTATATTACTGATGTTATTATTCACTTTCTAGTTCAATGTTAATACCTAATGACCGAATTTCTTTTAAAAGTACGTTAAAAGATTCTGGCATTCCAGGTTCCATTTGATGATTTCCATCTACAATATTTTTGTACATTTTAGTTCTTCCATTTACGTCATCAGATTTGACAGTTAACATTTCTTGTAATGTATAAGAAGCTCCGTACGCCTCTAGTGCCCAAACTTCCATTTCACCGAAACGCTGTCCACCAAACTGAGCTTTACCACCTAGTGGTTGTTGAGTTACTAAACTATAAGAACCAGTAGAACGAGCATGCATTTTATCATCTACTAAATGATTTAATTTTAACATGTACATATAACCAACTGTAACAGGTCTTTCAAATTTTTCTCCTGTTCTTCCATCAAAAAGTGTAATTTGTCCAGAAGCAGGCAAACCTGCAAATTTTAACATTTTTTTTATTTCGTTTTCTTTTGCACCATCAAAAACTGGTGTAGCAATAGGAATACCATTTTTTAAATTTCCTGCTAAACGTAATATTTCTTCATTTGAAAATTTTGCTAAATCTACTTTTTGACGTAAGTTATCTCCTAAGTCGAATGCTTCTTGTATAAATTTTCGTAAATTAGATATTTTTTCTTGTGTTTTAAGCATGTAGTTTATTTTTTCACCAATACCTTTTGCTGCCATACCTAAGTGTGTTTCTAATATTTGTCCAATATTCATACGAGAGGGAACACCTAATGGATTTAAAACAATATCAACTGGTATACCGTTTTTATCATAAGGCATGTCTTCAACAGGATTAATTTTAGAAATTACTCCTTTATTACCATGTCTTCCCGCCATTTTATCACCAGGTTGAATTTGACGTTTAACTGCTAAATATACTTTTACTATTTTTAAAACACCTGGAGCAAGATCATCACCTTGTGTTATTTTTCGCCGTTTTATTTCAATTTTTTTGTTAAATTCTTCTTTTAATTCGTTATGTTGTTTTTCTAATTTTTCGATTTCTTTTTTTTGGTCTTTATGTTTAATTTCTATAGAAAACCATTTTTCAAAAGGCAATCTATTAAGCTGTTCTATTCCAATGTTAAAAGACATAAAAGTTTTTTTAATATGAGTGAACAAACTTGATTCAAATATTTTAAATTCTTCAGTCAAGTCTTTTTTAATTTTTTTAAGTTGCATATCTTCAATTTCTAAAGCTCTTTTATCTTTTTTTACACCATCTCTTGTAAATATTTGTACGTCTATTACAGTTCCTGAAACTCCATTAGGAACTCGTAATGAAGAATCTTTTACATCTGATGCTTTTTCACCAAAAATAGCACGTAATAATTTTTCTTCTGGTGTTAATTGTGTTTCTCCTTTTGGAGTTACTTTACCGACTAGTATGTCACCTCCAGTCACTTCTGCTCCAATATAAACAATACCTGATTCATCTAACTTAGATAATGCAGATTCACCTACGTTAGGTATGTCTGAACTAATTTCTTCTGCTCCTAACTTAGTATCTCGTGATATACATGATAATTCTTGAATATGAATTGTAGTAAAACGATCTTCTTGAACAACTCTTTCTGATACTAGTATTGAATCTTCAAAATTGTATCCATTCCAAGGCATAAATGCTACACGCATATTTTGTCCTAATGCAAGCTCGCCTAAATCAGTAGAAGGTCCATCTGCTAGAACATCACCTTTCTTAATTTTTTCACCTAGATTGACACAAGGTTTTTGATTGATACAAGTATTTTGATTTGATCGAGTATATTTAGTTAAATTATAGATATCTATTCCAGCTTCTCCTGAATACATTTCTTCTTCATCTACTTTAATTACTATGCGTGAAGCGTCTACGTATTGAATAAAACCACTTCTCTTAGCTACAGCTGTAACACCAGAATCTACTGCAACTGCTCGTTCCATTCCTGTTCCAACTAAAGGTTTATCTGCTTTAAGAGTCGGAACTGCTTGACGTTGCATATTAGCACCCATTAGTGCTCTATTTGCATCATCATGTTCGAGAAAAGGAATTAAAGATGCACCAACAGATACAATTTGCTGAGTAGAAACATCCATATAATTTACTTGATTACGATTAAATAAACTAGATTCACCTTTATGTCGACAAGTTACTAAATCATCGGTAAAAAAACCAGTTTTATCAATATTAGTATTAGCTTGAGCAATAATATAATTCCCTTCTTCTATAGCAGATAGATAATTAATTTCTTCCGTAACAAAACCTTTTCTAACTTTTCGATAAGGTGTTTCTAAAAATCCATATGAATTTGTTTGAGCATACACAGATAAAGAATTAATTAATCCAATATTTGGACCTTCTGGTGTTTCTATCGGACATACACGTCCATAGTGAGTAGGATGAACATCTCGAACTTCAAAACCAGCTCTTTCTCTAGTTAAACCTCCTAAACCTAATGCTGAAATTCGTCTTTTATGTGTGATTTCTGATAAAGGATTGTTTTGATCCATAAATTGTGATAATTGACTCGAACCAAAAAATTCTTTAACAGCAGCTGATATTGGTTTAGCATTAATCATGTCTTGTGGCATAATAGTATCTAAATCACCAATAGATAATCTTTCCTTTACTGCTCTTTCAACTCTTACTAAACCGATTCTAAATTGGTTTTCTGCCATTTCACCAACAGATCTAACACGTCTGTTTCCTAAATGATCGATATCATCGACTTCTCCTTTTCCATTACGGATATCGATAATTTTTTTTATAACATCAATAATATCATGTTTGTTTAAAGTACCTGATCCTTCAATTTCTTCACGTAAAAGAGATCTATTAAATTTCATTCTACCAACAGAAGAAAGATCATATCTGTCTTCTGAAAAAAATAAATTTTCAAATAAATTCTCTGTTGCTTCTTTAGTAGGAGGCTCTCCGGGTCTCATAACTCTGTAAATTTCTATTAAAGCACTTATGCGATCATTAGCTGAATCTATTCGTAGTGTTTCTGATATATATGGACCATGGTCTAAATCATTAGTAAATAGTGTTTCAATATAACGAAAACCTGATTTTTTTAATTTCTCTAATGCTTCTAAAGATAATTCTGTATTAGAAGAAATAATGATTTCGCCTGTTTTTTGATCTATATAGTTTTTAGAGATAATCCTTCCTAAAATATATTCGACAGGAACTGTAATAGATTTTATTTTATTACTTTTTAAATCTTGAATATGTCTAGCAGTAATACGACGACCTTTTTCTACATATACTTTTCCATTTTTTTTGATATTAAATGATGCAGTTTCACCACGAAGTCTTTCAGGAACCAGTTCTAATTTAATTTTGTTGTTTTCTATTTTAAAAATGTTTTTTTCAAAAAAGATATTTAATATTTCTTCTGTATTATAATCAAGAGCACGTAAAATAATACTTACTGGTAATTTTCTACGTCTATCAATTCTAACAAATAAATTATCTTTTGGATCGAATTCAAAATCTAACCAAGATCCTCTATAAGGAATAATTCGAGCATTGTAGAGAACTTTACCTGAAGAGTGTGTTTTACCTTTATCACTATCGAAAAAAACTCCAGGACTACGGTGTAACTGAGAAACAACTACTCTCTCTGTTCCATTTATTATAAATGTTCCATTATTTGTCATTAAAGGGATTTCACCCATATAAACTTCTTGTTCTTTAATATCTTTAACAGTAGCTTCTAATATATCACGTTCGTAGATAACAAGGCGTAATCTGACTCTTAATGGTGCTGAATAAGTAGCACCCCTTATTTGGCATTCTTTTACATCAAATATTGTTTCTCCTAAACGGTAACTAACATATTGAAGTTCAGAATTTCCATTGTAACCACAAATAGGAAATACAGAACGAAATGCTGCTTCTAATCCATGTTGACCCTCTAAATCTGGTTTAATAAATTTTTTAAAGGAATCTAATTGAATCGAAAGAAGATATGGTATATCTAAAACTTTAGGACGTTTGCCAAAATCTTTACGAATACGTTTTTTTTCGGTATAAGAGTAAACCATGGGGTTCCTAAGCTCATTGACAGAGAAGTTAAAATTTAATTTATCTTTTTGTCTGAAGGGGAGACAGTTTTAATATTTTTATAAGAATTTTAAATTATGTTTTATAATTTTTTTATTAAATATTTTTTAGAAAATGATTTGAATTTTTTGATCAAAAAGGCTGGTGAATTAAAATCACCAGCCGTACTTTAAAATTAATTAAATTATAAAATTTAATATTTTTATTTAATTTCGATTTCGGCACCAACATCTTCCAATGTTTTTTTAAGTGATTCTGCGTCTTCTTTACTGACATTTTCTTTTAAAACTGTTGGAGCAGATTCTACTAAATCTTTAGCTTCTTTTAGTCCTAAACCAGTTGCGCTACGTACAGTTTTAATTACTGATACCTTGTTTGGTCCAATAACTTTTAAAAAAATATCAAATTCTGTTTTTTCTTCATGTAAATCTTTTTCATTATGGTTGTTGCTATTTACAGACATGCTAGTAGCAGACACTCCAAATTTTTCTTCCATTGCCGCAATAAGATCTACAACATTCATAACTGACATTTCTGATACAGCTTCTAAGATTTGTTCTTTAGTAATAGACATAACAATAATTCCTAATAACAATTAGAATTATTTTAGATGTTATTAATACATCAAAAATAATAACCTTTTAAGAGGTTTCTTTTTTCTTTTTTATAGCAGATAATACAAAAATTAGTTTACCAGCAACTAGCATCTTCAATATTAATAGAAGTTTGATTATTGCTTCTTTATAAGTAGGCATATCTGCAAGTTGATTAATTTCTAAAGTAGAGAGTGATTTTCCTTCAAAAGCTGCTCCTGTAATTTTAAACTGTGTATTTTTTTTTGAAAATTCTTTAAATAATCTAGCACCACTACCTGGATGTATCATAGAATAAGCAATAAAAGTAGAACCTTTTAGTTTTTTTTTTAAACATTCAAAAGTAGTATTTTTAATTGCTAAAGATAGTAAAGTATTTTGAACAATACTCATCTTGACTCCAATTTCACGTCCAGATTTTCTTAATGCATTCATTTTATTTGCGCAAATACCTTGAGAATCTGCAGTAACAGCTGATAATGCTATATTAGAAATTTTATTGATTTTAGAAACAATTATTTTCTTTTTATCAAGATTTAATGCCATTTATCGAATTCCCTTTATTGATCTATAGAGAAATAATTTGAATTAATTTTTAATTAAAATACTAATCACAATAATAGATTTTTTAAAATATATTTTTATATTTTATTCTATAAATACAAGAAAAAATTATTAGAATAATAAATTCTAGCATTAGATCAGATTATTTTTTAGGTGTTTTTAACCAAAAAAAGCTTTAGATGCTTCTTAAAAAAGGGATATCATTATAAATAATTTTTTTTATAGCGTAAAGTGGAAATCTTTTTGTTAAAGCGATAAAGTAGATTGATCAACAATTAATCCTATACCCATCGTTGTTGATAAAACTATTTTTTTTATATATATTCCCTTTGATTGTGGTGGTTTTGCTTTTTTAATAGATTCTAAAAATATATTTAAATTTTCTTTTATCTGCTCTTTATCAAAGTTAATACGACCAATTGTAGCATGAATAATTCCATTTTTATCATTTCGATAACGTACTTGTCCTGTTTTTGCATTTTTAATTGCTTCAGCAATGTTTGTAGTTACTGTTCCTAATTTAGGATTAGGCATTAAATTACGAGGTCCAAGTATTTGTCCTAACTGTGTTACTACTTTCATTGCATCAGGTGTAGCAATCACCACATCGAAATTAACACCTTCTTTTTTTATTTTTTCACATAGATCTTCCATTCCTATGAATTCAGCACCTGCATTTTGAGCTATTTTAATATTATTGCCTTGTGTAAATACAGCTACTCGAATAGAACGTCCTATGCCATTTGGTAATACTATTGAACCTCTGATATTTTGATCTGATTTTTTGGAGTCTATACCTAAATTAATTGCAATATCAATACTTTCATTAAATTTTACTTGAGATGATTTTTTTAATAATATTATTAAATCATCAATATGGTATAATTTTTCAAAATTAATATTTTCTTTAATTTTTTTTATTCGTTTAGCTATTTTATTCATTATTAGCCCTCAATGATTAGACCCATAGATTTAGCGGTTCCTTCAATAGATTTCATCATACTTTCAATATTAGAACCAGTCATGTCATTATTTTTCATAATTGCTATTTCTTTTATCTGTGAACGATTTATTGTTCCTATTTTTTCTGATTTATTTTTACTAGAACCTTTTTTAATTCCAGAAAATTTTTTCAATAAAATAGCAGCAGGAGGTGTTTTTGTAATAAATGTAAATGAACGATCAGAATAAACTGTAATAATTACTGGTATTGGAAGTCCTTTTTCTATGTTTTCTGTTTTTTTATTGAATAGTTTACAAAATTCCATAATATTAACACCTTTCTGACCTAAAGCAGGTCCAATTGGTGGGCTAGGATTAGCTGTACCAGCTGAAACTTGTAGTTTAATATAGGATTGTATTTTTTTAGCCATTTTTTTCTCATTTTTTTATTAAAATGTATTAATTTTTAATTTTTTTCAACTTGTCTAAAATCTAATTCTACAGGGGTAGATCTTCCAAAAATAGAAACAGAGACTTTCAATCTACTTTTTTCATAGTCTACTTCTTCTACAACACCGTTAAAATCTGCAAAAGGACCATCATTAACTCGAATCATTTCTCCTGGTTCAAATAAAGTTTTAGGTCTCGGTTTATCGCCAATCTTACGTAGTCTATTAATAATAATTTCTACTTCTTTGTCACTAATAGGTGAAGGTTTATCTGATTTTCCCCCGATAAATCCTAAAACTCTTGGAACATTTCTAATTAAATGCCAGGTTGAATCAGTCATTATCATTTGAATTAAAACATATCCAGGAAAAAACTTATATTCACTTTTTCTACGCTGTCCACCTCGAATTTCAATAACTTCTTGAGAAGGAACCATTACTTCTCCGAATAACTTTTCCATTTCATTTAATTTTACATGTTCCCGTATTGATTGTGCTACACGACTTTCGAATCCAGAAAAAGCTTGTAATACATACCATTTTTTTTTTTGACTCTCATGCATTTTTTAAAACCTTAAACTAATAATAAATGCTATTAAATGGAATATTATACTGTCTACACCCCATAAAAGAAGAGACATAACAATTGTTACAGCAATAACAATTAATGTAGTATATAAAGTCTCGTTATATTTAGGCCATATGATTTTTTTCATCTCTTTTTTTGACATGATTATATATGATAATATGTATTTTCCTTTTTTTGTATATATTAAAGTTCCTATTGCGCAGAAAATTAAAAAAGATATAATAAATATACCCGTAAAAAATTGTGTTTGATAAAAATAGTAATCAATAAAACAAGATATTATAAAAAATACAGATATAGATAACCATTTTGTTTTTTCTAAAATTTTAAATTTATTCCGATTGTAGTTTTTTTTGTTCATAGTTTCTCTTAAAATTACAAAAATAATATAGAAAAAATATATTAGTACATTAAACATCTTAATTATTTTTTTTATTTATAAAAATTGTATTTTTTTATGCGAAAAACTTTTATTAATTTTTAAAATTAAAAACTCTTAAAATAAACTATTTATTTTTAAAATAGATCAATTCGTTATGAAGTAAGTGTAGAAATTTCAAAATATAGAATATTTTAAAATAAAGTATCAGGTGAGATTTATGAAAAATGATTTGAAAATATTTTTTTAACTAAAAATATATTGACTAAATTTCTAGTTATGCTGATACCCAGAATTGAACTGGGGACCTCACCCTTACCAAGGGTGTGCTCTACCTAACTGAGCCATATCAGCAGATTTTTTTAGCGGACAGCGGGAATTGAACCCGCGTCATCAGCTTGGAAGGCTGAGGTAATAGCCATTATACGATGTCCGCATTTTATAGAATTATATTTTTTATTTTGGTGGGAGAAGGATTCGAACCTTCGAAGTCTATGACGGCAGATTTACAGTCTGCTCCCTTTAGCCACTCGGGAATCCCACCTAAAAAAAATTTTATGCCGGCTACCGGAATCGAACTGGTGACCTACTGATTACAAGTCAGTTGCTCTACCTGCTGAGCTAAGCCGGCTGTTTTTTACTAAATATTATATAAAATATTAAAATATTAATTTTAAATAAGTTATATTATATAATTTTTCATTTTTATTGCAAGTTTTTTATCAAAATAATCTTAAAATTAGTAAAGATCATGTTTTTTATTTAAATTTATGTCGTTTTTAATTATTTTTTAATTTAAAAATATCTGATGATTTTACTTTTCCAATTGATCCAATAAAATCTATTTCTGGTTCTAAGAATACATTAAATTTTTTTAAAATACATATATGTATTATTTTTGCTAATTTTATTATTTCTTGAGGAGTAGCATTTTTTTTATTAATTAATACAAGTTTTTGTTTTTTATGAATACCTGCATCACCAACTTGGAGGTTTTTAAATTTATAATGTTCAATTAACCAACCAGCAGAAATTTTTATTAAACCATTTATTTCGGGATAATTTGGGACATGATATAACTTGAGAAGTTTTTGTGCTTTTTCCTTTGTAATAATAGGATTTTTAAAAAAACTACCTGCATTTCCAGTTTTTTTTGGATCGGGTATTTTTTTTTTGCGTATTTTGCATACTATATTAAACATGCTATATGGAGTTATATTTTTTTGTTTAATGTATTTTTTTAATGTAGAAAAGATAATCGGACGCCATTTTTTTGATAGTTTTATCCCAACTGCAATAACAGCATGTTCATGATTATATTGGTTTTTAAAAATACTATTCCGATAAGAAAATTTACAAAATTTTTTATTAATTCTTGTGGTTATATTATTTTTTAAACACAATACGTCAACATATTGGCATATATCTTTAAATTCTAAACCATATGCACCGATATTTTGAATTGCTGCAGATCCTATACAACCTGGTATTAAAGCTAAATTTTCTAATCCAAAGATACCTAAATTTAAAGTTAATTTTACTAAATTATGCCATTTTTCTCCTGAAAAAACATGCAATAACCAAGTATTTTTTTTTTCTATTATTTTTATTCCTCTAATTCGATTGATTATTACTATTCCTGCATAGTTTTCTAAAAATAATATATTACTTCCTTCTCCTAAAATTATATAAGGAATATTAGATAATTTACAGATTTTCGATATATTAATTAGTGATACAATTGTTTTTACGAAAATAACTTTTTTTGCTGTCACATCTATTGCAAATGTGTTTAAATCTTTTAACGATTGATTAGAAAAGTATTTTTTTTTACACATGGAATATTAGACTATTATAATAACGTTATTTTTATTTTATATTTATCAAAATATTTTTAGTATATACATCAAATTTTAATAAATATTATATAAAATTATTTTTAATGGAGTTTTAAAATGAATGTTTTTTCTCAATATCATCAAGATATAATAAAGCAAAAATTAGAAAATATTTCGAATAATATACAGTGTTCTTTTGAATTTTTTCCACCAAAAAAATCTTCTTTAGAAAAAAATTTGTTGTCTTCAGTCCAACATCTTAGTGAATTAAAACCAAATTTTTTTTCTGTAACTTATGGTGCAAATTCTGGCGAACGTGAAAAAACATATGATATTGTAAAAAAAATATATAAAAAAACAGGTATTATTACAGCAGCGCATTTAACATGTGTTAATTCTACACCTAATAAATTAAAAAAAATAGCAGAACATTATTGGAAGAACGGTATTAAAAGTATTATTGCATTAAGAGGAGATACATTAGAAAAAAATTATAAACATACAATGTATGCTTTAGATTTAGTTATTTTATTAAAAAAAATTGCTAATTTTGATATTTCTGTAGCTGCTTATCCTGAATTACATCCAGAATCAAAAAATCTTAAATTGGATATTCTTAATTTAAAAAAAAAAGTTGATGCAGGTGCAAGCAGAGCAATCACGCAGTTTTTTTTTAATATTGAAAGTTATTTGCGTTTTCGAGAAAATTGCATTAAAAATAGAATAAATATTGAAATTATACCTGGTATTTTGCCTGTTTGTAATTTTAAGCAATTACAACGTTTTTCAAAAATGACTAATGTTCACATTCCTAAGTGGATGTTTCAAATGTTTGATGGATTAGACAATGATGTATTTACACAAAAAATTATCGGTTCTAGTATAGCAATAGATATAGTAAAAAAATTATCTTTCGAAGGAGTAAAAAACTTTCATTTTTACACCTTAAATCAATCTGATATGACCTATTCTATTTGTAATATCTTAGGTTTATAAAAAATTTTAATTCAGTAATAAAATTTATGTATTAATTTACTCAGAACGTGTTAAATAGGTCCGAATAAAGCAATATTCTAAAAATATTCATCTGGTTAATGTACTTGTTTAATAGAGCCCGGTCCTAATATTAAAGTAGGTGCGATTTTTTCAAGAAAAAGTGCTTTTGTATAGTAATTTACTGCTGAACTTTTTAAATGACATAATGCTTTTACTTTTCTAATAGTATTATTTTATGAAAACATTCATAAGCAGTAACAGAAGAAGAAAGTTTTTTTATAATAATACGATTAGACTATTTTTTTAAATTGATTCTAATTTTTTAAATTAAAATTTGAATTTGTCTTAAAGTTAGACCTAGTGTAGATCGTATTTCAAAATTTAATTTGAATAAAGAAAAAATGCGATTAATTAGATCAACTTTATGTATAGAAGATAGATTCATAGTTGAATATAGAATAGAAAAATATTAACGTCGATACTTTTCTTTTAAATATTTTTTTAAAAGAAATAAAGCTTAGACAACATGATACATAATAACTTGAATACTATTAATACTATAATTATTAATACCATCATTAGGATTGCTAGAATGGTTAGTATTTTAATTACTTTAATTGAATAAAATATATGTTCTTTATGTGCATTGATTAATTTTAAAGATGTTAGTTCTACAATTATTACACAATCTGGTTTTAATGTGAATAGATTCTATAAAATGTTTGGCTCTAGAAATATCTCTTTCTTGATTAATAGTAGTAAGAATATAAATTAGTTTATTTATTTTTTTATATTTATAGAAGATATCACATCTAATATAAAAGTAAAAAAAAATTTTATATCTATTATTCCTAATCCATAAAGTTTATTGTTAGCTTCAGTTAATTTAAAAGGATCTTTTATCTATGTGTTTTCATCAAAATCTACGGTATCTAAATGTCTAGATAATAGAAGTCTTTGATTTTCTGAAGCGATATAAGCTAACATCTTAAATTTATTAGTATATGAAATTTGATAATTTTTTATTGAAAAATTTAAATTGGAAAAATAATTAGATAATAAATAAAATTTTTATTACTTTGATCAATAAATTTATTTTCATTACTAATCGTATGAATTTTAATTAATGACTTATAAAATTCAATAGAAGAAGGCATTTTTGTCATTATATTAAAACTTTTTAAACCTATGTTATTTTTGGAATTTAAAATATTTTATTTATAAATAGATACTTGATCGATATATTAATAATGTAAAATATATTTTTGTAAAATTTAATACATTATTTTATCTATAAATAGTATTTTTTATTTAAGGTTTATTAATCTTATGTTAAATGTGTTAATTGTTAGTATCAGTAGATATTCTGGTACAGAACTAGTTAACTATATGAATCGTCAAAAGTTTGCTAATATTTGCTTCAAATAATAGTTTAGGTATAGGTAAATTATTTTCGGATGTTCATCAATAATTTAAAGATATTATAGATTTATATTTTGAAGATATAAGAGATTTTAATTTAATTTAAGAAAACGTTAATACTATTTTTTAGCAATAGATCATCGTATTAGTCATTCTCTTACTTCCCTTTATTTTATTTTTTAGTTGTATTTTTTTTGATCTTTCTGCTTATAGAGTTAAAAAAAGAACAGTAAATTTAGATTATTATGGTTTTGTTCATCAATATAAAGAACTTTTAAAAGATTCTGTTTATAGATTAGCAGAATGAAAAAAATAAAAAAGCAAGTCTGATTGCAGTATCTAGATATCATCCCACGTACATTCAATTAGCATTAAAGCTTCTTAGAAAAGAAAATGTTCTTTGTAATAGAAATATAACAATTATTCATGTTGTTAGCGGTTTTAGTGGTTCTGGTAGAAAATCTAATTTAAAGAATAGTTTTTGTAAAGTAAGTTTGTAACTGTATAATATCTTTACGCATCGTCATACTCTTGAAATTATTGAGCAGTGAGGTATTCTAATAATTTTATTCGACATGTAGATTCTTTTTCTCGAGGTATAATTGCTGCTATTACATGTAAATTAAAAAAATATTAAATCAATTGATATATATATAATATTTTTAATAAATTTTATAAGAAAAAACCGTTGATTCGTATATACAAAAAATATTTACTAGTATTAAATCCATTGAAAAACAACTGTTTTGTGATAAAGGATAATTATATAGTAATTGTGACAGCACAGAATATAATTTATTAAAAAGCGCTGCTGCCCAAGCAGTACAGTGTTTTAATATCCGTTTTAGTTTTTCTGAAACGGAATCAATTATTTAATTAATAATGAGTATTTATAATGAATCCTTTAGTTATTAAATTAGGTGGAGTGCTTTTAGAAAGTGATAATGCTATGATGCGTTTATTTAAAGCTTTAAACGATTATCAAAAATCTTATAAACGTCATATTTTAATAATTCATGGAGGAGGTAGTTTAATTGATAATTTGATGAAGAAACTTTCTCTACCAGTTAAAAAGAAAAATGGGTTACGTGTTACTCCATCTGAACATATTAATATCATTACAGGTGTATTAGCTGGCACTGCTAACAAAACTTTACTTGCATGGGCATTAAAATATAATATAAATTCTGTTGGATTATGTTTAGCAGATGGAAAAAGTGTTAATGTAGAAAAATTAGATCAAAATTTAGGTCATGTTGGTAAAGCGTTACCAGGATCACCATTATTTTTAAATAAACTTTGTGAAGAAGGTATTTTACCAATTATTAGTTCTATAGGAATTACTCATGATGGATTATTAATGAACGTAAATGCTGATTTAGCAGCAACAGCTTTAGCAACTACTTTACAAGCTCATCTAATTTTATTATCTGATATAAGTTCAATATTAGATGGAAAAGGACAGAGAATTATAGAGATTAACAGTATTCAAGCTCAACGATTAATTGAACAAGGAATTATTACTAATGGTATGATTGTTAAAGTGAATGCAGCCTTAGAAGCCGCACGAATTTTACATCGTCCTATAGATATAGCAAGTTGGCAAAATACAGAAGAATTAAAATTGTTGTTTAATGGTACAAATATTGGTACTCGAGTTTATATATAATTTTATTATAAATTTAATAGGTTTAAAATATGATCAGAAAAAAAAATAAAAAAGTTGTTCTAGCATATTCTGGTGGTTTAGATACTTCAGCAATTATCCCATGGCTTAAAGAAAATTATAATTTTGAAGTTATTGCTTTTGTAGCTGATATAGGACAATCTAAAAAAGATTTAAATGGAATTGAGAAAAAATCACTAGAATCTGGTGCATCGAGTTGTCATGTTTTTGATTTAAAAGAAGAATTTATAGAAAGTTATGTTTATCCTATTTTAAAAACTGGTGCTTTATATGAAGGTAGTTATTTATTAGGAACAGCAATAGCTAGACCTATTATTGCAAAAAAACAAGTTGAATTAGCATTAAATATTGGAGCAAATTCATTGTGTCATGGTGCTACTGGAAAAGGTAATGATCAAGTTCGATTTGAAAT
This sequence comes from Buchnera aphidicola (Acyrthosiphon lactucae), assembly GCF_005083565.1. Classification (NCBI taxonomy): domain Bacteria; kingdom Pseudomonadati; phylum Pseudomonadota; class Gammaproteobacteria; order Enterobacterales; family Erwiniaceae; genus Buchnera; species Buchnera aphidicola. The sequence goes on from NZ_CP034891.1 coordinate 54,332, forward strand.
GGCTTATGCATCATTAGCTCCAAATTTAAATGTAATTGCGCCATGGCGGGAATGGAATCTTAATTCAAGAGAATCGTTATTAAAATATTTACATGAAAGGAATATTCCTACAACAGCAACATTAGAAAAAATATATAGTAAAGATGAAAATTCTTGGCATATTTCAACAGAAGGAGGTTTACTTGAAAATCCTTGGAATCGATCTAATCAAGATTGTTGGACTTGGACAGTAGATCCTGAAGATGCTCCAGAAAAACCTGAATATATTTCATTAGTATTAAAAGCAGGTTCTGTAGTATCTGTTAATAATAAAAAATTAAATCCATTAAAATGTGTAGAAGAATTAAATAATTTAGGTTCTAAACATGGAATTGGTAGAATTGATATTGTTGAAAATAGATTAATTGGGATGAAATCCCGAGGATGTTATGAAACACCTGGAGGAACTATTATTATAACAGCTATCAAAGCAATTGAACAATTAGTTTTAGATCGTGAAAGTTTTCAATGGCGAGAAAAAATAGGTTTAGAAATGTCATCTATTATTTATGATGGACGCTGGTTTTCTCCAATACGTAAATCTTTACAAGCTGCTGCTGATTCATTATCATCAGAAATAAATGGAGAAGTAATATTAAAATTATATAAAGGTAGCGTAATAGCTGTTCAGAAGAATTCTCCTAATTCATTGTATTCTGAAGAATATGCTACTTTTAGTGAAGATCAAGTTTATAAACAATCTGATGCAGATGGTTTTATTCGTCTTTTTTCTCTTTCTTCAAGAATACGTGCACAAAATCAATTAAAATAGTTTTTTAAAAAATTTAAAAATATACTTATAAAACGTTATATTTTATTTTCTTTTTGCAGTTTTTTTATAGAGATCATATATGGCACTTTGGGGTGGACGATTCATTAATGAATCTCATGAATTATTTAAAAAATTTAATACTTCTTTATCTTTTGATTATATTTTAGCAGAAGAGGATATAACTGCTTCGATTGCTTGGTCTAAAACTTTGGCAAAGAGTAATATTATTACTAAAAAAGAACAGATAATAATAGAATCTGCACTTCTTGAATTATTAATCGAAATTAGAGATAATACTCAAGATATTCTTACAAGTAACTGTGAAGATATTCATAGTTGGGTAGAAGAAAATCTTATTAATAAAATTGGTGAATTAGGCAAGAAATTACATACTGGTCGGAGTAGAAACGATCAGATTACAACTGATTTAAAATTATGGTGTAGAAATCAAATTAATATTTTATTAAAAAATATTATTGAGCTGCAAAAAAATTTTATTTTAAGCGCTGAATGTAATCATGATGTTATCATGCCAGGTTACACGCATCTACAACGAGCTCAACCTATTACTTTTTCTTATTGGTGTTTAGCTTATGTTGAAATGTTAAGACGAGATGTTAGTCGTTTAAAAGATGTTTTAAAACGATTAAATACAAGTCCTCTAGGTTCAGGTGCTCTTTCTGGAACAGCATGGAAAATTAATCGTGAAGAACTTGCTTCATCTATGGGTTTTGATTCAGCAACTAATAATGCCCTTGATAGTGTTTCTGATCGAGATTATGTTGTTGAATTATTATCATCAGCATCAATTAGTATGATGCACTTGTCACGATTTTCTGAAGATATAATTTTCTTTAATTCTGGTGAAGCTAATTTTATTGAACTCTCTGATTTAATTACATCAGGTTCTTCATTAATGCCTCAAAAAAAAAACCCAGATGCATTAGAATTAATTCGTGCTAAATGTGGTCGTGTTCACGGTTCTTTAATTTCTATCTTAGTTATATTGAAATCTCTTCCTTTATCTTATAATAAAGATATGCAAGAGGATAAAGAAGGTTTATTTGATTCAATCAAAACATGGAATGATTGTTTATGTATAGCGATCTTGGTTTTAAAAAATGTTAAAATAAAAAAACAATCATGTCGTAAAGCTGCAGAAGAAGGATATTCTAATGCAACAGAGATTGCAGATTATTTGGTCAAAAAAGGAGTTTCTTTTCGTGAAGCACATAATATATCTGGTCAATTAGTATTAAGAGCCATTAGTGAAAAAAAATCTTTAAATGATTTAGAATTATCGACGTTTCAAATATACAGTCATCTTATTAAAGATGATATATATAAGAATATTACTTTAGAATCTTGTCTTGAAAAAAGATCGTCTAAAGGTGGTGTAGCAGCAGCTCAAGTTTATAATCAAATTATAAAAGCAAAAAAAAGGTTAAATATTTTTTAATATATTTTTATGAATATAAAGCTTTTATATTATTTATATTTGTTAACTAGCATTTAAAAATTATTTAAATGCTGAGTTAATAATTTTATAAAATATAAAAAATAGGGAAAATAATCTATGCAAGATATAGTATTTTTTATTAGTGAACATATTATACTTATCACTATCTGGTTTTTTTGTCTTGTTTTAGCAATTTTTTTTATAATTAAAAATATATTTTTAAAATCTAAAATAATTAGTAATTTTCAAGCTATAAAACTAATTAATCAGAATAATGCAATTATAATTGATACTCGTTCTCCAAAATTTTTTGAAGAAGGTCATATTATTAATTCTATTAATATTCCATTGAAAGATGTTTTTTTAGGAAAAATAAAGGAGATGCAAGTTGATAAATTTTCTCCTATTATTCTTATATTAAACGAAACATATAAAGATAATAAATGTATTAAAGAATTTTTTAAACATGGATTTAAGCATGTTTATATTTTAAAAAATGGTGTATATTATTGGAAAGCAGATCATCTGCCACTTATTACTAAAGATAAATAATTTAAAAAAGTGAAAATAGTTTTTCTTACATTTTTTTTTAAATAAGAATTTTTTTAATAAACTAATATCATTAAAAAATTTAAATTATATTTATTATCTTTTTTTTGGAAATTTTATGTCAGAAGAAAAAAAAAAACAAGAATCATTTGAAATTCGACGTATTTATATAAAAGATGCTTCTTTTGAAGCACCGAATACACCAAATATTTTTCATATTGATTGGAAACCTGATATTCAATTTAATTTAAATACTAATATTAAAAAAATAGAAAAAAATATTTTTGAAGTGATTTTAAAAATAAGACTTATAGTAAAAATTGAAAACGATTTAGTTTTTTTATGTGATATAGATCAAGCTGGTATATTTTTTATTAAAAATTTAAGTGAAAAAAGACTGAAGCACTGTTTATATTCTTATTGTCCAAACATTTTATTTCCCTATGCTCGTGCATGCATATCTAGTTTTATATCTTATGGTAGTTTCCCTCAGATAAATCTTGCACCTATTAATTTTGATGCTCTTTATTATAATCATCTTAAATTAGAAAAAAAAGTATCAAAATGAATTATGAATATAACTATTCTTTTGAATAACATAAAAGAAAATTTAATTATAGAATATTATAAATTTTCTTTAGGAGAAGATTATGTGTGTTTTAGAAATATCAAAAATATGGAATAAAATACGCTATGAAGTTTCTTTATTATTAAAAAAAGAACCAATTTTGTCGGATTTTTATCAATATAGTATATTACAGCATCAAAATTTTATTAGTTCTTTAAGTTATATCTTAGCAAATAAATTATCTACATCTATGATTTCTGAAAAAAAAATTCAAAATGTATTTAATGAGATATATTTAAATAATCCTTCTATATTAAATTTTATAGTACGAGATATTAAGGCTGTATTACAAAGAGACCCAGCAGTAAATGATTATTTAACACCTTTACTTTATTTAAAAGGTTTTCATGCATTAGAAGCTTATAGAATAAGTCATTATCTTTGGAATATAAAAAAAAAATCATTATCTATATATCTACAAAATAGAATATCTGCTGAATTTTCAGTCGACATTCATCCAGCTGCGTGTATTGGATCTGGTATAATGCTTGATCATGCAACTGGTATTGTTATTGGAGAAAGTGTAATTATAGAAGATGATGTTTCAATTTTTCATTCAGTTACTTTAGGTAGTACTGGAAAGAATTTTAGTAAAAAAAGACATCCTACTATCCGAAAAGGAGTCGTTATAGGAGCTGGGGCAAAAGTTTTAGGAAATGTTGAAGTAGGTTTAGGAGCAAAAATAGGCGCAGGTTCAATAGTTTTAAAAAATGTTCCTGAATATGTAACTGTTGTTGGAATACCAGCAAAAATTGTAAATAAATTAGATAGAAAAATATGTCATAATCAAGAAGAAAAAAGTAGCTTTCAATCTATACATAACTTTCAATATGGAGATGGTATTTAGTTTATTTTCACTTTTTATAAAATAAAAACTTCTGTTTTTATTTAAATAAATCATAGTAGATATACTAATATCAGTACAGAAGCTTTATTTTATATTGAATTTTTTTATTTTAATCATCTAAAAAACTACGCAACACTTCTGATCTGCTTGGATGACGTAGTTTTCTAAGAGCTTTTGCTTCTATTTGACGTATTCTTTCGCGAGTAACATCAAATTGTTTACCAACTTCTTCTAAAGTATGATCAGTATTCATATCTATGCCAAAACGCATACGTAATACTTTTGCTTCACGAGCTGTTAGACCTGATAAGACGTCATGAGTTGCTGAACGTAAACTTTCAGATGTTGCAGAATCTAAAGGTAATTCTAAAGTAGTATCTTCAATAAAATCACCTAAATGTGAATCATCATCATCTCCGATAGGTGTTTCCATTGATATTGGTTCTTTAGCTATTTTTAATACTTTTCTAATTTTATCTTCAGGAATAAGCATTTTTTCAGATAACTCTTCTGGAGTTGGTTCTCGACCTATTTCTTGTAACATTTGTCTAGAAATACGATTGAGTTTGTTAATAGTTTCAATCATATGAACTGGAATACGAATAGTACGTGCTTGATCAGCAATAGAGCGCGTAATTGCTTGTCGAATCCACCAAGTTGCATAAGTTGAAAACTTATAACCACGACGGTATTCAAATTTATCTACAGCTTTCATTAAACCAATATTTCCTTCTTGGATTAAATCTAAAAACTGTAGTCCTCTATTTGTATATTTTTTTGCAATGGAAATAACTAATCTTAAATTAGCTTCTACCATTTCTTTTTTTGCGCGTCTTGCTTTTGATTCTCCAATAGACATTCTTTTATTAATATCTTTTACTTGTTCAATTGTTAATCCAGTTTCTTCTTCTATTTTAATTAGTTTTCCTACACTGGTAAAAACGTCTTCTTTGACTTTTTTTAAGTTTTCAGACCATGGTTGATTTGTATTTTGTTCTTTTATAAACCAAATATTATTAATTTTTTTTACTGGAAAAATCTTAATAAAATTTTTTTTTGGCATTTTGCATATTTCAACACATAATTTTATGATAATTCTTTCTTGTATTCGAACTCTTTCCATCATATGTCTCATATTATTAACTAAATGATCAAATTGTTTTGGAACTAATCGAAATTGTTTAAAAATCTCTGAAAGATTATAAATTTCTAATAATGAGTCTTTATGTGTTCTTTTTTTATTTTTAATTGTGTTATTAGTATTATTGTATTGAATGCGTAATTCAGAAAACTTTTCATTAGCTAATTCTGGATCAATGCTTTGATCATCTTCATGCTCTTCTTGATTATGTTCTTCTTCCTCTTGATTCTCTTGCTCTTCATCTAGAAGTTCAGATCCTACATGAATAGCTGTAGGAGAAAAAATTTCTTCTGCATTTGGATCTACAAAACCTGTTATTATATCAGATAACCGTATTTCACCAGTTTTGACACGATCATATTGTTCAAGAAGATACGTAATAGCTTCTGGATATTCTGATACTGAGGATTGAACTTGATTAATACCTTCTTCAATACGTTTAGCTATATCAATTTCTCCTTCTCGTGTAAGTAACTCAACAGTACCCATTTCTCTCATATACATTCGAACAGGATCTGTAGTTCTTCCTAATTCAGATTCTACACTAGATAGTACCTGTGTTGCTGCTTCAACTGCATCTTCATCTGTATCTGTATTGATTTGATTTAATATTAGATCATCAGCATCAGGTGCTTCTTCAACTACTGGAATGCCCATATCATTAATCATCTGAATGATATCATCGATTTGTTCAGAATCAATAATATCTTCTGGTAAATGATCATTAACTTCAGAATAGGTTAAATATCCTTGCTCTTTGCCATGTGTGACAAGTAGCTTAAGTTGCGATTGTGGGTTTTGATCCATAATATGATATCCAGATTCTGTTAATTTCACGAATATGAATTGACTGTTTTGTCAATAATGAAAGATAATAAAATTATCTTAAATTTTTAAATATATTTAAAATTTTTAAAGTATTAATTTTTTAAATTACTACTAATTTTTAAAAAAATTTAATTTTATTTTTTGGATAATGCTTTATTAATAGACCAAATTTCTTTTTTTTCATTCATTTTTAACCCCTTTATTCTTTCTTTTGCAATAAGATATTCTTGTCTTTTTTGAAGAACTTTATTATATATATTCATTAATAAATCTAAAAACATATTTTGAATTTCTTCTTGAATTATCATTAAATCCCATCTAGACAAAATTTTTAAGATATTAATTATTTTAGTATTTCTATATAATTCTAATAATTGACCTGTATTAATATTAGGATTATCAAGACATGTTTGTAATATTTCCAAAAATATAGGTAATCCTTCTACTTGTAAATTTTTAAATTTTATTATTGAAGGAGCTATTTTTGCTAAACTAGGATTTTGTAAAAGCAGTCCTATTAAAGTACGCATTGGAGTACGTTTAATTTGAAATTGTCGTTTTTTAGTTTTTTTAATTTCTTTTTCATATAAAAATTTTTCAAATTGATTATCATCTAAAATTCCTATCATTCTGGCTAATATCTGACGTAAGTAAATTCTTATCGTATCGCTAGAAATAGTATTGATTAAAGGCAAAGCACGTACGCTTAAATGAAATTTATCATCATCAGATAATAAATTAATATTTTTTAGCATGTTTTTAAAAAAAAATTTTGCCATAGTAATTGCATTATCGATACGTGTTTGAAATTTCTTTCTACCTTCTTTTTTAATAATTGAATCAGGATCTTCATTATTAGGTAATAAGATGAATTTTACTGTTTTTTTATCTGATATATATGGTAATGTTTTTTTTAAAGTGCACCAAGCTGCGTTTTTTCCTGCATCATCACCATCATAACAATATATAATTATATCAGTATTTTGAAAGAGAAGTTGAATATGTTCACTAGTTATTGCAGTACCTAATGTAGAGACTACATAATTTATATTATATTGTGTTAATGTTATAACATCAATATATCCCTCAACTACTAACAAATATGTAGGTTTTAAACATTTTTTTTTAACTTGATATAATCCATAAATTTGTTTTCTTTTATGAAAAATATCTGTTTCAGGTGAATTAAGATACTTTGGTAAAGTGTTATTTAACGAACGACCTCCGAAACCGACGATTCTACCATGATGATCTTGTATAGGAAATATTATACGTCCCTGAAATCGATCATATGTATATCCTTCTTTATTAATAGAAATTATATTATTAATTAATAATTCTTGTTCAAATTCTTTGCTTATATTTAATTTTGTATAAAAGTTTTTCCAATTTAAACTTGAAAATCCAATTAAAAAAAAATCAATCATATTTTTATTAATATTTCGTTTAATTAAATATTGATTGGCTAAATGAGTGAAATTTATGTTCTTGTTATATAACTTACATATTTTTTCCATTAAAAAATAGAGTTTTTGCTTTTTAAAATAAACATTGTTAGGTATTGATTTTTCAAATGGTATCGTAATACCATGTATTATAGATAATTCTTCAATGCTTTCTATAAAATTTAAATGTTCATACTGCATTAAAAAATCAATTGCATTACCATGCGCATTACATCCAAAACAATAGTAAAATTGCTTTTCATAGCTTACAGTAAAAGATGGAGTTTTATCATGATGAAAAGGACAGTTAGTTTGATAATTTTTACCATATTTTTTTAATGTTAGACGTGTATTAATTAATTCTACGATATCAGTTCGAAATAGTAGTTCAGTAATGAAATATTTAGGTATTTTACCAGACATATAATTTTATAATTATAGAATTTATTTCCGTTCTTAAAGAAGAACGGTTTTTTTTAGTGATTTTATTGTCTAAAATGTATTTAATACATACGAATACGTCTTGCATTTTCTCGTGTAAGTTTTTTTGCAAGACGTTTGATAGCTGAAGCTTTGGCTCGTTTGCGTTCAGTGGTTGGTTTTTCATAAAATTCTCTTCGACGAATTTCAGCTAAAATACCAGCTTTTTCACAAGATCGTTTAAAACGACGGAGTGCAACATCAAATGGTTCATTTTCACGTACTTTTATTATTGGCATTCAAAATTTACCTCAATTATTTATTTTTCAAAATAAAAAAATATCAAAATATTTTTAATATAATAGATCCTATATCAATGAGTATTATATTGTAAAGTATCATTTTTTATGTTTAATATAGTTTTAATAAAATTATTTAAAATTAATTTATTTAGAATAACATTAATTTAAAATTGATGTGAAATGTATTTTTTCTTATTTTTAAAATTTAATATATAGGTTTAAATTTATGAGAATATTAGGTATTGAAACTTCTTGTGATGATACAGGTGTAGCTATTTATGATAGTAAAGAAGGATTATTAATTAACGAAGTATATAATCAAAGAAAATTATATAATATACATGGAGGTATTATTCCAGAATTAGCATCTCGAGAACATGTGACAGCAATGATGTTTTTATTAAAAAAAATATTTAAAAAAAAAAATATTGCTAAATATATTGATATAATAGCTTATACTGCTGGTCCTGGTTTAGTTGGTTCGTTATTAGTAGGGGCTACGTTTGCATGCTCATTAGGACTGTCTTTAAATATACCAGTTCTTCCAGTTCATCATATGGAAGCACATTTATTATCAGCAATGTTAGAGTTTAAATCAATTAAGTTTCCATTTATTGGACTTTTAGTATCAGGAAAACATACACAAATTATCGGTGCTCACAAATTTGGTCAATATGAAATACTTGGAAATTGTTTAGATGATGCAGCTGGTGAAGCGTTTGATAAAACAGCAAAATTATTAGGATTAAAATATCCAGGTGGTTCTGAATTATCTAAATTAGCATGTAGAGGAATTAAAGATTATTTTTATTTTCCCCGACCTATGATACATGATGCTAGTTTAAATTTGAGTTTTTCGGGTTTGAAAACTTTTGCGGCTCAAACAATTAATAAATGTGATAAAAGTATACAAGAAAAAGCTAATATTGCAAGAGCTTTTGAAGATGCAGTAATTGATATATTATTAATTAAAACTAAAAAAGCATTAAAAAAACAAAACTGGAAACGTTTAGTTATAGCAGGTGGTGTTAGTGCTAATCATAATTTGCGTAAAAAATCTAAAAAAATGGTTAAAAAATATTTTAATGGAACAGTTTTTTATTCTAGTTTAGAACTTTGTACAGATAATGGAGCTATGATTGCATATCTTGGTTCATTACGTGAGAAAGAGGCACAAAATCCTCAATTAGAAATATTAGTAAAGCCAAAATGGTCTATAAATGATTTATCTTTTTAATATAAAAAATTAAATCTTGTATAGTTAATACTGGCATTTTTTTATTTTTAGAAAATTCTATAATTTCATTTATACGAGCCATAGTTCCATTTTTATTTGTTAATTCGCAAATTACTCCAGTTGGTTTAAATCCTGCTAGAGCAACAATTTCAATGGCAGCTTCCGTATGTCCTGCTCTTGATAAAATTCCACCTTTATGAGCTCTTAAAGGAAATACATGACCTGGTCTACTTAAATCACTAGGTTTAGCATTGTCAGAAATAGCAGTTTTTATAGTAGTGAGTCTATCTTTAGCTGATACACCAGTAGAAATACCTTTAGAAGCTTCTATTGTTACTGTAAATCCAGTACGATACATACTAGTATTTTTTTTAACCATCATAGGTAAATCAAGCTGTTTTCGTTTAGATTCAGTTATACATAGGCATACTATTCCGCTGCCATAGTGAATAGTAAAAGCCATTTGTTCTACTGTCATATTTTCAGAGGCAAAAACGAGATCTCCTTCGTTTTCACGTTGTTCATCATCTAATATAATAATGCCTTGACCAGATTGTAAAGCAAGTATTGCTTTTTGAATTCGCTCTGTAGGTGTTCCAAATTTAGATAGAAGTATTTGATTCATTATAAAAATCTTAATAGAGTTAAATTATTCAATAAAACAAGTTTTATTAATAATAAATTTAGTTAATTTTTATTTTATATCTTAATTTTTTTATAAAATCATACAAAAGATATTATATATTGAATTAAATTCAAGAGCAATGCAGAAATTTTTATTTCAAGTATAATTTTTATTTTTTTATATAGTATTATTCAAATATTATTTGAATATAAAAACTTATTATAATTATATATTATATAAATTTTTATCAAAGAAAATTTTTATAAAAAAATTATAAAATCTAATAAGAATTATTTTTTTATTGGCAGTTTAAAACAGAATTTAATTCATTTATAGTTACTGTTTCAGTACCAATTTTTTTTATGACTATACTAGCTCCAATATTAGCATAAAAACATGCTTCTTCTAAAGAATATCCTGTTGCTAAAGAAGCTGCAATTATAGCAATTACAGTATCTCCTGCACCAGTTACATCAGATGCTATTTGAGATATAGCAGGAAAATGTATTGGTTTTTTTTGTTTTTGAAACAAAGTCATTCCATTCTTAGAACGAGTAACTAATAATGCTGATAATTTTAATTCAGATAATAATTTTATTCCTTTTTGTAAAATTTCATTTTCTCTATAACATTTTCCAACTATTTTTTCAAATTCAGAAAGATTTGGTGTTAATAAACTAGCGCCTGAATATTTTTTAAAATCTATTCCTTTAGGATCTATAAGTATTGGAATAGATATTTTTTTTGCAAAACTAATTATTTCTTTTATATGTGCTAGAGTACCTTTTGCATAATCTGATAGTACTAAAACTTTAAAATATGATAATGAATTAATAATTTTTTGATGTAATATATTCATTTTTTTAGAAATATATTTTTCTTGAAAATCTACTCGAATCAATTGTTTTTTTTCTGATAAGATTCTAATCTTAGTAATTGTTTTATTTTTTTCTAGAGAAATTAAATCAGAATCAATTCTAAGATGATTCATAAGTTTTTTTAATATTGATCCTTCATTATCTGTACCAATATAACCAATTATTTTAGAACAACCTCCAATCTCTGCAATATTTTTAGCTACATTTGCAGCACCTCCAGGTTGTTCTTTAATTTTATAAATTGGTAGGATTGGTGTTAATTGTTCTGACGACATATAGTGATTTTTACTATACCAATAACAGTCTAGTATAAGATCTCCTACAACTAGAACAAGTGAATTATTAAAATTGATCAATTTTTTTTTCATGATATTATCTCGATAAGTTTAAGTCATTTAATAAAATATAAAATTTTATTTTTTTTAAGATATAAAAATTTATAAATTAAATACGATATTTTTTATATATTATATGAAATATTATTACATTTCTTAAATATTTAAAATAATAAATAATTATTTAAAAATTCTATTTTTATATTATAGAATAGAATTTTATTTTTTAGTATGAGAAAATGATTATGAAAATATATTTAGTAGGAGGAGCTGTTCGTGATTCTTTACTTAATTTGCCTGTTAAAGATAAAGATTGGGTAGTAGTTGGAGCTACAGAAAAAATGTTATTAGAAAAAAATTTTCAACAAGTCGGGAAAGATTTCCCAGTTTTCTTGCATCCAGAAACACATGAAGAATATGCTTTAGCAAGAAAAGAAAGAAAAGCTGGAAGAGGATATACTGGTTTTGATACTGATTGTAATTCTAATGTTACTTTAGAAGAAGATTTAGTAAGACGAGATTTAACTATTAATGCTATTGCACAAGATGAATATGGTAATTATATTGATCCTTTTCAAGGCAAAAAAGATATAGAATGTCGTTTAATACGACATGTTTCAGAATCTTTTATTGAAGATCCATTGCGTGTTTTACGTGTAGCAAGATTTGCAGCTTCTTTAGTTCATTTAGGATTTAAAGTCGCAAAAGAAACTATGTTGTTAATGTGTATAATAGTTAAAAAAAAGGAATTGTTATATCTAACATCAAATAGAATATGGAATGAAACTGAAAAAGCTTTTAAAACTTCTAATCCTCATGTATATTTTCAAGTTTTATATACTTGTAATGCACTTAATTTTTTTTTTCCAGAACTGTATTTTTTATATGAAAAAAATTTTTTTTTAAACTATTCTTTTTTTAAAAAATTATGTAATAAAAATATGATATTAATGGGATTAGCTAAAATATCACTTTATAATAAAGATATCGATGTGCGTTTTGCTTATTTATGTCAATTTTTATCAGTTAATCAAATAAATAAAAATTATTCAAAGATATTTTTTGATTCATATTCTGCTTCTATTATTAAGAATCTATGTAAGCGATTTAATATTCCATCTTGTGTTAGAGATATAGCAGTTTTGCATACTGGATTTTATTTTTTTTTAAATACCATTTATCACCAATCATCTAAAAACATTATAAATTTATTTTCAAAAGTTGATGCATGGAGAAAACCGGAACGTATTAAAAAACTAGCATTTTTAAGTAATTTTAATTTTTTAAGTCAGTATAAATCTGAGTTTTATCATGTAAAATCTGGTTGTTTTTTAAAAAAATGTTTTTATATTGTTAAAAGTGTTTCTATTAAATTAATTTTAAAAAAAGGCTTTAAGGGTTATGCAATAAAAAATGAATTAATGCGTTTAAGAATTGAAAAATTAGAATTATGGCGTTTAAAAAATATTCAATATTATTCCTATCTATAAAAAATTTTTTAACTAAAATTTAAACTAATTAATTAAATAAATTAATCCAGCCATTATAAAACGATATATTCCAAAAAATATTAGTGATGTTTTGTTGATAATTTCTAATAATTTTTTAATACATAATAAAGAAACTATAAAAGAGATAATAAATCCCATAAAAAATATTGGTAGATCTGATATTCTAATATTGCTAATATTGTTAATGATATCAAAAAAAGATGCTCCCATTATTAATGGAATTGATATTATAAAAGAAAATTCTATTGCAACTGATCGTTTTATTCCTAATAATATTGCAGTTGCTATAGTAGCTCCAGATCTTGAAAAACCAGGGTATAAACAAAGAATTTGAAAAAAACCGATTATTGTAGATTGAAATAAAGTAATATCATTAATACTATTTATTTTATATTTTTTTGGTTTAAATATTTCAGATATTAATAAAAAAAAACCACCTAATATTAAAGCATACATAACGTTATATATATTAAATAATAGTTTAATTTTTTTATAAAATATCAGTCCAAAAAATATGGTGGGTAAAATAGAAATAAGAATATGAACATTTTTTGTTTTTTTGTTTTTAATATTTATATTAAATTTTATTAAATTTAAAATTTTTTTATGAAAAAAATATAATATTGATAACGCAGAACCAAATTCAATAAACATTTCTAATATTTTTGTATTATTATTTTCTATTTTTAACCAATGAGAAGCTATAATTATATGTCCTGTGGAAGAAATAGGAAGAAATTCTGTTATCCCTTCTATTATTCCAATAATAATAGAAGTGATAACTTGATATAAATCAAGCATTTATTTTTCCGTTAAAATTATTTAATATAAACAGTATATATAAAACGGTACTAAATAATAGCACCGTTTTTATATTGAAAATCAATAAAACAACGTAATAATAACCGTTTTTCCAGCAACAATAGTTCCAGATGATTTTTTTATTTTTTTAAAATTTTCTATATTAGATATTACGACAGGAGTTAAAACAGACTGCGCTTTTTCTGTAAGAAAATCTAAATCAAATGTAATAATTTCATCTCCTATTTTTACCTTTTGATTATCTTGTGCTTTTTTTTTAAAACCTTCTCCTTTTAACTTTACGGTATCAATTCCAAAATGTACAAATAATTCAACATTATCTTCTGAAATTATTGAAAAAGCGTGCATAGTTTCAAATATTTTTCCAATCTTTCCATTTACTGGTGCAAGTATCTTATTTCCTGATGGTTTAATAGCTATTCCATCACCTACAATTTTTTTAGAAAAAACAAGATCTGGTACATCTTCTATATTTATTATATCACCTGATATAGGTGCAATAATATCTATTTTTTTAGAAAAATTAGTTTTCTTACTGTTAAAAAAATCAGAAAAGAAACTCATTTTTTTCTCCTAGGTACTTTTTATTATATCTTTGATAATATTTTGTATCTTAATGATTAATAAAATTTTCTACTAAATGGATTATTTCTTTTGTAGTAGGTAGTGTTAATGCTTTTTTTGCTAATTTTTGAGCGTTAGAAAAAGATGTATTGCGAATAATATTTTTAATTTTAGGAATGCTTATTGAACTCATACTAAATTCATCTAATCCCATACCTAATAAAAGAACAGTAGCACGTTCATCTCCAGCTAGTTCACCGCATATCCCAGTCCATTTTCCGTTTGAATGTGAAATATCGATAACTTTTTTAATTAATTTTAAAACAGATGGATTCATAGGATTATAAAGATGTGAAATTAAATCGTTACCTCTATCAACAGCTAAAGTGTATTGTGTTAAATCATTAGTTCCAATACTAAAAAAATCTACTTCTTTTATTAAGTATTCAGCTATTATAGCTGATGCTGGGGTTTCTATCATAATTCCAATTTTAATATTTTTATCGAATAATATATTATTATTACTTAATTGAATTTTAAGTTTTTTAATTTCTGATTTTAAAAATCTAATTTCTTCTACAGATATTATCATAGGAAATAAAATATATATTTTACCAAATGCAGAAGCTCTAAGAATAGCATTTAACTGAGTATGTAATATTTCTTTGCGATCTATTAAAATTCGTATAGCACGCCATCCGAGAAAAGGGTTTTCTTCTTTTGGTAAATTCATATAAGGAAGATCTTTATCTCCACCAATATCCATTGTTCTGATAATCACAGATTTATTTTTCATTAATTCTGCAATTTTTTTATATGCTTGAAATTGTTCGTTTTCAGTAGGTAAAGAATTTCTACCCATAAATAAAAACTCAGTTCGATACAGGCCAATACATTCAGCACCATTTTTTTTTGCAGAATCAATATCTTTAAGATCGCCAATATTAGAACCAATTTTAATGTTATGTCCATCAATAGTTGTAGCATGTAAACTTTTTAGAGCTATTAATTTATTTTTTTTTAAAATATACTTATTTTTTATTTCTTTTTTTTGATTAATTAATTGATTAGATGGATTTATAAAAATTTGATTATTAATAGAATCTAAAATAAGATAATCATTATTTTTAACTATTTTTGTAATATTTCCAGTTCCTACGATTGCAGGAATTTCTAATGATCTTGCCATAATTGAGGTATGTGACGTTCTACCTCCTAAATCAGTAATAAAGCCTAAAATATATTTTAGATTAATTTGTGCTGTTTCGGAAGGAGTTAAATCTTTTGCAATTAAAATCACTTCACTATTTATATTATTTAAATCAATAATATTTAGATTAAGTATATTTTTTAATAAGCGACTTCCAATATCTCTTACATCGATAGCTCTATTGTTTAAATATTCATCTTTTAGTTCTTCTAGAGCTTTTGCTTGTCCTTCAATAATTAATTCAGTAGCTGCTGCAGCAGATATATTTTTTTCTTTGATTAAAGAAATTACTTCTTGTTCTAATTCTTCGTCTTCAAGAAGCATAATATGACCTTCAAAAATACTTTCTTTTTTTTTCCCTAATAGTTTCCTTGTTTTGATTTTTATTTCTGTTAATTGTTGTATTGATTTTTTTCTACCTTCAAAAAATCTTTCTATTTCTTTTTTAATATTTTTAATAGTAATTATTTTCCGGTTAATAACAATTTCTTCTTCTTTTAATAAAAGAGCTGTTCCAAAAGCTATGCCCGGTGATGCTAAAATGCCTGAAATCATAACATTACCTTTAATAATAAAGTTTATCTATTTAGAGATCGAAATATAACATGTCAGGCAAATACATTTTTCATAAAATAATTAGAAGTTTTTTTATGTAACTTCTAGTTCTGTTTTAGAGAAATCAAAAATTGATTCTTTAGTATTTATTTATTCTAATTCTGTAATTATTAGAGATAAATGTTCAATTGCTTTTTTTTCATCCTCTCCCTGAGCTGTTAGTGTAATAAGACTTCCTCGGATTAAACCAAGCGTTTGAATTTTAAATAAACTTTTTGCATTTACTGATTTTCCATTATAAGTAATTGAGATTTCAGAAATAAATTTTTTTGCTTCCTTCACAAACTGAGCTGCAGGACGAGTATGTAAACCATGCGGAGCAGTTATTGTAACTTTTTTTTGAAACATTTTTTCCCCTTAATAAAAGTTTATTAATGTAATTTTTTAATAATTTTAAAATATTTTTTAACTATTAAAATACAAGATATGTAATAAAAACAAGGTTTTTAAAATTTTTTTATTGGAAAGTTGTATTTTAATTATTTTTTTATAGATTAGAAAACAATTCTGTACTTAAATAACGTTCTCCTGAAGACGGTAAAATAACAACTATTTTCTTATCTAAAAAATTTTTTTTATTTTGTATTTTTATTGCTGCATGTAATGCAGCACCAGAAGAAATTCCTGCTAATATTCCTTCTTTTTTCATTAATTTTCGAGCCATAAGTATTGCTTCTTCGCTAGACACAGTAATTACTTGATCAATTAATGTTAAATCTAGATTTTTAGGAATAAATCCTGCTCCAATACCTTGAATCTTATGTGGTCCAGGTGCTATTTCTTTTCCTGTTAAAAACTGTGTAATTACCGGTGATTCGGAAGGTTCAACAGCTATACTAATTAAGTTTTTTTTTCTTTTTATTTTTTTTATATATCTTGTGATACCTGTTATTGTTCCTCCTGTTCCTACAGCAGAAATTAATATATCTAAATTTCCATTAGTATCGTTCCAGATTTCTGGACCAGTAGTTTGTTGATGAATTTCGGGATTAGCTGGATTTTCAAATTGTTTTAATAAAAAATATTTCCCTGAATTACATGATACAATATCATTAGCTTTAGAAATAGCTCCTTGCATACCATATTTTCCGTTTGTTAATATTAGTTTTGCCCCTAAAGATTTTAATATTTTTTGTCTTTCAATAGACATTGTATCAGGCATAGTTAGAGTTAATCGATAATTTCTAGAAGCAGCAACATAAGCTAATGCTATTCCTGTATTACCACTAGTCGCTTCTATTAATTCTATATTTTTATTTATATTTTGATTTTTTTCTGCGCTCCATATCATATTAGCACCAATTCTACATTTAACACTAAAACTTGGATTCCTAGATTCTATTTTTACTAAAATATTTCCGTGTCCAATTTTATTTAAACGAACTAGAGGTGTGTTACCAATAGTTAAAGAGTTATCTTCATATATTTTACTCATTTTTTTCCTTTTTTTGAAATTTTTTCTATATTTAAAAATTTAAATAATATTACAAAATTTTATTCGGTCTTCTTGTTAAATATTTTTTTAAAATATTTATTTTAATAATTATTAAAAAATTTTATTTATATATTATAAATAAAAATTATATAATAAAAAATATTTAAGAATACTAATATTATTAATTTATGAAATTTGAGATAATTTAAAATTCATCTATTTCTATAATAATTACATATATAATAAATTTATGACATCTACTAAGAATAAAATTACTAAATTACGAAAAAATATTTTAAAATATGAATACTTTTATCATACATTAAATCAATCAATTATTTCTGATGCAGAATATGATTATTTATTAAATCAATTATATAATTTAGAATTAAAAAACAAAAAACTTATTACCTCAGACTCACCTACACAAAAAGTAGGATCAGGTTTGTTGAAAAATTTTAAAAAAATAAAACATTTTTTTCCTATGTTATCGTTAGAAAATACATTTGATATAAATGGATATTTAAATTTTGAAAAAAGAATTAAAAAATCTATTAGTATTAATGAATTAATATCTTTTTGTTGCGAACTCAAATTAGATGGAATAGCAATTAGTATAATTTATGAGGAAGGAGTTTTTGTGCGTGCAGCAACCCGAGGTGATGGTTTTCAAGGAGAAAATATTACTGCTAATGCTCGAATGATCGAATCAATTCCATTACAATTAAAAGGAATTGATATACCCAAAAGATTAGAAGTTCGGGGCGAAGTATTTATGTTAAAATCTAATTTTATAAAATTAAATGAAAAATATAAAAATAATAAACAGAAATATTTTTCTAATCCTAGGAATGCAGCAGCAGGATCACTACGTCATATTGATCCAAAAATAACAGCTGAAAGAAAATTGATTTTCTCATGTTACGGATGTTATTTCTTCACAGAAACTAATGAAGAACTAAACACTCATTATAAACGATTAATGAAATGTGTATCTTGGGGACTACCTGTAAAAAAAGAAATTATAATTTGTTCAAGTTATGTAGAGGTTAAAGAATTTTATAAAAAATTTGAAAAAAAAAGAAATTTTCTTGATTTTGATATAGATGGAATTGTTATTAAAGTAAATTCAATAGAATTACAAAAAAAATTAGGATGTAATACAAAATCTCCAAGATGGGCAATAGCATTTAAATTCTTTTCTTCAGAAAAAATTACTTTATTAAATGATGTTAAATTTCAAGTTGGTAGAACAGGTGTAATTACTCCTGTAGCTTATTTTAATCCTGTCTATATATCTGGTGTTATGATTAGAAAAGCTTCATTACATAATAAGTATGAAATAGAAAGATTAAATTTACATGTTAATGATTCTGTTATAATTTGTCGTTCCGGTGATGTTATACCAAAATTATTAAGTGTTGTTAAAAATATACGCTGTAAAAATGCGAAAAAAATTACTTTTCCTGAATTTTGTCCAGTATGTAATACAAAATTATTAGAAAATACTGACGAAAAATTAATTCGTTGTCATTCTGGACTAACTTGTGATGCTCAGAAAAAAAAAGCATTATATCATTTTTTTTCAAAAAAATCTTTGTATGTAAAGGGTTTAGGTCCAAAAATTATTAATGAATTAATAAAAAAAAGATTTGTTAAAAATCCAATAGATTTTTTTTATCTTAAAGATCTTGATTTCATTAAATTAAAAAATGTAGGAAAAAAGAAAAGCTTAAAAATTATTAATTCTATTATTCAATGTAAAAAAACTACTCTTAAATGTTTTATTTATGCTTTAGGTATACCTGGTGTGGGAGAGATTGTTTCTCAAAAAATTTCAAATTATTTTTTAAAATTAGATAAATTAATGAATGCTGATGTTTTAGAATTGAATTCTATAGATGGAATAGGAAAAGTTATTGCAAATAATATATTTAATTATTTTTATACAGTTTCCAATCGTAAAATGATTAATGAGTTAATTACAAAAGCAGGAATTTATTGGGACGATCAGGAATTACAGAAATCCAATATAAAAAAAACACTTTTTTTAAATAAAAAAATTGTTTTAACGGGAGTATTTAATTCTTTTTCAAGAACAAAACTAAAGAGAATTTTAATAAATTTAGGTGCGAATGTTTTGCATAATATTTCTCAGAAAACAGATATTTTAATTTATGGTAAAAATTTTGGATCTAAATTTTTTAGAGCAAAAAATTTAAAAATTAGAATTATGAATGAAGAAGAATTAAAACATTTAATTCAAATTAAATAATAGCATTTAATTTTTGGGTCGTGCAGGATTTGAACCTGCGACCAATTGATTAAAAGTCAACTGCTCTACCAACTGAGCTAACGACCCTTTTATAAATATACTTGGTGGGTGATGACGGACTCGAACCGCCGACTTCCTCCGTGTAAAGGAGGAGCTCTACCAACTGAGCTAATCACCCTTTTATAAATTTATATATACATATATTGTAAAGCTAGAAGAAATAGAGTCAATCTTTTTTTAAAAAATAAAATTTGTTTGTTGTAAATTTAATCAGAATGATTAAATAATAATCTATTTTTTAAAAAAAGATTAATAATTCTAATATTAAAATAATATTTTATATTATTAATTGTTAAATTGATTTTTTTAAAGGAATATATGAAAGTAAAAACTCGTTTTGCACCTAGTCCTACTGGAAATTTACATATTGGTAGTATTCGTACTGCGTTATATTCTTGGTTATTTGCAAGACATCATAGTGGAAAGTTTGTACTTCGTATAGAAGATACTGATCTTTCACGTTCTCAAGCAATTTCTATTAATTCTATCATAAATGGATTAAAATGGTTAGGTTTGAATTGGGATGAAGGTCCTTATTTTCAAACTCAAAGATTAAATAGATATAAACAAGTTATTAATTCTATGTTAGAAAAAAAAGATGCATATATCTGTATTTGTTCATCTCAGGAATTAGAACAAATACGACTAAAACAAATTAGAGAAGGTCATAAACCACGTTATCCTGGTACTTGTAGAAATTTAAAAATTAAAAATACATCAAATCAAAAATATGTAATACGTTTTAAAAACCCACTTTCTGGAAAAGTAGTATTTCAAGATAAAATTAGAGGAGAAATTATTTTTGATAATGCAGAATTAGATGATCTTGTTATTCAACGTTCTAATGGAATGCCTACTTATAATTTTTGTGTTGTTGTAGATGATTTAGATATGGAAATCACTCATGTTATTCGTGGAGAAGATCATATTAATAATACGCCACGTCAAATTAATATCTTGAACTCATTGGGAGTTAAAATACCTATTTATGCTCATTTATCAATGATTTTAGATGAAGAAGGACATAAAATTTCTAAACGGAAAAATGCTTTAAATGTCATCGAGTACAGTAAAAATGGTTTTTTACCAGAAGCATTATTAAATTATGTAATACGATTAGGTTGGTCTTATGGTGATAAAGAGATATTTAATATATCAGAAATGCAGGAACTGTTTAATTTAAAATCTATTAGTAAATCTTCTAGTACGATCAATATTAAAAAACTTTTATGGATGAATAAATATTATATTAATAATCTACCATTAAATTACGTTTCTAATCTTCTTCAAGATTATATGACAAACCAAAAAATTGATATAAAAAATGGTCCTGATGTAGAATCTTTAGTTAAATTATTAAGAAATCGTTATAGTACTTTAAAAGAAATAACGGAATCTTGTCGCTATTTTTATGAAGAATTTGATTTTTTTAATAAAAAAGCAGTAGAAAAATATTTTACAAAAAAAAATTCTTCTATTTTAGAAGAATCTTACAAAAGAATGAAAAAATTATCTATATGGAATGATTATAATATTTCTACGATAATTAATGATATATCTTTAGATATTAAAGTAAAAACAAAAGAAGTGAATATGGTATTGCGTATTTCTATGACAGGAGATATCTATTCGCCTAGTATTAGTTCTATAATTAATTTAATCGGTCGAGAAAAAACTTTATTAAGAATTAAAAAATCAATTAATTACATTAAGAATATATAGATAGTAGTGTTATATTGATTTTTTTATTTTGTAGACCTAAAAATTATTGATAAAAAATTTGACACATATGATTTTTAGTAAGATTATATTTTAAGTTTTCATGAAAAATATATTTTTAAAATAATTTATAAAAAATAAATTGACAGGATTCATGTGTTTTTATATTGTAATATTTTTGGGGCTATAGCTCATTTGGCAGAGCGCTTGCATGGCATGCAAGATGTGAGCGGTTCGATTCCGCTTAGCTCCATTGAATTGTTTTTAAAGTTTAAATTTTTGTAAAAATATAAAAAAATTCTTTATTTTTAAAATGACTGTATAACATTTATTATAATACTGTGCTAAATTTTTTATTCAGCACAGTAAGGTTTATCAGTTAGATTTGTTGATTCATAATTTCTTGATAGGCTGACATAATTTTATTTCTTATCTGGATTGCCATTTGCATAGAAATAGAAGATTTTTCTAAATTTATCATTACATCATTTAGAGAAACTCCTGATTGATTTAATATAAATTTTTCCGAATCAGATTTTGCATGATTTTGAGTTTTACTTATTTCTCCTAATCCTATTTTTATATAATCCATAAATTTGTCACTTTCTGTTTTTTGTGTTTTTGTATTTATATCTAATAAATTAATTTTTGTATTAATGTTTTGATGATCTATATTATTAATAAACATAATCTTCCTCATTATAAAATAATTTTTATATTTTTAAATTTTTAAAATATTATCATACCTTTATTAAGATAAAAATACTATAAAGATAAGAATTTTAATATTATACTAAAATAACATTTTTTATTATATTATTGATAATAATTTAACAAGAAATTTTTTTATTTCATACTATTAGTAAAATTTTTTTAATCATCACTAAATTATAGTTAGAATTAATTATTCAGATAGGAAGATTTCATGAATTTTAGCACTATAGAAGAATCAGTTTTAAAAGAGAAAAAAAAATTTAATAATTTTCTATCTCGTTTTTTAAAAAGTTCTCGTGTTTTAATTATTTTATTAACAGCTGCAGTTATTACTGCTGTTTCTGTTTCAATATGGATTAAATCTCCCGAGTATCAAGTTTTGTATAATCATTTATCTAATGAAGATGGTGGAGCTATTATTAATGAACTAAATCAAATGAAAATTCCTTATCAATTTACTGATATTTCAGGTCAAATATCAGTTCCAAAAGATAAAGTTTATGAAATTCGTTTGCGTTTGGCAGAAAATAATCTTCCTAGAGGTGGAGGTGTTGGTTTTGAATTATTAGATAAAGAAAAATTTGGAATGAGTCAATTTAATGAACAAATAAATTATCATCGTGCTTTAGAAGGGGAATTAGCTCGAACTATACAAAGAATTAATATTGTGAAAAGTGCTAGAATACATATAGCATTTCCTAAAACATCATTATTTTTACAAGACAAAAAAAAATCTTCAGCTTCTGTTGTTTTAGAACTTCAGCCAGGAAGAACATTAGATATGGGACAAATTAATGCAATATTACATTTAGTCTCAAGTAGTATATCAAATCTTTCAGTAAAAAATATTACCATCGTAGATCAATTAGGAAACTTATTAAATCAGAATTCTGTAGAATATGATCACGTTAATGATTTGCAGTTTAAATATTCTGAAGAGATTGAATCTCGTTATCGAAATAGAATAAAAAATATTTTAGAACCATTAGTAGGGATTGGTAATGTTTATGCTCAAGTAACTGCACAAATAGATTTTAATGCACAAGAAAAAACACAAGAAAAATATTCACCGAATACTAATCATAAAAATCAATCAATAAGATCTCGTCAAATAAGTATTCATGATGAAATAGAGAAAGAAAATATACCGAATTCTTTATCCAATGATGATATTAATTTAAATAAGAATACTCAAGAGAATAAAAATACAAGAAAACTAAATACTGTAAAAAATAGTAATAATTTAAAAAATGACTATACTCCTTTTAATAGTAATATTAATCGTGATAATACCATTAACTATGAATTAAATCATAGTGTATCACATACTAAAATGAATATAGGAGAAATCAAAAGATTATCAGCAGCAGTTATAGTGAATTTTATTAAAGATAAAAATGGAAAATTAGTTCCTTTAACTATAGAAAAGACAAAAAATATTAAAAAATTAGTACAAGAAGCAATAGGATATTCTAAATCGCGAGGAGACAGTATTCATCTTGTTAATGCATCATTTACTAGATATAATGAAAAAATACCGGTTCAAATAAATAATTTAAATAATTTTAATTTATCAAATTTTTTATTTACTATTGCGCCGTGGTTTTTTCCTTCTTTCTTTCTTTTTCTATTATTAAAAAAATATATTTGTTCTTTTTCAAAAAAAAATAATTTTGAAAATACACATGTTCTAAAAGAAAAAAAACATATAGGAAAAAATAATATTTTACAAGAAAATTCTGTTCAAGAAGATATTAAAAAAAATATAAATATAGATAAATTAATCCATCAAATTTGCAATATATCTAATCAGAATCCACGTACTATAGCGTTGATTATTCGTAAATGGATGAGTGATAAAATATGATTTTAAATGGTACTGAAAAAAGTGCATTGTTATTAATAACAATAGGGTCTGATCAAGCAGGAGAAATATTAAAAAATTTAACTCCTTTTGAAGTTCAAGAACTAATTACTGCTATGGTGAATATTAAAAGAGTTTCTCACAAGAAATTACATGAAATACTTACGGAATGTTATGATCTTGCTATAAAAAACAATATTTTAAATTGTAATAATAGTGATAAGTATCTTGTTAATATGTTAACAAAAGCATTGGGAGAGAAAAAAGGAAATTCTCTATTACAAGAAGCATTAGAAATCCGTAATGCTAAAATATGTATTGAAGCACTTAATTATATGAAAGCTGAACAAGTAGCTTTTTTATTAGATAATGAACATCCCCAAATTATTACTACAATACTAGTATATTTAGATAAAAATCAATCAGCCCAAGTTCTTTCATTTCTTAGTGATGAAAAACAATCTGAAATTATATTAAGAATTATAGAATTTCGTGGTATTGAAGAATCTAGTTTAGTCGAATTGAATAAAGTTATTAATAATTTATTACAAAATAAAAAATTAATTTTATCAGAAAAAGGAGGTATAAAAACTGCTGCTCAAATTCTTAATTCAATGAAAATGAAGAATGAGAAAAAAACGATAAAAAAAATTAGTATATTTAACCAAAAATTAGCAGATAGAATTGTTGAAGAAATGTTTTTATTTGATAATTTAGTAGATATAGATGATAAACATATTAAAGTTTTAATTAAAAATATAGAAAAAGAAAAATTATATATTGCACTTCAAAATACTAATTCCTCTATTAGAGAGAAGTTTTTTAAAAATATGTCTCAAACAGAATCTAATGAACTATCTTTGAGTTTGCAGAAAAAGTCTTATATTTCTAAAAATTCTATAAAAAATGAACAAAAATTAATTTTAATAATGATTAAAAGTATTATAGAAAATGGAAAAATTTCATTAAAAACTTTAAGAGAGTATTATGCCTAATTCGATCTTAGAAAAAAAATGGACACGATGGTATCCAAAAAAAATATTTTTAAAAAACAAAAAAGAAAATAAACAAATTTTGTTTTTTTCTGATAAATTTAAAGAAGAAGATTTCTTTATAGCATCAAAAAATCAAAAAAATTTTATTAGTGATATAAAAGAATCTACAATAGATTTAAAAAAAACAAAAGGATATGAAATTGGTTTTAAAAAAGGACTTATAAAAGGTCAAGAAGATAATATATTATTAAAAAATAAATTAAATAATTTATTTTTAGATTTTGAGAATTCTCTCATTATTTTTGAAAAAGCATTATGTTCTCAATTGCTAAAAACAGTTTTAAAGATTTCATCTTATGTAATTGGTAAAAATATTGATATTGATGAATCAATTTTGATAAATTATATAAAAAAGATTATTAATCAAGATGGTATATTCTTGAAAAAACCACAACTTATAATTCATCCTAAAAATAAAAAAATAATAGAAAAAAACTTTAAAGATTTTTTAAATACTCATAAATGGACATTAGTTTACGATGATAATATGGACGTAAATGGTTGTAAAATTAAATCAGAAAAAATTGATATGGATGCAACAGTAGATGCTAGATGGCAGGAATTATCTCGTCTTGTTTATTCAGAGGAATATTAATGAATTTAAGATTTACTCAATTTTTAAAAAAGTTTTCTTCTGTTGAAAATAGAATTGAGAAACTGTCTGATATTGTTAATTATGGTCGTCTTATTAGTATTAATGGATTAGTTTTAGAAGTTATAGGATTATTAAAAACACCTATTGGTTCGGAATGTCTTATTGAAAGAAAAATAGATGGCAAAAACATATATATGAATGCTGAAGTAATAGGTTTTTCAGGAGAAAAAACTTTATTGCTATCTTTTGAAGAAATTAATGGTGTTTTTCCTGGGGCTCGTGTTTGTGTAAAACCAGGAAATTATGGTATTGTAAAAAAAATGCCATTGGGTATGAAATTATTAGGAAGAGTATTAGACGGACGAGGTCAACCTTTAGATCAATTACCTAAAATTGATTATAAATACTATACTGCAATAAAAAATTGTAGCATTAACCCATTAAATAGAACTCCAATTACTGAAGTATTAGATACTGGAATACGCGCTATTAATGGACTTTTAACAATTGGAAGAGGTCAAAAAATAGGAATTTTTTCTAGTTCTGGTATTGGTAAAAGTATTTTACTGGGTATGATGGCAAAGTATACACAAGCTGATGTTATTATTATTGCTTTAATTGGAGAGCGAGGTCGAGAAGTAAAAGAGTTTATAGAAAATATATTAGGGGCAGAAGGATTATCTCGATCAGTGGTTATTGCTGCTCCTGCAGACGTATCTCCTTTATTAAAAATACAAGCAGCTTCTTATGCTACTAATATTGCGGAATATTTTTATAAAAATAATAAACATGTACTATTAATTATGGATTCTTTAACTCGTTATGCTATGGCGCAACGAGAAATTGCATTATCTTTAGGAGAGTTACCTATTTCTAAAGGTTATCCGTCTTCTATATTTTCAAAAATTCCTACTTTAGTAGAGCGTACAGGAATAGCTAATAAAAATAAAGCTTCAATTACTTCATTTTATACAGTTTTAACTGAAGATGAAGATGAACAAGATCCAGTTTCACATCTCGCTCGGTCTATATTAGATGGGCACATTATACTGTCTCGTTATTATGCTGATTTAGGTCATTATCCCGCAATTGATATTAAATCTTCTATTAGTCGCGTGATGCCTAATATTATTAGTGCCAAACAGTATTCTCAAGCTTTTTATTTTAAAAAATTAGTTTCTTCGTATCAAAGAAATCGAGATTTGATAAATATAGGTGCTTATATTAATGGAACTGATTTAGTGTTAGATCATGCAATTAAAATTTGGCCGAAATTAGAAAAGTTTTTGCAACAAGGAATATCTGAAAAAAGCGATTATTTTTTTTCTTGTCAAGCGTTAAATGAAATATTTATTTAATATTTTAATATACTGGATGTCTTATATTAATGAAATATACAAAATTTTCATTTTCTTTGTTAGAAACAATAGAAAAAAAAAAAATAGAAGAAGAGACAATTAAGATTAAAAATCTTTATTTAAAAAAACAACAGAATAGTGAACAATTAAAACTATTAATTAATTATCAAAAAGAATATTTAAAAAAAATACATGATAAAATGATGTCAGGAGTTTGCGTACATCAGTGGAAAAATTATAATAATTTTATTTCTACATTACAGGTGATTATCAAAGAAAACATAAATAGCATTGAAGAAAATCAAAGAATAATTAAAAAAAGTTTAAAAAAATGGTCTGCAAATAAAATGAAACTAAAAGTTTGGGAATATTTAAATAAAATAAATAAAAAACAAACATTAAAGATGAAAAAAATACAGGAAGACATAATTAATGATAATTGTACTCAATTAAAATTTTTAAAAAAAGGAAAATTATTATCATGTTACAAATGATTTATAATATAAATTCACAAAATAATGCTTCTTTAAATAAAGATAATAATTTTTTTAATAATATTTTTAAAGAAGGCTTATCAATATCTGTTTTAAATCAATTAAATAAATACTTACTAAGAAAAGAAATAGAATTTGATAATGTTTTTACAGAAGAAAAAAAAAATGATGATAACGATAAAAATATTGTATGTGCTAATTTTATAATTAATAATCTATTAAATATTTTAAATAAAAGAGATAGAATTTTAAATTCTGAAACTTTTAATAATATTAAAGATAATAAAATGCAAAAAAAAAAAATAAAGAAGAATCAAGTTAATTCATTACATACTATTGATTTTTTAAAAAATATAAAAGATTCTAAAAAAAATAAAATTAAAAACACATTTAAAATATTAAAAATAGAAACAGAATCAAGTAAACTAATAAACAATAAAAATCAGTTTAATCAAATTAATGAATTAAATAATATAAGAATAACAAATAATTTAGACTCAAAAAAAACAAATAATCAACTTTTTCAAAGAAAAACAAACATCCCTAAAGTTTATAAAAATAAAATGAAATTTATAGAAGATGAAAAAAAGGTAATTCTTCCCTTAGATACTAAAAAAAATAAAAAATTTATATTTTTTTCTAAAAATATAAATAAAATTGATAATATAATTCATAGAAGAAATTCATTTCCAATTTTTAATAAAAAAGAACATATAAAATCATATATAAAACCATTACTTTCAAATAATACAAAAAATTCTATTGAATGGAAAAAATTAATTAGCCATAAAATACTTTTATCAATTTCTAACAAAAACAATCAAGCAGAAATACATTTAAAACCAGAATCTTTAGGATCTATACATATTGTGATTAATATGAAAAATAATGCTGCTACATTAAAATTTATTTCTAAATATAATGAAGTAAGAATGTTTTTAGAGAATTCTATTCCTTTTTTACGTAATTCATTAACAGAACACGGAATTAAATTAGAAAAATTTAATATTTCTAGTTCTCTTACAAATAAAAAATACAAAAACTATAAAAATTTATTTAGTAAGAATATTAACTATCTAGATAGTTTTAAAAAAAATCTCAATATATATAAAAATGATTTAGATTTAAAAAATTTTAAACCAATTGATATATATATTTGATAAAAATTATAGAATTTTATTCTAAAAAAAATATATTATTCGATATAAAAAATCGTGTTTTTTAGTTTTTTTTAACAACTTTTACCTTTGAGGTATATAAATGGGGAAAAGTAATAATTTAAATAATTTTTTACAAGAAAATGAAATTGAAATATTAGAAAATATTAATAATAGTTTTATAGGTCAATTTATAAAATTTTTTACTAGTTTTACTAAAAATAATATTAAATTAGCTTCTCATCATATAAAAATAGGATCTTGTAATTCTGAAACATATATTATAAAAAACTTAAGATGTCTAAATTTAATAGAAATTTTACCTTATAAAGAGGAATCTTTCATAATTTTTTCTCATGATTTTTTATCTATTATTATAGATATCTTGTTTGGAGGTAAAGGTCATTTTAAAGATAAAAATAAAAAAATAAAAAATTTTACATCTACTGAGACTTTGATTAATACTAAAATTACTAAATTTATAACAACTTCTTTCACTAAAATTTATCAAAAATATTTTTCAACAGAAACAAATTTTATTAATACAAAAATATTTTTTAATTTTAAACAATCTAATTTTAATCCTAATACATTATTTTTAATTAGTTATTTTAGCTTTTTTATTAATAATATAGAAATTTTTTTTAATATTTTAATTCCTATATCAATACTTAAATACATAAATAAAAATATACTTCTTTCAATAAATAATGATAATAAAAATATACATAATATAAAAAAAAATATTCATAATAAGATTTCTTTTAATGATATATATGATGTTAAACTAAATGTTATATCTAAATTTATGTTTAGTTCTATTTCATATGATAAACTTTATAATTTATCAGTCGGAGATGTTTTATCAATCAAAAAGCCTAATAAAATTATAGGATTTATAGAAGACCAAGCTATATTTTTTGGAAACTTTAAAAGGTTTAATGAACAATCTATTGTTTTTATAGAAGAGTTTATTAATAATAATTTAAAGTTTAATAAAGATAAGGAATACTTTCTAATGAATAATATACAGAAAAATGATAATGATAAAAAATTAATTAATTCTGAAAAAAAAATAATTGATAACCAAAAGAGTAATAAAAAATTATTATCTGAAGAAAATATGAATAAACATGTATTAAATAATTCTAAAAATTTAACAAATAATAAAAATGTCTTACTTAATACATTTGTTAATATTACTGTAGAATTAGGAAAATCAAAAATAAAAATTAAAGATTTTCTTAGCTTTTCAAAGGGAAGCATGTTAATTTTGGATAAACCAACAGAAGACCCCTTAGATGTTTTTATTAATGGTCATTTAATTGCATCTGGCGAAATTGTAATTTCAGAAAAAAAATATGGTCTTCGCATTACTAGTATAAAAAATTCTTTAAAAACTATAGATGTTTTATCTTAAATTTAAATTTTATGAAAAATAATATGTTTTTTCAGCCAATATCAAATACTTTTCAGCCGATATTTAATAGTGAAAAATTCTATCAAATAATTAGTTCATTATCTGAAATAATATTGCTAATATTAATCTTGAGTTGGATTTTAAAAAAGATTTCTTTTTTTAAAATTAATAATATAATATCTTCTATGAAAATAATAGATAGATTATCTGTTGGATCTCAAGAATCTATTATTATTATAGAAGTCGAAAAGGTAAGATTGGTATTAGGTGTTACAGCAAAAAATATTACTCATTTATATACATATTCATCTATTTCAAAAGATGAACCAATAAAAAAAACAGACAAATCTCTGTTTCTAAAAAATTATTTTAATTATTCTTTGAAAAATTTTTCTAAAATATCCTGGAAAAAAACAATGTTTTATCGAATTATTCCATTTTTATTTTTATTATTTTTTTGTCCAACAGTCCGTGCAGAAATTCCTGGATTAACAAGTCATATTTTAGATGATGGTGGACAAACTTGGTCTGTACCAGTACAAACGTTAGTTTTTTTAACATCTTTAACTTTTCTTCCAGCATTTCTTTTAATGATGACTAGTTTTACAAGGATCGTTATTGTTTTTGGTTTATTAAGAAATGCGTTAGGTACTCCATATGCACCACCAAATCAGATATTACTTGGTTTAGCACTTTTTCTTACTTTTTTTATTATGTCTCCTACATTTGATAAAATTTATAAAGATGCTTATATACCATTTAGTGAAGAAAAAATAAATATGGAAGATGCTATTTTAAAAGGTTCTATTCCATTAAAGAAATTTATGTTAAATCAAACACGTACACCTGATTTAGAATTATTTTCAAAATTAGCAAATATTTCTTACTATAAAAATAAAAATGATATACCAATGCGAATTTTATTACCATCATTTATTACTAGCGAATTAAAAACTGCTTTTCAAATTGGATTTACTATTTTTATACCTTTTTTAATTATTGATTTAGTTGTAGCTAGTGTATTGATGGCTCTTGGTATGATGATGGTACCACCTTCAACAATTTCCTTGCCTTTTAAATTAATGTTGTTTGTATTAGTAGATGGATGGCAACTATTAATTACTTCATTAGCACAAAGTTTTAATACATAATATCTCTATAAAATATTTTTTATATATTGTAAATAATTTTAAATTAACTTTAAAAATGGAGATGTTTATTTATGACATCTGAATATGTAATGGAATTATTTCATAATGCTGTAAAAGTTGCATTAATTATTGCGTTGCCATTATTATTAGCAGCTTTAATTAGTGGTTTAGTAATTAGTGTATTACAAGCAGCTACACAAGTTAATGAACAGACTTTATCTTTTATCCCTAAAATTGTTTCTGTTTTAGGTACAATAGTGATACTTGGACCTTGGATGTTAGGTATTATGCTAGATTATATGCATAATTTATTTAACAGTATACCATTGATTATCAAATAATGTTAACATTCAATAGTCTTCAATTAATAACTTTAATTAGTAATTTTTTTTGGCCTATGGTACGAATTTTATCTTTTTTTTCAGCGGTGCCTATTTTTAATGATAAACTAGTCAATAGAAAGAATAAAATTTTTTTATCTGGTATAATTAGTTGGTTAGTATCTCCTTTTTTACCTGAAGTTCATACAGAATTATTTTCGTATTTTGGATTTTTATTATTCTTACAACAGATATTAATTGGTTTTGTCTTAGGTTTTACTGCGCAGTTATTATTTATTACAATAAATTTATCTGGTGAAATAATAGGATTGCAAATGGGTTTATCATTTGCAACCTTTTTTAATAATAATACTCACATTGGTACTTCTGTAATATCTCGTTTATTAAATACTTTAACTTTGTTTTTTTTTCTAATTCTTAATACTCATCTTTATTTAATTTCTATTTTAATTGATAGTTTTTATAGTATGCCTATTGATAGTTATTTTTTAAATGCAAATATTTTTTTTATTTTATTAAAGTTTTCTAGTTATATTTTTTTAAATAGTGTTTTATTTGTTTTTCCAATTATGATTTTTTTATTATCTCTTAGTGTTATAATGAGTTTATTAAATCGATTATCTCCTCAGATATCTATTTTTTCTATTGGTTTTCCATTAAATTTATTATTAGGTATATTAGTTTTATATTTCTTAATACCTATTATATTTCCTTTTTTTGAAAAAATATCAAATGATTTAATGTTTTTTATCACTAGCACTTTCTTACGTATGTAGTTTTAATTTATGTATTTAAAAATTTTTTTATATATTAAATTATATATTTTAGCTTAAATTTTTAAAAAAACATTATAAATAAAGTATAATTTTTTAAAATTATACTTTAGTTTTTAATTTAGAATTTAGAATATTTTTGAATAGAAATTCATTATTTTTTTTTATTTAATCTTTCCTTCATTATATAAAACATGTTTTCGAATGACTGGATCATATTTTTTAAATTTTAATTTATCTGGTGTATTTCTCTTATTTTTAGTTGTAGTATAATAATGCCCTGTTCCTGCAGATGATATCATTTTTATTTTTTCACGATTTTTTTTAGCCATTAATTTACCTTTATTTTTTTGATTATTTTTTCAATACCTTTTTTATCAATATAACGCATTCCATTAGTTGAAATACGTAATCTAATGAATCTTTTTTCATCAGCAAGCCAAAATCGATGATATTGAATATTTATTAAAAATTTTCTTTTAGTTGCATTCATAGCATGAGACCGATTGTTGCCAATCATTCTTTTTTTACCAGTAATCTGACATATACGTGACATAATTTTTTTCTCTTAAATTTAAATTTAATATATTTTAAATTAATAGATCTGATAATTATTTTTTTTTTAAAATAGGAAAATATTTTAACATATTATAAAAAACTATAATAGTTGTTTAATTTTTGATTTTTTTTAAAATAGGATTTAGTATATTTTTAAATTACAATCTATTTTAAATATATGTGAATTTATTTTTAAATAATTTTTAAATAACGTTTAAAGCATAGAAAAAATTGTTTTTCTATTTAATATAAAATATATCATGTTAACTATTAGTTCATTTATTATAAATTAATTTTTATATTTATAATTTAATACTAAATCAGGACAATTTTTATGAGTATATATCAGAGATATTTATCTAAATCTTTGATTTTTATTTCTATTTTATTTGTAATTTTTTTATTATTTATAGAAAGTAACATAGGATTTAAATGGTTTTTTAACTTTACTAGTCGTTTTTTTATAGGATTAAAAGCTGAGGAAATATCAGGAAATTGGCGTGATTTTACATTAAAAAACATTAAATATAATATTTTTGGGATTTCGATGACAGCTAATAGTCTACATGTAATCCTAGATACTAAATCTTTATTTAAAATATCAACAATTTTTAAAGAGATTGAGACAAAAAATTTGATCATCTCATTAAAAAATAATGTATCTTCTAATTTTTCAAATAAAAATATATCTTCTAATATTGTTAAAAAAAATATTTTTATAAATTATCCTATAATTTTTAAAAAAATACACGCAGATAAAATTTCTTTTAAATCTCCTGAAGTACATATATTTTGTTTAAATTTTTTCAGTAGTATAGAATTAATTAATAATAATATTATTTTTTCACCTACTTATGTGGATGCTATTTATTTATCATCTTTAAAAGTTAATTTTAAAAAAAAAAATACTATAAAAAAAATAAATTTTATCAAGAAATCTAATAATATTAAAAAAATTTATAGTTTTTTGCGTTTTTTTTCAAATAAAACAAAAAATTTTGTTCCATTAAATATTAATTTAATGTCTTTAAAATGTAATAAAATAAAATTTATAGATTATAAAAAAAATAATATATTTAAAATAGACTTAAAAGCTAAAATAGAAAATAATATTTTAAAAATAAAAAAAATAAAAGTAAATTCCTCTTTTTTAAAAATAAATTCTTATGGAAAAGTTTTTTTTAATAACGATCATTCAATTCTATTTTTGATGAATAACAGTATAGTAGTACCTAGATTTCAGAATAGGATTATGAATTTTTTATTTAAAGCTCATTTAAATAAAAATAACAAACTTACATTTAGATTAAAATCTGAAGATTTAAATAATATTAGAATTTATGGTTCAGTATTTTTAAATATTTTAGATTACCCATTTTTCATAAAATTAAAGAGTAAAAATTTATTTTGGTCAATCAAAAAGGATTATATATTAAAATTAAATAATTTTGATGGTATTATAAAAGGAAAAATTAACAATTATTTTTTATCTTTAAAAAATATTTTTACATTACAAGGTTTACCTTCAATTTTAATTAATATTAAAGGAAAAGGGAATTTAAAAAATATTTTTTTAAAAAATATTAAAATTCTACCGATAAAAAAAATAAAACCCTACAAAATTAAAATTCATTCAAATAATAATATTATATATGATCAACATATATTAAAATTAATGGGAAAAATTAATATAACTGGTAAAAATAATGATAATACTAATAATTTATCTATTCCTAAAATAAATTTAGATAATAGTATAATGAAAAAAAAATTATCTATATTCAGTCCTTTATATTATAAGAAATTTAACTTTATCGAAATTCCTGGGATAAATTTATTTTTAGGAAAAAATCAATTATATTTCAAGGGTTCATTAGGAGAAAAATATAATATTCACTCATCTATTTATGCTAATAATCTCAATTATTTTTTACCTAATTTAAAAGGTAGAATTAAAGCAAAAGTAAATTTTTATGGTGATTATTTGCTTCCTACTATAACTAGTAAAATTTTAGCTAGCGATTTAGATTGGAAGAATATATATTCTAAAAATATTAAAATATTAACAAAAATGAATATTAATAATAAATTTTTAGGAAAAATTTTAATAAATGCAAAAAAAATGCGTTTTTATGATTTTTATATTAATAATTTACATATTCAAACTCATTTTAATAATCAAAAACAAAAATTTTCTTTGTTATTAAAAAGTCATAAATTATATATAAATTTAATAATAAATGGAAGTTTTAACAAAAAAACTGGAAATTGGCATGGTTTTTTTAAAAAAATAAATATTCAAACTTGTTTAGGGGAAATAACTGCAAAAAAAAATAATTTAATTTATTATGATCCTAATAATAACATCAGTAATTTTTATCAAAAGAATATTAAAAAAATAAATGTTATTTTATCTTTTTTATATAATACAAAAAAGTCTTTTTTTAATATATTCAATCAATCGCTTATAAGTTTCAAAAGTGAACTATTTATTAATGCAAAATTAAAGTGGATATTAGGAAAAAGAATTTCCGATGGAAAAATAATTTTAACAAGTAACAATATAAAATTAGAAAAAAAGATCAATAAAAAATTTTTAATTGAAAATTTAGATTATTTAAAAATATCTATTAATTTAATAAAGAATGATTTTAAAAGTAAGTGGATAGTAAAAAAAATAAGAAATTTATTAAACGATCAAAGTATTATTGGAAATTTAAATATTATAGATATTTATAATAAAAAAAATGTAAAAGGAAAATTTATTATTTATAACTTTCCTTTTTCTTTTATAAATTTTTTTACTACAAACTTTAAACAAGTTAATGGTACTTTTCAAAGTAATATAAAATTTTTTGGAACATTAAATCGGCCTAAAATTTCGGCTGATGTCAGTTTAAAAAATATTTTTATTAAAAGCAATAATCTATTAAAGTATATAACTTTATTTTTTCCGTATTTTTTAGGTAAAATAGATTCTATAAAAATTATGCAAGAAATTAGACTAGATAATGGAAGTGTATTATTTACATTGAATCCATTTTCTAAGAGTTCTGATAATATAGAATGGAGACTTATATTTAATAGCAAAAAAATATTAGTATCCATTTTCCCTAAAATTAGAATAAAATTTTCTTCTCAATTAAATTTACATTATTTACTTTCAAAATATGATTTAATTGGATATATAAGATTTTCTTTATTTTATTTTAAAATTAATGAAAAAAATTTTATTTTTTAATTTTATTAAAAAATTTTCTTATTTCAAATATGCTGTGTTAATTTTTTAGCACGGTCATATGCATTTTTTATTTCTAACTTTGCATCTTGACAATTTCCCCATCCTACAATTTTTACCCATTTTTCTTTTTCTAGATTTTTATAATGTTGAAAAAAATGGGAAATCTGTTTTTTTAATAATTCTGATATATCTGA
The DNA here is from genome assembly GCF_005083565.1 of Buchnera aphidicola (Acyrthosiphon lactucae). Lineage (NCBI taxonomy): Bacteria > Pseudomonadati > Pseudomonadota > Gammaproteobacteria > Enterobacterales > Erwiniaceae > Buchnera > Buchnera aphidicola. The sequence continues at coordinate 90,963 of NZ_CP034891.1, forward strand.
AATGTCATTTATATTTTTATATTCTTTACAAATCTTGCTTTTTGGTACTGCTATGATTTTGGCATCATCGCCAGATTCATCGTGCATTTTTAAAATTCCAATTGGTTTACAGTGAATAACACAGTTAGGTTGTATTGGATAATAAGAAGATACTAAAACATCTAAAGGATCACCATCTAGAGACAAAGTTTGATTAATATATCCATAGTTACAAGGGTAAAACATTGGAGTAGGTATAAAACGATCTACAAAAAGCATACCTGATTTCTTATCTATTTCATATTTAATAGGGGATGAATTTGATGAAATTTCTATAATTACATATATATCATCTGGTATGTTATCACCAGCAATAATTTTATTTAAATTCATTTTTTTCCTTAATAATAGCTTTTAATTACTCTGATATATTAATAAGTTGAGTCAATAAGGGTATAAAATTAAATAAATTTTAACATTTAAAAATCATTATATCTATACTTTATAGAAAGTAATTGATTTTAATTTTAAGTATTTTTTAATATAATATTTATATATAAAAAATATATTTTTAAGGGTTTATGTATATGAAATTAATTAGAGAAATAGAAAAAGAAGAATTATTTCTTTCAAATGTAGTAAAAGAAACTTTACAATTGTCTAATGAAAAAAATATTTCTGTTGAAGTATTTATAAAAAAAACAATCGGTATTAGTGTCAATATAAGAAATAGTATTGTTGAAAACGTAGAGTTTAATAGTGATGGTGCGTTATTTATTACAGTATATAATAAGTTTTCTAAAGGAAGTGTTTCATCTAAAGATTTCAGTATTAATAGTATTAAAAAAATGTTAGAAACAGCTATTAATATTTCAAATTATTCTTCTTCTGATTTCTTTTCAGGTTTACCTAATATAAAATTTTTATGTTTTCATGCTATGGAACTTGACTTATTTCACCCATGGGAATTTAATGTGGAAAATGCAATTGATCTTTCTATTTTATCAGAGAAAGCAGCTTTTAAATTTGATAAAAGAATTATTAATAGTGAAGGTAGTTTTTTTAACGGTTATATGACTATAAATGTTTTTGGTAATAGTCTAGGTATGTTAGAGAAATATAAATCTACTCGTTATTCAACTTATAACTGTATGATTGCTCGAGACAAAAATTCTATGCAGAGAGACTTTGATTATTCGATTTCAAGAAAAATTGATGATTTAATAAAACCAGAAATTTTAGGTCAAAAAACTGCTAAACGAGCTGTATCTAGATTAGGTTCTCGGAAAATAAATACAATGAAGTCTGCAGTTATTTTTTCATCGGAAATATCTCATATTTTTTTTTCACATCTTATTAATGCGATTAGTGGTGATAATGTTTATCAAAAATCCACATTTTTGATTGATGATTTAAATATGAAAATTTTTCCTGATTGGCTTAATATTGAAGAAAATCCTCATTTAAAACAAGGTTTAGGAAGCAAACCTTTTGATAATGAAGGTGTAGTTACAAAAAGTAAATATATTATTAAAAATGGAATACTACAAACTTGGTTATTAAATAGTTATAATGCTCGTAAACTTCAGTTAGAAAGTACAGGTAATTGCGGTGGAATTTATAATTGGTTGATTTCAAATAGTAATATATCTTTTGAAGAGCTTTTAAAAAAGATGAATCAAGGTATATTAGTTACAGAATTAATGGGACAAGGTGTAGATATAATTAGCGGTAATTATTCACGCGGAGCAGTAGGTTTTTGGGTTGAAAAAGGAAAAATTTGTTATCCTATAAACGAAATTACTATATCTGGAAATTTAAGAGATATGTGGAATAATATTGTTGGTATTAGTACTGACGTTGATAAGCGCAATAAAATTCAATGTGGTTCAGTATTATTATCTGAAATACAGGTTTCTGGAAATTAAATGATATTTTCTATTTTTTAAAAAATTAATTAAAGGTAATAAATTTATTACCTTTATAAAAATAAAACAAGTATTTTTTTAGATTAGTGAAGTTGACCTGTAAGCCGGGTTCTGTTTCAACAGTCATTCATCTAGATTAGTAATCACTTACTAATTCAAGCAGCCTACCCAGGTCTATAAAGTACGAGCAATACGGAATAAATTGAACCTATATTTGGCTTTGCTCCAGGTGGAGTTTACCATGCCATGAATTGTTGCCAATTATGCGGTGTGCTCTTACCACGCCTTTTCACCCTGGCCATATTTTTATTAAAAAAATAGGTGGTTTTTTTTCTGTTGCACTAGTCATAAGCTTACGCTTTCCAGATGTTATCTGGCACCTTGCTCTATGGAGCCCGGACTTTCCTCTTTTTAATTTTTACAAATTAAACAGCGACTGTTTGGTCAACTTCAAAATGAAATCATACATTATTTAAATGATTTTGTCACTCTTCTTTTTTTATCACGTATTGATATAAATTATTTTTTTTAATCTCATGTATCTGAGAAGTAATTAAAACTGATGTTTTTAATGATAAAAATTTTCTTAACATTGAAAATGTATCTAATATTTTTTTTGATAGATTATTTTTTTTTAACTTTTTAAAACCATCAATAATAATTACTATTTCGCCTTTATAACGATATTTATCTTCTTTAAGCCATTGAAGTATTAAAGTTGCTTTGGCTCCATAAATTGATTCCCATTTTTTTGTAATTTCTCTTGCTATTACTATATGTCTATTTTTGTCTATTTGTTCTATGATATCTTGTATACTTTCAAGTATTCTATATTTTGATTCATAAAAAATAATTGTTCGTGTTTCTTCTTTTAAAGAATAGAGTAAATCACATCTTGTTTTTTTTTTAGAAGGTAAAAATCCCTCATAGCAAAAACGATTATTTGTTATTCCCGAAGCACTTAATGCTGTAATAGCAGCACAAGGTCCTGGAAGAGGAATGACTTTTATATTAGAAATATGACATTTTTTTATTAATATACTACCAGGATCATTAATAATTGGAGTTCCTGCATTAGAAACTAAAGCAATTTTTTTTCCTTTTTTTAATTTTTTGATTAAATTATCACTTTGCTTTTTTTCATTATCTTTATTCATTAATATTAAATGGTTTTTAATATTGAAATGTTGAAGTAAAATATTAGTATGTCTAATATTTTCAGCAGCAATTATATGAACATCTTTTAGTATTTCTAGTGCTCTATAAGTAATATCTGATAAATTACCTATAGGAGTTGGTACAATATAAAGAATACCAATATAAAATTTATTCATTTTTTATCCGTAGAGTATTGTTATATATGTGATAATAATTGAAAATTAATTTAAATTTTTTATTTAAATTTTAAAATGTATTTGATTTTTTATAATTATAAGGATTAAAAGTGAGACGAGTAGTAATAACAGGTATTGGCATTGTTTCTAGTATTGGTAATAATAAAAAAGAAGTACTTAATTCTTTATATAATGGTATATCTGGAATTGTTTTTTCAGAAAAAATGAAAAAATTAGGCATGCGTAGTAAAATTTGGGGTAATATTAAATTAGAAAGTATAAACATGATAACACAGAAATTATCTCGATTTATGAATAATGCTTCTAGATATTCTTTTTTAGCTATGATAGAAGCTATTAAAGATGCCAAGATAGAAAGTAAAACATATAGAAAAAATCCTCGTGTTGGATTAATTGCTGGATCAGGATGTAGTTTTTCAAAAAACATGGTTAAATCTAATATATATAATATAAAAAATAGACGTATTTCAAATTTTATAAGCCCTTATCTTGCAGTTAAAAATATGCCTTCTGGAATATCAGCTTGTTTATCTACTTTATTTGAAATTTATGGAATAACTTATTCTATAAGTTCAGCTTGTACTACCTCTGCTCATTGTATTGGAAATGCATTTGAATTAATTCAATTTGGTAGACAAGATATTATTTTTGCAGGTGGAGGTGAAGAATTAAGCTTGGAATTAGCTAGTCAATTTGATGCCATGAAAGTTCTTTCCGCCAATTTTAATGATGATCCTATAAAGGCATCACGTGTCTATGATATAAATCGTGATGGTTTTGTGATTTCAGGTGGAGCAGGAATTTTAGTTATTGAAGAATTAAGTTCTGCTTTATCGCGTTCTGCTCGTATTTATGCTGAAATTATTGGATATGCTGCAACGTCTGATGGTTTTAATATGATTTTGCCTTCAGGAAATGGAGCAGTTCGTTGTATGAATTTAGCTAGAAAAAATAAAAGAATACCTATTGATTATATTAATGTACATGGAACTTCTACAAAAATTGGTGATTTAATAGAATTAAAAGCAATTAGAGAAGTATTCTTAAATGAAAAGAAACCAATGATTTCGGCGACAAAATCAATGACGGGTCATTCATTAGGAGCTTCAGGAGTACATGAAATTATTTATACTTTATTGATGTTAAAATATAACTTTATTGCTCCTTCAATTAATATTGAAAGATTAGAATCTTGTGCAGAAGATATGAACATTATTCAAGAAACTACTAATATAAAAATTAGTACGGCTATGTCTAACAGTTTTGGTTTTGGTGGAACTAACGCTTCATTAATAGTAAAAAAATATTAATATATTATTTTCATAATAATTTAAATATTTTTAAATAATATTTTTTTTTTATATATTAAAATATTTATGTATTTTTTTCAAACTATTTTTATATTAGGAATATATGTTTTTTTATTTTTATTTAAATAGTACTAAATATAAAAAATCATTTTAATATTGAAAATATTAAAATGATTTTTTTATTGTTAATATGTACCTTTTTAAATTGGTGTTAGGTAAAAAAATATATTTATTATTTATATATTTAAATTTAAATTTTTTATATTAAAAAAAGAGAGATTAAATATGAATCAATTAAATGCTTTAAAACAATTTTCAACGATTGTTGCAGATACTAGTGATATAGAATCTATTTGTAAATATAAACCAGAAGATGCAACTACTAATCCATCTTTAATACTTCAAGCAGTAAATTCAAGTGTTAATCAAGTTTTTTTTGATAAAGCTATAGAATATGCAAAAAAGAAAGGAGGTTTATATAAAGACAAAATAATTAATGCAAGTGATAAAATATTAGTGGATATTGGAATAGAGATTTTAAAAAAAGTACCAGGTTATGTTTCTAGTGAAGTTGATGCTCGTTTATCTTTTAGCACTGAAAAATGTATTTTAAAAGCAAAAAAATTAATTAGTTTATATGAAGAACAAGGAATTTCTAGAAATAGAGTATTAATTAAATTAGCGGCTACCTGGGAATGTATCAAAGCTGCAGAAGAACTTAAAAAAGATAATATTCTTTGCAATTTAACACTTTTGTTTTCTTTTGCTCAAGCACGTGCTTGTGCAGAATCAAATGTTTTTTTGATATCTCCTTTTGTCGGACGTATTTACGATTGGTATGTTTCTCAAAATTTGTTATCCAAATCTTTTTTAGGAAAAGATCCTGGTGTCATATCTGTTTGCAAAATATATGAATATTATAAAAAATATGATTATAAAACTATTATTATGGGAGCTAGTTTCCGTAATATTCAACAAATATTACATTTATCTGGATGTGATCGTTTAACTATTTCACCTGTTTTATTAAAAGAACTAGAATCTAATACTGGAAAAATAAAAAGACAGCTTAATCCTCCTAGTTTTTTTTCAGTTCGTCCAACAGCGCTTTCTGAAGAAGAATTTCGATGGGAGCATAACCAAGATCCTATGGCAGTTCAAAAATTATCTGAAGGTATACGTAATTTTGGAAAAGATCAATTATATCTAGAAAAAATATTTTCTAAAAAAATATAAATTATTTTAATAATAAATAATTAACTCGCAATATTTTAAATTTCAAGGGAAATATATGTGTTCACGAAGAGAATTAGCTAATGCAATTCGAATGCTAAGTATAGATGCTGTACAAAATGCAGAATCAGGACATCCTGGTATGCCTATGGGAATGGCGGATATCGCTGAGGTTTTGTGGAGAGATTTTTTAAAATACAATCCAAAAAATCCTAATTGGAATAATCGTGATCGTTTTATATTATCTAATGGACACGGTTCTATGTTATTGTATAGTTTATTACATCTTACAGGATATAATTTATCAATAGAAGAACTAAAAAATTTTAGACAACTTAATTCAAAAACTCCAGGACATCCTGAAATAGGTGAAACACCTGGTGTGGAAACAACTACTGGTCCATTAGGACAAGGACTAGCAAATGCTGTTGGTATGGCTATTGCAGAAAGAACTTTGAGCTCTTATTTTAATCGACCAGAACATGATATAGTAAATCATTATACTTGGGTTTTTGTAGGTGATGGTTGTTTAATGGAAGGTATTTCTCACGAAGTATGTTCTTTAGCAGGAACTTTAAATCTTGGCAAGTTAATTGTTTTTTATGACAAGAATGGTATTTCAATAGATGGAAAAACGTCTGATTGGTTTACCGATGATACAGCAAAACGTTTTAAATCTTATAATTGGCATGTAGTAGATGCTGTTAATGGTCATGATTCAGAATCTATAAAAAAAAGTATAAAAGAAGCAAAGTTAATAATAGATAAACCTTCAATTATTATTTGTAATACTATTATTGGTTTTGGTTCGCCTAATAAATCAGGTACAGCAGAATCGCATGGAGCACCTCTTGGTAAGACAGAAATTGCTTTAATTCGAAAAAAATTAGATTGGAAATATCCTCCTTTTCAAATACCTGATAAAATTTATAAAAAATGGAATTTTGCAAAGAAAGGTTATGAACTTGAAAAGGAATGGAATAAAAAATTTTTTTCTTATCAATCTAAATATCCTGATTTATCGATCGAATATTTACGGCGAATAAAGAAAGAATTACCTTTAAATTGGGATAAAATAACAAAGAATTATATTTATTTTTTACAAAAAAATAAACAAGATATTGCTAGTCGTAAAGCTTCACAAAATACGTTGGAAAAATATTCTGAAATTTTGCCTGAGTTAATAGGTGGTTCAGCAGATCTGTCACCTAGCAATTTAACTATGTCATCTCGTTCTAATTCCATTGTAGATAACTTATCTGGAAATTATATTCATTATGGAGTTCGTGAATTTGGAATGACAGCTATTGCAAATGGAATTTCTCATCATGGAGGTTTTATACCTTATACTGCTACGTTTCTAATTTTTGTTGAATACGCACGTAATGCAGTTCGTATGGCTGCTTTAATGAATACTAAGCATATTTTTGTCTATACTCATGATTCTATTGGATTGGGTGAAGATGGTCCTACACATCAGCCAATCGAACAATTATCTAGTTTGAGAATAACGCCTAATATAGATGTATGGAGACCTAGTGATCAGGTAGAAACAGCTGTGGCTTGGAAACAAGCTATTGAGAAAAAATCAGGACCTACAGCATTAATTCTATCACGTCAAAATCTTGTTCAATTTCATAGAAATTCTAAACAATTAGATAGTATTTCTTATGGAGCATATATATTATATGATTCGGAAAAACCGCTTGATGTTATTTTTATATCAACTGGTTCAGAATTAAATATTACTTTAATTTCTGCAAAAAAACTTGTTTCCTTAGGATATTCTGTACGTGTAGTATCTATGCCTTCTACTAATGTTTTTGATAGACAAGATGATAATTATAAAGAATTTGTGTTGCCGTCTTATGTTACTAAAAGAATTGCAATCGAAGCAAGTATAGAAGATTTTTGGTATAAATACGTAGGAATCAATGGTTTAATTATTGGAATGAAAACATTTGGTGATTCTGCGCCTGCAGAAGATTTATTTAAAAAATTTGGTTTTACTGTAGAAAATATAGTTAATAAATCAATAATTTTATTAAAATCTTAATTTTATTAAAGAATTTCTAAATGATTATGGGGCTTAATTATAGCCCCATCGATTTATAAAAAAATAATATTTATCAATATCAAGATGAAATTAGGAAAAATATGATTTGTTCAGTCACTGAATTAGCACAAAAATTAATTGCTATTCCATCTATTAGTCCAAAAGATTTAGGTTGTCAAGATATTATTATAAAACGTTTATCTAGAATAGGATTTAAAATAAAAGTAATTAATATTAATAATACGAAAAATTTCTGGGCTTTTAGAGGATCTGGAAAAACATTAACATTTGCAGGACATACAGATGTAGTTTCACCAGGTGACAAGAAAGATTGGTGTACTCATCCTTTTAAACCAGTAATTAGAAATGGATTTTTATTCGGTCGAGGTTCTTCAGATATGAAAGGTGCGTTAGCAGCAATGATTATTGCAGCTGAAAGATTTGTAAATAAATTTTCAAATCATAAAGGACGTTTATCTTTTCTTATTACTTCAGATGAAGAATCGAGTGCAGTGGATGGTACAATTAAAGTAGTAGAATATTTGATTTCTAAAAATGATTTAATTGATTATTGTATAGTAGGAGAACCTACTAGTACTTCTATAGTTGGTGACGTTATAAAAAATGGTCGAAGAGGTTCAATTACAGCCAATTTAACTATTCATGGAATACAAGGACATATTGCATATCCTGAGTTAGCAGATAATCCAATACATAAAGGATTACCTGTTATTTCAAAAATATTATCGATAAAATTAGATAATGGAAATAATTTTTTTTCACCAACTAGCATAAATATTGCAAATATTCATGCAGGAGATGGAACTAATAATATTATTCCAGGATCTTTGTTCGTGCAATTTAATATTCGATTTAGTACAGAAATATCTGAAAAAGAAATTCAATTTCGAATAATTAGCTTGCTAGATGAAAATAATATTAATTACTCTATCAAATGGTTTTTATCCGGAAAACCATTTCTTACTAAAAAAGGTTTGTTAATAGAAAATGTAAGTCAATCTATTTTTTATTTTAATAAAAAAAGACCTATTTTGTCTACTTCTGGTGGTACTTCTGATGGTCGATTTATTTCTTTAATGGGTTCTGAAGTAGTAGAATTGGGATTAGTTAATACTACAATTCATAAAGTTAATGAATGTGTAAAAATATCTGATTTGCAATTGTTAAGTTTGATGTACGAAGATATTATGAAAAATTTATTAGTTTAATTTTTTTAAAAATTGTTGAAAATTTTTTATTTTTTTTAATGAGTGATGCAGAATATCATAAAGACAATCTGCATCAATTACGATGAATAAACATTTAATTTAAAAAATATTTTTTTAATTCTACTATTATTTTTTAAAAGATTATATAGGGGGAAATATATTATGATTTTCTTTTTTTAAATCTTCATCTGTATAAGGGATTTTATATTCTTCTTTTATATTCGGGATGCTTATACCCTTTGGAATAATTAATTTTTTAAATTGATTTTTTTTGTTATAAAAATCAAAATTATGATTATTTTGTATATTTTTTAATGTGCAAGATGTTATTAAAAATACATTTAATATTTGAAATATTATTGTAATTTTAAAAAATTTTTTATAATATTTTAAGATTAGCATATTGAATTGCTTTTTCAAGTTGTAAACGTGTAGAATTTAAAATAGGAGTCATAGGCAAACGAAGTGTATCATTTTTTATTAATCCTATTTTTTTAGCTAACCATTTTATAGGAATAGGATTAGATTCTAAAAATAGTGCTTCATGTAATAACATTAAACGATTATTTATAGATCTTGCTTTAATAAAATCTCCTTTTAATGCATATGAACAAATTTTCATCATTTCTTTTGCAGCAATATTAGCAGTAACCGATATTACACCTTGTCCACCTAATTGCATAAAATCTAAAGCTGTTGTATCATCCCCGCTTATTAATAAAAAATTATTTTTAACTAATCTTTTTATTTTATTTATTCTTGATAAATCTCCAGTTGCTTCTTTAATTCCTATGATGTTTTTTAGTTTAGCTAATTTAGCAACTGTTTCTGGAAGTAAATCACATCCTGTTCTACTCGGAACATTATATAAAATTTGTGGTAGTTCAGTATTTTCTGAAATTGCCTTAAAATGTTGATATAATCCTTCTTGAGTAGGTCTATTATAATATGGTGTAACAGTTAAACAACCTGCAATACCAGAGTTTTCAAATCTTTGTGTTAAAGAGATCGCTTCTGTTGTAGCATTTGCTCCTGTACCTGCAATAATTGGAATACGTTTGTCTGCTAATTCTAAAGTAAGCATGACAATATTTATATGTTCTTCTTGACTGAGTGTTGCGGATTCTCCAGTAGTTCCGATAGAAACAATAGCTTTAGTTTGATTGATAATATGATAATTAATTAATCTTTTTAAACTAGTACGACAAATATGACCTTTTTCATCCATGGGTGTAATTAGTGCAACTATACTTCCTTTGAACATTAGCGGTCCTCCTCCATAAAAAATATTTTATGGCATGTTTGACACATTTAAAATAAAGTATACAGAAATAGTTACTGCAATATTTTAAAAAATATTATTTTATTTCAAATATAAAAATATTTATTATTCATTATTATAAAAAAAAGATTTTTTTAAATTAATTTATATAAAATATTTTTACTTTTTAATTATATGTTTTTTATTTTTTTATAATTAAATATAATCAATTAAAAAATATATTTTATAATATCTATTGATTATGATTAATATTTAGTATAATGAATATGATTATATGCATGATTATTATATAACATTTATTTTACCTGATTAAATTAAGAAAAAGTAACTTTATTGTTTTTTGATAATGAGAAGTACAATTTCTTTTTATTATATATCTATGACTTTGCGTTGCATAGTACAAGATTTTAATATTTCAGACAATATTCATTTTTTTAAATAACTAAATATATAATACTGAGAAATAAATTATTATCTTTAAAACGTTTATTTTTTAAGAAAAGTATTAAAAATTTAATATTTTTTATTAAAAAAAATATTTTTTTATTAAAAAATTTTTCATATATAAGTATGCTACTAAACAGAGATTTATTTAGTAGCATTAATATATTCTAGAAAATTATTTTCCACTACATTGTGCGCGAAATCTTAATAAATGATCCATTAATATAATTGCTACCATTGCTTCAGTTATTGGAACAGCGCGTATTCCTACACATGGATCATGTCGACCTTTTGTAATTATTTCAACTGTTTCATTTTTTTTATTGATTGTATTAGCTCTTATTCGGATACTTGATGTAGGTTTAAATGCTGCTTTTAATATAATAGATTCACCATTGCTAATACCACCTAAAATGCCACCAGCATGATTACTCAAAAATCCGTTTGATGTAATTTCATCACGATTTTTACTTCCTTTTTGATTTACTACTGAAAATCCATCTCCAATTTCTATACCTTTAACGGCATTAATACTCATTAAAGCATGAGCTAAATCTGCATCAAGACGATCAAAAACTGGTTCTCCAAGTCCTACAGGAATATTTTCGGCAATAATTGTTATTTCAGCACCAATTGAATCACCTACTTTTTTTAAATTTTTAATTAAATTTTCAAGTTCTAAAACTTTGTCATGATCAGGACAGAAAAACGGATTTTTTTCTACTTCCTCCCAAGATTTTAAAGTACACCTAATATTTCCCATTGCTGATAAATATGCTCTTATAGTTATTCCATATTTGTGTTTAAGATATTTTTTTGCAATAGCACCTGCTGCAACTCGCATAGTAGTTTCACGAGCAGAAGATCTTCCTCCACCACGATAATCTCTTATGCCATATTTTTTTTCGTAAGTATAATCAGCGTGTCCTGGTCGAAATAAATTTTTTATATTATTATAATCTTTAGAACGTTGATCATTATTATAAATAATTAAACCAATACTAGTACCAGTAGTAAAACCATTAAATATACCTGAAAGTATATGAATTTTATCTAGTTCACAGCGGGGAGTTGTATAACGAGAAGTGCCTGGCCGTCTACGATTTAAATCATATTGTAAATCTTCGCAAGATAATTCAAGACCTGGTGGTGTACCATCAACTATACATCCTAATGCTTCTCCGTGTGATTCACCAAAAGTAGTTACACAAAATATTTTTCCAATTGTATTCCCAGACATTTTGATTCTTCTATAATTTTAAAAATGAAATAATATAACTATACAGAATAAATAAAAAAAATGATTTTTTATTTTTAAAAAAACATATTTATTTTGAAAATATTAATTTGTATATTTTTTTATATTATTACTAATAATATTTTTTTATTTGTTGTTTTTACAAAAAGTAAATTATATAATTAGTAAAATATATAAATAATTATAAATATTATAAATAAAACATATATGTAAAATTTTAAATTAATTAATATTATTGGTAATGAATAATTATGAATAAAAATAGCCGATATACTATTGATTCGAATATTTTATTTCGTAAATGGTTAAATGGTACCCGTGAGATAGTACAGGATACTATTTTTCATTCTAGAGTTCATAAAAAAAATAACACTAATATAGTATCTCAGCGTATTTTTTTTGAACAAAATGCTCATAGTCATTATTTTTCCCATAGAAATAAAAAAAATTTATTTAAAGATAATCCTGTTTCTTATGTACGTCATCAAAGTTTAAATAATGTTTTAAAAAATATAAAAAAAGGAAGATATGATCCAGATATTTTTCTTGATTTACATGGATTTACACAGTATCAAGCACAACAAGCATTAGGTGAATTAATCACAACATGTCAAAAAGAAAAAATTTTTTGTGCTCATATTATGCATGGACATGGTAAACATATTTTAAAGAAACAAACACCTTTTTGGTTATCTCAACATCCAGATATCATAGCTTTTCACCAAGCTCCTAAATTTTTTGGAAGCGATGCTGCAATTATAGTTATCATTGAAGTTAATTCTCAAAGAAAAAAAATATAAATATATTAACTAATAAATCAAATAATTTTATATTAAAGATATAAAAATAGAAGTATTTTTTTAAATAAAAAACAGGTTTACAATTTTAAATCATTTTTTTAAATTCATTAAGAATGTTTTGAATGAGAATAAAAAATTTTTTTAAATTTAATTAAACAACATTATTATTTTTTTAAATCTAAAAAATATTTCAATAAAATATTTAAGACTAAACTATTATCAATAATTTTTATTTATTATACTTAATTTTTACGATAACATCATTTATGTTGTCAAAATTATTTAATTATTATGTTTTCTTAATTTTATAGAAAAATATTTTTTTAAAAACCCTTATTTTTTGGGTTTTTTTATTTTTAAAAAAATAAAATATGTAGATTTTTTTATTTAATATAAAGAATTTTTTAAGGGATTTTATATGTTTGATAATAATCGTGTACGTATAGCGATGCAAAAAACTGGTCGTTTAAGCAATGATTCTATAAAACTATTAACATGTTGTGGTATCAAAATCAATTTAAAACAACAAAAATTAATAGCTTTTGCTGAAAATATGCCTATTGATGTTATGTTAGTTCGCGATGATGATATTCCTGGATTAGTAATGGATGGTGTTATAGATTTAGGAATAGTTGGTGAAAATGTACTTGAAGAGGAGGTATTAAAGCGAACATCACAAAAATTAGAATCTTCTTATATCACTTTAAGACGCCTTGATTTTGGAGTGTGTAGATTATCTTTAGCAATTCCAGTAAATACTATATATTCTAATATAACATATTTTAAAAATATGAGAATAGCTACTTCATATCCTCATTTATTAAAAAAATATTTAGATGAAAAAGGAATTGTATTTAAATCATGTATGTTAAATGGATCAGTAGAAGTAGCACCTAGAGCTGGTTTAGCAGATGCGATTTGTGATTTAGTTTCTACAGGAGCAACATTAGAAGCTAATGGTTTACGTGAGGTACAAGTAGTTTATCGTTCTCATGCATGTCTTATTTGTAAGACTGGAGAGATTAATTTTATAAAACAAGAAGTTATTAATAAATTAATGACTCGTATGAAGGGTGTAATTAAAGCTCGTGAATCTAAATATATTATGTTACATGCACCAATAAAAAAATTAGAAGAAGTAATATCTTTGCTTCATGGAGCAGAAAGACCAACTATTCTAAAACTAGCAGGTGATAATGATCGAGTTGCAATGCATATGGTAAGTAGTGAAACATTATTTTGGGAAACAATGGAAAAATTAAAATTATTAGGAGCTAGTTCAATTTTAGTTTTGCCAATTGAAAAAATGATGGAGTGAAAATTACATGCAATACTTTAAAAATCTAATTTATTGGAATAAGTTAAACTCTGATGAAAAAAAAAGAACATTATCAAGGCCTTTTTTAAAAGAAAGTAGTGTTATTCAAAAAACTGTTAAAGAAATTATAGAAAATATTAAAAAATCAGGTGATAAAGCATTAAAAAAATATACTTTTTTATTTGATAAATACGATATAAATCAATTTCAAGTTTCAGAAAAAAAAATTTTTTCATCTTCATTTTTTTTAAGCGAAGCGTTAAAAAAATCAATTGCAGTTGCAAAAAAAAATATCACTCTTTTTCATAAAGCTCAAATTTCATCAAAAATAGATATTGAAACAGAAGTGGGAGTTCGTTGTCAGCAAATAAATTTGCCTTTGAATTCTATAGGTATTTATATTCCCGGTGGAACTGCTCCTTTATTTTCTACTGTATTGATGCTTGCGATACCCGCTAAAATTGCTGGTTGTAAAAAAGTGATTCTTTGTTCTCCTCCTCCAATTAGTAATGAAGTTCTTTATACAGCTTATCTTTGTGGAATTGAAAATATTTTTCAAGTTGGTGGAGCTCAAGCTATAGCAGCTCTCGCCTTAGGTACTGAGACTATTCCTAAAGTAGATAAGATTTTTGGTCCTGGTAATGCTTATGTTACAGAAGCTAAATTGCAAGTAAGTTCTATTTTACATGGAACTGAAATAGATATGTTAGCAGGACCTTCAGAATTATTAATTATTGCTGATAATAGTGCTAATTCAGATTTTATTGCTGCCGATTTATTATCACAAGCTGAACATGGTATATCTTCTCAAGTTATTTTACTAACACCATGTCTTGAATTGGCAAAAAAAGTAATTATTTCTCTTAATAAACAATTAAAAAATTTATCTAGATTATCAGAAATTTTAACAGCATTAAAAAATAGTATAATCATTATTGCTAAAAATTTATCAGAATGTATTAAAATATCTAATATTTATGCACCTGAACATCTAATTATTCAAACAAAGTCACCTAGAGAAGTACTTAATTATATTTCTAATGCTAGTTCTATTTTTTTAGGTTTATGGTCTCCTGAATCTGCAGGTGATTATGCTTCTGGAACAAATCATGTTTTACCAACATATGGAAAATCCGTTTCTAGTTCTTCTTTAGGATTATCTGATTTTCAAAAGCGTGTATTAGTTCAAGAATTAACACCTCAAGGACTCATAAAACTATCTAACACTCTTGAAATTTTATCTTCTGCCGAAAAACTTGAAGCACATAAGAATGCTGTAAAAATTCGAGTAGATTTTTTAAAGGGGAAAATATGACGGATAATATTTTAAAATTAGTTAGAAATAATATAAAAAATTTAACACCTTATCAATCTGCAAGACGTATTGGAGGACAGAACGGCAATATATTATTAAATGCTAATGAATCACCTAAATCTATTTTTTTTAAATCAAAAAAAAAATCATTTAATCGTTATCCAGAATGTCAACCAAATAATTTAATTTCTTCTTATGCTCATTATGTTAATTTGTCTTATGATCAAATTTTAGTGACAAGAGGTGCTGATGAAGGTATTGAATTATTAATTAAAGCGTTTTGCGAACCAGGAAAAGATGCAATTATTTATTGTCCGCCTACTTATGATATGTATCGAATAAGTGCAAAAATAGCTGGTGTAGAAATAAAAGAAATTCCTACTATTAAAAACACTTGGCAATTAGATTTATTAAATATTGAATTAAATTTAAGTAAAGTAAAATTAGTTTATGTATGTAATCCAAATAATCCTACTGGTAATCTTTTTTTAAAAAAAGATCTTATTTCCTTATTAAATATTACTTTAGGTCGATCTTTAGTTGTTATAGATGAAGCTTATATTGAATTTTCTCCCAAAGAAAGTATGAAAAATTACTTAAAAGAATATCCAAATTTAGTTATTTTACGAACATTGTCTAAAGCTTTTGCTTTGGCTGGAATAAGATGCGGTTTTACTTTAGCAAACAAAGAAATCGTTAAAACTTTAAATAAAGTTATTAGTCCTTATCCAATATCTATACCTGTTTCCGATATCGCAGTTCAATCTTTAGAATTAGATTATATTGAATTAATGAAAAATAGAGTTTTAGATTCTAATAATAATCGCACTTGGTTAATGAATCAATTAAAAAATATTACTTGCGTAGAAAGAGTATTCGAAAGTAATACTAATTACATATTAGTTAAATTTTTTATGTTTAAAAAAGTTTTTCAAACTTTATGGGACAAAGGAATAATTTTAAGATATCAAAATGAAAAAATTAATTTAAACAAATGTATAAGAATTTCAATAGGAACACGTTTAGAGTCTTCTCGTTTAGTTAAAGAACTTAAAAAATTTTCTAAAAAAAATATGTTTCAAGGTGCTATTAGTGAAAAATAAAATATTATTTATCGATCGAGACGGTACATTAATCGATGAACCAATTAATACTTATCAGATAGATTCAATAAATCAATTAATATTTAAGAAAAATGTAATTTCTTCATTACGTAAATTAATTAAATTTGGTTATAAATTAATCATGGTTACTAACCAAGATGGTCTTGGTACTAAACATTTTCCGTTAAAAGACTTTAATAAACCTCATTTTTTTATGCTAAAGGTTTTTCATTCAGAAGGAGTAATATTTGACGATGTATTAATTTGTCCTCATTTTTTTGATGATAATTGTGCTTGTCGTAAACCAAAAATTAATATGATAAAACCATGGTTGAATAGAATAGATCGAAAAAATAGTTATGTCATTGGTGATCGTGATACAGATATAGAATTCTCAAAAAACCTTCAAATAAAAGGAATTCAATATAAAGATAACATATGTAATTGGGTTGATATTGCAAAATATATTATAAAATATAACAGATATTCTGAAGTTATTAGAAAAACTAAAGAAACAACAGTGCATATTAAAGTTTGGTTAGATTTAGAAAAAACTAGTAAAATTGATACTGGTATAAAATTTTTTGATCATATGTTAGAACAGTTAGCAGTACATAGTGGAATTTGCATGAATATTTTTACACAAGGTGATCTTCATATCGATGATCATCATACAATAGAAGATACAGGCATTGTTTTAGGAGAAGCATTATTAAAAGCTTTAGGTAAAAAAAATGGTTTATGTAGATTTGGTTTTTATTTACCTATGGATGAAAGTAAATCTAATTGCATTATGGATATATCAAATCGTCCATATTTAAATTTTAAAGCGAATTTTAATTATAAAATGGCTGGTGATTTAAGTACTAGTATGGTTGAACATTTTTTTTATTCTCTTTGCTATTCTATGAAAATAACACTTCATTTATATGCTGAAGGTAAAAATGATCATCATTGTATTGAAAGTTTATTTAAAGTTTTTGGACGTACATTACGTCAAGCTATTAAGCTAGAAGGTAATGTATTGCCAACTTCAAAAGGCATTTTATAATGGATATAGTAATAGTAGATACAGGTTCTGCTAATTTAACATCAATAAGAGTCGCAATTAAAAAATTGGGTTATCATTCTATCATAACTTCTGAACCTTCTATAATTTCAAAATCTAAAAAAATTTTTTTGCCAGGAGTAGGAACTGCTTCTTCAGTAATGAATCTTTTATATAAAAAAAATATAATTGATGTTATTCAAAAATCTAAACAAACAATATTAGGCATATGTCTTGGAATGCAACTTTTTTGTGATTTTAGTGAAGAATGTAATGGTGTAAAAACAATTGGTATCATTAAATCTTCTGTATTGCGTTTAAAAAATAATAATTTACCATTGCCTCATATTGGTTGGAATCAAATTACATTTCATAAGACACATCCTTTATTTAAAAAAATACCAAATAATTCGAGATTTTATTTTGTACATAGTTATATTGTTCCTATTAATAAATATACATTGTCTAAAACTAATTATGGTATTGATTTTAGCTCAGTCATACAAAAAAATAATTTTTTTGGTGTGCAATTTCATCCAGAAAAATCTGGGAAAATAGGTTCCCAATTATTAAAAAATTTTTTGGAGATATAATTTAATGATTATTCCTGCATTTGACTTAATCAATGGTAAGGCAGTGCGTTTATATCAAGGTGATTATTTGAATCAAAAAAATTATGATATAAATTTACTCTTTTGTTTAGAGGAATATAAATCAAAAGGAATTCAAATTGTTCATTTAGTAGATTTAGATGGAGCAAAAAATAGTGAAAATAGACAAATAAAATTATTTAAAAAGATATTATCTTATACTACTATTCCTGTACAAATAGGGGGAGGTATAAGAACTGCAAAAGATATAAGTACGCTTCTTAATTTAGGAGTTAAAAGAGTAGTAATTGGTTCTTCTGCTATACAAGATAAAAATAAAGTAAAAAAATGGTTAAAAATTTATGGTCCAGATTCAATTGTTTTAGCATTAGATATACATATTAATAGTAATAATCAAAAAGAAATATATATTAATGGCTGGCAAAAAAGAACTCATTTTATTCTTGAGGAAATTATTGAATATTTTTTACCAAGTGGATTAAAGCATGTATTATGTACTGATATATCTAAAGATGGAACATTATTAGGACCGAATTTTAATTTATATAAAGAAATGTCTAATGCTTTTAAAAATATAAATTTTCAAGCATCTGGAGGAGTATCAACATTACAAGATATTATTTTTTTAAAAAAAACAGGAATTAAAAGTATTGTTATTGGCCGCAGTTTATTAGAAAAAAAATTTACGATAGAAGAGGCTTCTAAATGCTGGCAAAACGAATTATAGCATGTCTTGATGTTAATGATGGTGTAGTAGTAAAAGGAATTAAATTTCAAAATCATCAAATTGTAGGTGATATTATACCATTAGCTAAACGTTATGCAGAAGAAGGTATAGATGAACTAGTATTTTATGATATAACTGCTTCAACAAAAAATAAATTAGTTGATAAAAGTTGGATAGAAAATATTGCTGAAGTGATAAATATTCCGTTTTGTGTAGCTGGAGGAATTAAAAGCGTAGAAGATGCAAAAAATATTTTATCTAGTGGTGCAGATAAAATATCAATTAATTCTTCAGCACTAATAGATCCTGATTTAATAACTAAAATTTCAGAACGTTTTGGCGTACAGTGTATGGTAATTGGAATTGATTCTTGGTTTGATAAAGTGAATAATTCTTATATGGTACAACAGTATACAGGAGATGTTACTAAAACTTATCAAACGTCTTGGAAAACATCTGATTGGGTAAAAAAAGTACAAGAAAAAGGTGCAGGTGAAATCGTTTTAAATATGATGAATAAAGATGGATTACAAAAAGGATATGATCTTTTACATTTAAGTGAAATAAGACAAATATGTAAGGTTCCCTTAATTGCATCCGGGGGTGCAGGAAATGTAGAACATTTTTATGAAGCATTACATTATTCTAATGTAGATGGAGTATTGGCTGCATCTGTCTTTCATAAAAATATAGTAGATATAAAAACTTTAAAAAATTTTTTAATTGACAGAGGAATGGAGATTAGAGAATGTTAACAAAAAATAGTTTATTAAATCTCAATTGGACAAAAACAAATGGTATGATTCCTGCGATTATACAAGATTATTTTTCGAATGAAATTTTAATGCATGGATATATGAATAAAGAAGCTTTATTGAAAACTCAAAAAGATGGTTTAGTAACATTTTATTCTCGTACTAAAAATTCTTTATGGACTAAAGGAGAAACATCTGGTAATTATTTAAAAGTAATAAAAATTAGTACAGATTGTGATCATGATACGTTGTTAATTTTAGTTGTTTCTACAGGTAAAACATGTCATTTAGGTAATGTAAGTTGTTTTTTTTCAAAAAAAAATAATATAAATTTTTTATTTGAATTAGAAAAAATTATAGAAAATAGAAAAAATAAACTATTAACTAATTCATATACATCTAGTTTATATAAATTAGGAACAAGTCGCATAGCACAAAAAGTAGGTGAAGAAGCTATAGAAACAATATTAGCAGCTATGAAGAAAAATAAAAATGAATTAATCAATGAATCTTCAGATTTAATTTATCATTTAATTGTATTATTACATGATCAAAATTTAAATTTAAATTTAGTTCTTAATAATTTAAAAAAAAGAAGAAAAAAAGATTCATCTATTAATCCTTAGAAAATAAATTTTATAATATAAAAAATGTATATTATGTATAATTTTAAATAAAAAAATTTCTATTTTTAAAAAATTAATTAGTAATATAAATATTTTTTTATTTAAAAATTAAGTAAAAATATAATTTTTTAAAATTTTTATCTATATTTTAAATTGATAAAAATACTATGTTAATATTTTATTAAATTAATAAAAAATTAAAAATTCTTATAATATTATTTATAATGCAGGATATAAGAAATTTAATAATTTTTAAAAATAATTATTTAATACCAGTTCAGTATGCTTTATTTTGGAGGAAAAAATGTCGCAACAACAAATTGGTGTTGTAGGAATGGCAGTAATGGGACGAAATTTAGCATTAAATATTGAGAGTAAAAATTATAGTGTATCTATATTTAATAGAACAAGTTCAATAACAGAAGAAGTTATTCATCAGAATCAGAAAAAAAATATTTTTCCATATTTTTCTATCAAAGACTTTATTAATTCACTTATTAAACCTAGATGTATTTTATTAATGGTTAAATCTGGAAAAGCTACTGATGAAACTATTAAACTAATCACTCCTTATTTAGAAAAAGAAGATATATTAATTGATGCAGGTAATACTTTTTATAAAGACACTATTCGTAGAAGTCAAGAATTATCTAAATATGGCATTAATTTTATTGGTATGGGTGTATCTGGAGGTGAATTAGGAGCATTAAATGGTCCATCTATCATGCCAGGAGGAAAAAAAGAATCATATAAACTCATATTTCCTATGTTGCAAAAAATATCTGCAAAATTTAAAGGTGAATCATGTGTAAGCTATATTGGTCCAAATGGTGCAGGTCATTATGTGAAAATGGTACATAATGGTATTGAATATGGTGATATGCAATTAATATCAGAATCATATTTTTTATTAAAAAATTTATTAAATATGAGCAATGAAGAATTATCATCTACATTTTCTGAATGGAATAAAGGTGAACTAAATAGTTACTTAATTGAAATAACAAAAAATATTTTTATTGAAAAAGATAAAAATGGTAAATATTTAATAGATTTTATTTTAGATATAGCTGAAGATAAAGGTACTGGTAAATGGATTAGTAAAAATGCATTAGAACTTCGAGAACCTCTTTCATTGATTACTGAATCTGTTTTTTCACGTTATTTATCCTCTTTAAAAGAACAACGTATAATTGCATCAAAAATATTAAAAGGACCTAATACAAAAATATTTATTAAAGATAAAAAAAGTTTTATCGAAGAAGTTAGACGCGCTTTATATTTAGGAAAAATAATTTCTTATGCTCAAGGTTTTTCTCAATTGAAAAGAGCTTCAGAAAAATATAATTGGAATTTAAAATATGGAGATATTGCTAAAATTTTTAGAGCTGGATGTATTATACGAGCAAATTTTTTAGAAAAGATAACAGAAGAATATTCTCAAAATAGTAATATCATTAATTTGTTATTAACACCTTATTTTTCAAAAATATCTAATGAGTATGAAAATTCATTACGTAATATTGTTATTTATGCGATAAAATATGGTATTCCCGTACCAACTTTTTCTGCAGCACTCTCTTATTATGATAGTTATCGAGCATTACGTTTACCGGCTAATCTTATTCAAGCGCAAAGAGATTTTTTTGGTTCACATACTTATCAAAGAATAGATAAGATAGGTTATTTTCATACAAATTGGTCTCAATAAAAAAATAATATTAGAGTAATTGATATTTATATGAAAATATCGTTTTTTTTATATGCCTGCTATTAATCTTATGGTTAAAAAATAAAATAGCAGAAGATATTAAAATATCTCTGCTATGAGATATTATCTATTATTTAATATATCTTTTTAATTTTATAACTTATGATATTAAGATAGATTAATTATATTATAGGGATAAAAATGCGTTTATGTGATAAAGATATTGAAGAATGGTTAAAAAGAAAAGAATTAATTATAGAACCTTATCCCGAAAAAAAATTAATTAATGGTATTACTGTTGATATACATCTTGGTAACAAATTTCGTTTTTTTTATGAACATACTAGGTCCTGTATTGATTTAAGTGATTCTAAAATAAATACAACATCAGCATTGACAGAAATTATGAGTAATGAAATAATTTTCTCTAAAGAAAAACCATTTTTTTTACAGCCAGGATCTTTAGTATTATCTTCTACTTTTGAAAATATTAATATTCCAAATAATTTAGTTGGTTGGTTAGATGGACGTTCTTCTTTAGCTCGTTTAGGATTAATGATTCATGCGACTGCACATCGTATTGATCCAGGATGGAAGGGAAATATTGTGTTAGAAATGTTTAATGCAGGAAAATTAACTTTAGTATTACGTCCTAAAATGAAGATTGCAGCACTTAGTTTTGAAGTTCTGTCTCAATCAGTTTTACGTCCATATAATTTAAGACAAGAAGCTAAATATAAAAGTCAAAATGGAGTAGTACCTAGCCGTATTAATGAAGAGTAAAATTTTTTTTTATTTATAAGAATATTATCTATATCTTATTTATTAGTTATTGTATACGTTAATCATAAATAAAATTCTTTTTAAGAAAAATATTTTATGATTAATTTTTTTCTATATAATGTTGTTTGTTTAAAAAAATATAATATTATGTCAAGTGTACTTAGAAAAATTTTAGTTACCTGTGCTTTGCCTTATGCAAATGGTTCTATTCATATTGGTCATATGTTAGAACATATTCAAGCAGATATTTGGGTGCGTTATCATAGAATGCGTGGTCATGAAGTATGGTTTATTTCTGCTGATGATGCACATGGTACTGCTATAATGTTAAAATCGGAAGATTTAGGAATATCTTCAAATAAATTAATTAAAAATGTCAGAAAAGAACATCAAATAGATTTTTTAAATTTTAAAATTTCGCATGATAATTATTATTCGACTCATAGTTTAGAAAATTTATATTTATTAAGAAAAATTTTTACATTGTTAAATGAAAAGGGTTTCATTAAAGAAAAAAAAATTTCTCAATTATATGATGATATAAAAAAAATTTTCCTTCCAGATAGATTTATAAAAGGTACATGTCCTATTTGTAAAACAAAAAATCAATATGGTGATAACTGTGAAACATGTAGTGCAACTTATGAACCTATAGATTTAATCAATCCGATATCTGTTATTTCAGGGGAAAAACCTATTTTAAAAAATACGAAACATTTATATTTTGACTTACCTTTTTTTAGCAATATGTTAAAGAAATGGATACATTCTGGTGTTTTAGAAAGTTCAGTGATTAAAAAAACGGAAGAATGGTTTAAAGTAGGTTTAAAACCATGGTGCATTTCTCGAGATGCACCTTATTTTGGATTCAAAATCCCAAAACATCCTAGTAAATATTTTTACGTTTGGCTTGATGCTCCTATTGGTTATATGAGTGCATTTAAAAACCTTTCTTTTAAAAATAAAAAATTAAATTTTAATGAATTATGGAATCAAAAATCTAATTATGAATTGTACCATTTTATTGGTAAAGATATTATTTATTTTCATACTTTATTTTGGCCTGCAATATTAGAAGCTATTTCTTTTAGAAAACCTAATGGCATTTTTGTTCATGGCTATCTTACTATAAATGGATTAAAATTATCAAAATCACGAGGTGCTTTAATTAAAGCTAGTGATTGGATTAAATGTTTTGATTCAGATAGTTTACGTTACTATTATGCCAGTAAGTTATCTAATAATATTCATGATATTGAAATTAATTTAGAAGATTTTGTTCATAAAATAAATAGTGATATTGTAAATAAATTAGTTAATTTAGCATCACGAAATGCTAGTTTTATTAATAAACATTTTAATGGATATTTATCTAATACATTAAGTGATGTTAAATTATATGAATATTTTATTAATGCAAGTAGTAATATTGAAAGTTTTTTAGAAAATCGTAAATTTAATTTTGTTATAAAAGAATCTATGAGATTATTAGATATAGCTAATCAATATATTAATGAAAAAAAACCATGGACAATTCAAATAACAGAAAAAAACATTATTAAATTGCAAAAAATTTGTACAATGGGGATTAATTTATTCAGAATTGTTATGATTTTTTTAAAACCGATTGTACCTGATTTAGCAATTAAAACAGAATCTTTTTTAATTTCAAAATTAACCTGGGATGGTATTAAAGTACCATTATTATCTCATCAAATAAATAAATTCACTCCATTATATAAAAGAATTCATATTAAAAAAATTTCTGAACTAATTAATTTATGTAAATAAAAATAAATTTATATAATAAAATATATAAGTAATTGTATTAAATATTATTTTTTAATAAAATGAAAAAAAATTATTATAATTTATTTTTAAATCATTTTGCCAAGATATTGTCCAAGTATTTCTATTTTGATTTTTTATGTTAGTAACAAATAGGCCCAGAGCGCTAATAAAATTATTGTTATAAAATAAAAGTGGAATTTGATTTCTTAACCAGGGGGGGATATTTTTTTCTTGCCAAATTTTTTTTATTTTTCTTTTTTTATTTCTTCCTAAAATTAAAATATTTCCTTCATGTTGAAAACGAATATTAATTAATTCATTATCTTTAGGTGCAGGGAGTATAATACCATTATGATTTTCTATTAAATTTCCTAAATTGTTAGGAAGTATTAATTTTTTATTTTTTTGATGCCAAAATAATAAAGTATTTTTAATATTAGGCTGTGTTTTTATGAAGTGTAGTGATTTTTTATAACGTCTTATTTCATATTTTTGTAAAATTATTTTAGGGTTCGCATCTGTTCGACTAAAAATCATTTGATTATAAATGCATTGAATATTTTTATAAGATGGCATTTTTATCTTTTTTGATAAGAGCCAATATCTAATTAATGCTGTACAAATTTCTTTTTTTATATTTTTAAAATTGCTAATATTTAAAGAGTTATCAAATTGTATAAAATTACAAATTTTTTCATGAAGAAAATAATTGAGTAGTATAGTTTCTTCGCGACATATATTAGTTGTACGAAAACAATTTTTTAAAAAATAAGACCATCTTTTTTCTAATTTAGGAATAATTTTATGTCTTATAAAATTACGATCATAATCAATATTTAAATTGCTAAAATCTTCAATCCAGTTCAAATCTTTTTTTTTAGCCCATAATTCTAATTCTTGTTTTGTTTTTTTTAAAAAAGGACGGACTATTTTTTTATTTCCTAATAAAGTTTCAAAAGACATGCTGGAAAGTCCAGTGGGACCACTTCCTCTTTTTAAAGATAAAATTAATGTTTCACATTGATCATTCATATGATGACCAGTAAGGAGTATTTCATTAGGAAATAAATGACTATATATAATATTATATCGTTTTATTCTCAATTTTTCTTCAAGATTTTTTCTTTGATTTTCAACCTTAATATTTTCAATGATTAAAGGTACGTGATTAATGGAACAAATTTTTTTACAATGTTCTGTCCATTTTTTTGAAAGTAAAGTAAGATTGTGATTAATATGAATAGCACGTATTTTGATATAATATTTTTTTTTTATTTCTAATAATTGATAAAGAAGTACTGTGGAATCTAATCCACCACTATAAGCTATTAAAAATGATTTTTTTTTATATTTTCTGATAGTTTCTTCAATCAAATAAAATGACCTATGAATTTATATTTTTTGATACGTTCGAGTGGACTTGAACCACCAACTTCTACCATGTCATGGTAGCGCTCTAACCAATTGAGCTACGAACGTAAATATGAAAAAATTTTTTTAATATTTTTATAACTTAAATTATATATTATTATTAATATAATATACAAATATTTTTTTATATGAAAATTATAAATGTATAAAATTTTTTTATACTCAATAAAATCTCTACATAAATTGAAAAAACATTGTTTTTAAGGAAATATTATGTTTACAGGTATCGTAAATGGAATTGCTATTATTGTTTTAATCGAAAAGAAAAAAAAACATTACAGCTATACAATTAAAATCCCATCTATTCTATCTAAAAATTTAAAATTAGGTGATTCAATATCACATAATGGATGTTGTTTAACTGTAAAATTAATTGATAATTCTTATGATAGTTCTTATATAACATGTGATGTTATTGAAGAAACATTGAAAAGTACTAATTTAGGAACTTTAAATATTGGAGATAGTATTAACATTGAAAGATCAGTAAAATATGGCGATGAAATTGGTGGCCATATAATATCTGGTCATATTATGAGCACTGCTAAAATTTCTAAAATGTTTAAATCAGATAATAATTGTATTATATGGTTAAAAATGAGAAATACATTTTTAATGAAATATGTTTTTTATAAAGGATTTATTTGTATTGACGGAATTAGTCTTACTGTAGGAGATATTATTGGAAATGAATTTTGTGTCAATATCATACCTCATACTTTTTTATCTACTACTATAAAAAATAAAACGAATGGTAGTTTAATGAATATTGAAATTGATTTTTATACTCAAACAATCGTAGATACTACAGAACGCTTAATAAATAAAGGTATTCGATATATTTAATAGATTTATTCAAATAACTTGATAATTTTATTTTAATAGATAAAATCTAAAATTATTTTGATAATTAAGAAAGAAATTAATATAATTGATTATAGGAATTATAAATGAAACATTATATTTTATTTTTTATTTCGAATATATTAATTGAAAACTTTATTTTAGTAAAATTTCTTGGTTTATGTCCTTTTTTAGGAGCTTCAAGTAAAATTGAAACTGCTTTAGGAATGAGTTTTGCAACTACTTTTGTTATACTTATTTCATCAGTATTATTATGGTGTGTTAACTTTTTTATTTTATCACCTTTTGATTTAGTGTATTTGAGAATTATAGCTTACATGTTAATTATTTCATTTAGCGTTCAATTCTTAGAAATAGTATTACGCAATACTAGTCCTATTTTATATCGTTTACTTGGCATCTATCTTCCATTAATTACAACTAATTGTGCAGTTTTAGCCATTCCATTATTTAGTTTGTATTTAAACCATACGTTTTTAGAATGTCTATGCTATGGAATCAGTGCATCATTAGGATTTACTTTGGTTATGATTATTTTTTCTTGCATTCGTGAGCGTATCATATTATCTGATATTCCTTTGCCATTTCAAGGTGCTCCTATTATTTTAATTACTGTAAGTTTAATATCTATTACATTTATGGGTTTTAAAGGTTTAATAAAAATTTAATGATAATATTTATTTTTTTTGGTGTATTATCTTTTCTATTAGGAGTTATATTGAGTTTTACTGCTTATAAATTTCAATTTAAAAAAGATCCTACTATACAAATAGTCAATAAATTATTACCCCAAAGTCAATGTGCTCAATGCGGATATTCTGGATGTTATCCCTATGCAAAAGCAATAGTAAAAAATTCTGAAGAAATTGATAAATGTATTCCTGGTGGTTTTGATCTTGCATTAGAAATAGCTAATGTATTAAATATAAAAGTATCTAAAAAAAATATAATTATTAATAATAAAAAACAAAAACGAATGACGGTATGGATTGAAGAAAAAAACTGTGTTGGATGTTCAAAATGTGCTACTTTTTGTCCAGTAGACGCAATAGTTGGTGCGCCTAATTTTATACATACAGTTTTAGAAAAATTTTGTACTGGTTGTAATATTTGTTTATTACATTGTCCTACTAATTGTATTAAAATAAAAAAAGAGACACATGAATAATATAAAATTTCTAATAATAAAAAAATTTTTAAAAAAATTTTTTTCGATAAAATCATGGAAAAAAATATTTTTTTTTATTTTTTATATAAAAAAAAATATAATTTTAAGGGTGGTTTAAAATGTTTATTTGAGAAAAATAAATCAAGTGATTTATTATTACAATCTCTACCGATCCCTAGTAAATTTTTTGTTTTTATAAAAAGTAATTTTTATAATAAAAAATTACGTATTAGAATAAACCAAAAAGTATTACGCGGACAACCCCTAACCTTTAGTGATGATTTTAATGTTCCTATTCATGCGCCAACTTCAGGTTTAATAGAAGAAATTGATTTTGATTCACATCTGATTGAAAAAAATAAAAAAAATATAAAAATTGTAATTTCTTCTGATTATTTAGATAAATGGATTAGATTGAAACCAATTGAAAATTATAAAAAACTAAACCCTGAAAAACTAATTAAAATAATTCATCAATCAGGTATCGTTGGTCTAGGAGGAGGTGAATTTCCTTCTTCAAAAAAATTAATTTTAAGTATAAATAAAGCGCATACTTTAATTGTAAATGCTGTAGAAAGTGAACCTTATATAACATCAGATAATTGTTTAATATATAATTATATAGATGAAATTTTAACAGGATGTAGGATTATTTGTTGGATAACTAAAATTAAATTAGTTTGTATTGCTATTCAAGAAGACAAAATTAAATCAATTTTAAAAATTTATAATTCAATTAAAGATGAATCATTATTTAAACTTTGTATTCTTAAAAAGAAATATCCTGGGGGTAGTAGTAAAGTACTTATAAAATCTTTAACAGGAAAAGAAATACCCCATGAAAAGCATTCCATAGATATAGGGTATCTTGTTTTTAATGTTGCTACAATATTTTCTATAAAAAAAGCAATTATAAATGGAGAACCATTAACAGAACGTATTGTAACTTTTTTAGGTGATAAAAATTTTTTATCTGGTAATTTTTGGATTAGGATTGGAACTCCAATACAATATTTTTTAAGTAATAAAAAACTGAATGCAGATTTTATTAAATCTATATATTTAGGTGGTCCTTTTATGGGGAAAACAATTAATGATTTAAATTATTCTGTATTAAAGAATACAAATTGTATTTCAATGAAATTAAAACAAGAAAAACATGAAAATATTTTTGAAAAAACTTGTATTCGATGTGGTTATTGTTCATCTGTATGTCCGGTAAATTTACTTCCTCAACAACTTTATTGGTACAGTATAAAAAATAATCATGAACAAACAAAAAAACATCATGTTTTAGATTGTATTGAATGCAAGGTATGTGAAAAGGTATGTCCTAGTTATATCCCATTAGTAAAATATTTCAAAAAAGAGAAAAATATTTTAAAAGATATTAAATTAGAAAATGATCGCAAAAAAATATCATTAATTCGATTTAAAAAAAGAGAAAAACGATTATTAGATTTAAAAAATATAATTAATATAAATAAAAATAATTCTAGTTTTACAAATAATAATAATTTATTTTTAATAAAAAAAAACAATGAAAAAATTAGTAATACGAAAAAACATATACGGAAAAAAATGGTTCAAGAGGCAATAAATCGCATGAATGCTAAAAAATAAATTTTTTTATTAATAATGTAAGAAAAAAATGAACTTTCCATATATATATAATTTTTATAGTACTAGAAAAATAATGTTTTTAGTTATTATAGCTTGTATTCCAGGCATTTTTACTAAGTATTATTTTTTTGGTAGTGGTACTTTAATACAAATTTTATTTTCTATATTGGTTTCTTTATTACTGGAAGTTAATATTTTAAAATTACGATTTAAAAAAATTAAAAATAACTTACAAGATAATTCTTCAGTTTTAACTTCTGTTTTATTTGGAGTTAGTATTCCTTCTTTATTACCTTGGTGGATGGTAGTTATTGGGCTATTTTTTTCTATTATTATTGCTAAACATTTATATGGTGGAATTGGTCAAAACATATTCAATCCAGCTATGGTTGGATATGCAGTATTATTAATATCTTTTCCAATTGATATGAATAATTGGCATGAAAGAGATTTTTCTATATCTTTTTTAAATGATTTTAAACAATCTGTAAATATTATTTTTTCAAAAAATTATAAGTGTTCTATTAACAGTGACAATAGTACAAATTATATTAATAAAAATATTACTCCTGATGCTTTTACAGAGGCTACTCCTTTAAATAATTTTAAGATTAAATCACATTTAGAAGACAATTTTTTTCCACAAGAATCTATATTAAAAAATAAAAAAGTTACTATTCAAAATAGTTGGAAATATATAAATATAAGTTTTTTTCTGGGTGGTATTTTTTTATTCTTTAAACGAATAATTTGTTGGCGTATTCCAATAAGTTTTCTCACTTCTTTGGGTATTGTTTCAATGATAACTTATTTTTATTCAAAAGATTTATTTATGTCTCCATTATTTCATTTCTTTTCTGGAGGAACTATGATGTGTGCATTTTTTATTGCTACAGATCCAGTGACTACTTCTTGTACTAATATAGGGAAGATAATTTTTGGTTGTATCATAGGCTTCTTAGTTTGGATTATTCGCAACTATAGTGATTATCCTGATGCAATTGCTTTTTCTGTTTTATTTGGAAATATGATTGCACCATTTATAGATTATAATACAAAAACTTCTGGATATGGTCATAATAATATATGAAAATATTTAAAAAAATATTAAAACATGCTTTTTTAATGACTTTTTTTTCAATTATATCTATTGGTGGTACAGTTTTAATAAATAATATAACAAAAAATAAGATTATGAATCAAAAAGAAAAAGAAAAAAAAAAATATTAGAAGAAGTTTTATCTTATGGTATATATCATAAACTTGAAAAAAAAACATATAAAATTACGAACAAATATTTAGGAGATTCTAAAACTCATGATTTATGGTTATTTTTTAAAAATAAAAAACCAGAAGCAGCAATTATTGAAACTACAGCACCTGATGGATATTCAGGTTCTATTTATATGTTAGTTGCAGCATATTTTAACGGGAAAATTATTGGCGTTAGAGTTTTATCTCATAAGGAAACACCAGGAATTGGAGATAAAATTGAATTATCTATTTCTAATTGGATTAATAAATTTACTGGTATGCATGTATCTTCTATAGAAGATAAGAATTTTACATTGCGAAAATATGGAGGGCAAATTGAACAGTTTACAGGAGCTACAATAACACCGCAATCTGTAACAAATGCTGTGAAAAGAACAGTTGTTCTTATTAAAGAAATACCATTAATGCTTAATTTATCAAATAAGGATATACATGAATATTAAAAATTTTTTAAATGATAGATTATGGAAAAACAATTCTTCTTTAGTACAATTGTTAGGATTATGTCCAGTTTTAGCAATGACAACTAATTCTATTAATGCTATAGGTTTAGGGATAACAACTACTTTAGTATTAACTGTAACAAACACGATTATTTCTATTTTTAAAAAACTTATACCTGAAGATTTGAGAATTCCGATTTATATGATTATCATTTCTTCTATTGTTACATCTATAGAAATGTTACTTCATGCTTATCAATTTGATTTATATCAATCATTAGGTATTTTTATTCCATTGATAGTTACGAACTGTATTATTGTAGGACGAGCAGATTTTATTGCTTATAAAAGTTCTATAATAGAATCTTTTTTTGATGGCATTTTAATAGGATTAGGTTCAACTATTGCTATGTTTATAGTAGGTTCTATACGCGAAATATTAGGTAATGGAACTTTATTTTTTGGACTTAATAAAATGATATCTAGTATAGATAGTTCATTTTTTATTACATTGTTAGATAAAAAATCTATAATAATTTTAGCTATTTTTCCACCTGGTGGTTTTTTTATATTAGGTTGTATTATTGCTATAAAAAATTTTTTAGATTTATATTATAAAAAAAACACAATAAAAAATTCTTTACAATGTTCATGCATTAATAAAATAAGAAAATGATATTATAATGAACAAAGAAACACGTTATGAAATTTTATCAATATTTAATGCTCAATATCCGAAAAATAAGACAGAATTAGTTTTTTCTTCTGATTTTGAGTTATTATTATCTGTAATTCTTTCAGCTCAATCTAGTGATGTTATTGTAAATAAAGTTACTAAAATATTATTTAAACAAGCAAATACTCCTGAAAGTATTTTATTATTAGGGCTAGAAGGTCTTAAAAATTATATTAAACATATTGGTTTATATAATATTAAAGCATCAAATATTATACGTACTTCTTCTTTGATATTAACTAAATACAATGGAATTATTCCAAATAATCGAATTGAATTAGAATCTTTGCCTGGTGTAGGAAGAAAAACATCTAATGTTATTTTGAACATATTATTCAAAAAAAAAACTATTGCTGTAGATACACATGTTTTTAGGGTATCAAATCGTACTAATTTTGCTAAAGGAAAAAATGTAAACGAGGTTGAAAAAAAATTAATTAAAGTAGTTCCTGATATTTTTAAATTAAACTTTCATTCCTGGTTTGTTTTACACGGTCGGTATATTTGTACGGCACGGAAAATTAAATGTGATATATGTTTAATATTCAAATTATGTGAATTTAAAAAAAAATAATATATTTTTATGGATGTATACGTGATTATTATAAAAGTTGTTTTACCTATTCCAATTAGAAAATATTTTGAATATTTTTTGCCTAATTTTATGTGTCCTGTTATCGGAGGGCGAGTTTTAGTTCCGTTTAATTCTAAAGACTTAGTGGGGATTGTGATTTCTTTTTATAAAAAGAATAATATAAGTCAATTGAATTTTAAATACGTTAAATTATTAATTGATAAAAAATCACTTTTTTCTAATATTACATTAGATCTGATAAAATGGACAAGTAAAAATTATTATTGTCCTATGGGAAATTTATTTTTTTCTATTTTACCAAAAATATTACATGCTAGTAATGTTATAAAAAATATAGATACTTTTCAATGGATTATAACACAAAAAGGTCGCGAATTAGATTTAAGTCATTTAAAAAATAGAAAAAAACAATTGGAAACATTGCTTTTTTTAAAGAAAAAAAATATTTTAAATACTGAATTAAAAAAATATAATTTATCTCAAGTTATTTTAAAAAAATTGGAAATTCAAGAATTATGTGTAAAATATTTTGATTATAGAATATTTTTTAAAAAAAAATTTTTAAAAATAAAAAGAAATTTTTTTTTAAATAAAAAAATATCAATTATTCTTGACAATATTTTGATAAAAAAAAGTTTTTCATCTTGGTTATTAAGTGAAAATAATTTATATGCTAAAGTTAAATTTTATTTAGGTCTAATCAAATCAGTACTATATAAAAGTATGCAAATTTTAATTTTAGTTCCTTATATTAAAAATATAAATATAATTTTAGTATTTTTAAAAAAATATTTTAATGTTTCTATTGATATCATTCATTCAAAATTAGCTAATACTAAATACTTTAAAAATTGGATCAGAACAAAAAATGGTGAAAATTCTATTATTATTGGTACAAGAAAAAGTATTTTTTTACCTTTTTCGAATTTAGGAGTTATTATTATTTTTGAAGAACATAATTTAAGGTATAAAAGTATATATCAGTGTAGGTATAATGTTAGAGATTTAGGAATATTAAGAGCATATAAAGAGAATATACCTATAATTTTAGATTCAAATACTCCTTCATTAAAAACATTATATAATGTTTTACATAAAAAATGTTTTTATATTAAATTATATAAACATAATTATATTAATAAATTAAATAACAGTATTATTGATTTAAAAAAAGATAAAATAAAATTTGGGCTATCTTTAACTTTAATAAATGAAATTTATAAAAATTCCCAAAAAAAACAAGTTTTATTAATTTTTAATAAATTTAATTTATTTTTTTTTGTATTAAAGTGTAGTAAATGTAATTTTATATTTGAATGTAGTAGTTGTCATAATTATTTAGAAATTAATGAATATCGTAATATTTTATTTTGTAAATTTTGTTTAATTCAGATCAAAAAACCAATTTTTTGTTCTAATTGTAGAAGTTTTCTTCTCCTTATTATAAAAATAAGTATAGAAAAAATTGAAAATAAAATACAAAATCTTTTTCCAAAAATTCCATTATTTTTCTTATTAAATGAAAAAAATATAAATAAAAACATACTAAATAAAAAAAATTTTGAATTTTATATTTCTAGTCCTTATATAATTATTACTACAGAAGAAATAGTTCAAAATTATTATTTTCCTCATATAAAATTAATTGTTTTAATGTGTATTGATAATTATTTTCTTTCTTTTAACTTTCGTGCTATAGAATATTTTGCTCAATTTTATATTAATTTAAATCAACTAACTAAAAGTATTAAAAAATCATTTAAAATATTTATACAAACATCATTTCCTAATGATATAAATTTAAAAGAAATATGTAACAATGGATATTTTTCTTTTTCTAGGAAAATATTATCAATTAGAAAAAATTTTTTACTGCCTCCTTGGAATTTTCACAGTGTTGTTTATTCTGAAAGTTTATATGCTGAATATAATATAATTTTTTTAAATTTGATACGAAAAATATTAGAGAAAAAATCTAATAAAAATAATTTTTTTTTACGATTTGTGGGACCTCATAATTCTTTTTTATCAAAAAATAAAAAAAAACATTTCCATAAATTATTAATTGAATGTTCTTCACGTATTTTTCTTAAAATCATATTAAATGAATGTATTGATTTAATTAATATTTTTGATATTTCAAAACGAGTTAAATGGTTTATAGATGTTGAACCGAATTAATATTAATAAAATATATTTTGAGAAATAATTAATAATTTTATTTTTACTCGTTGAAGTTCTAATAAAATTAGAATAAAATATTTTTAAAAAAATGAAATATAAAATAATATAAAAATATTTTTTTTGTTTATTAAATGTATATATTAAAAAAGAGGCTTTAATGAGTGAATTTAATTTAATTACAAGATTGCGTGATAGAGGTCTAATATCTCATATTGCAAACGAAGAAAGTTTAAGTAAACTCATGAAAAAAAACTCTATTTCTCTTTATTGCGGTTTTGATCCTACAGATGAAAGTCTTCATATAGGTCACCTTTTACCTTTGATTACTTTAAAAAGATTTCAAATAGCAGGCCATACTCCTATAATATTAATAGGAGGAGCTACAAGCTTAATCGGGGATCCTAGTTTTAAAGAAAAAGAACGTATTTTTAATACTAACAATAATATTAATAAATGGACAGAAAAAATTAGCAAACAAATTTCTCAGTTTTTAGATTTTAATTCTAATAAAAACAGTGCGTTATTATTAAATAATAATATGTGGTTTAATAAGATGAACATCTTATCGTTTTTACGAGATGTCGGAAAATATTTTTCAATTAATACGATGATTAATCGCGCAGCAGTTAAAAAACGGATCATCAGACCAGATCAAGGAATTTCATTTACAGAATTTTCTTATAATTTATTACAAGCATATGATTTTTTTATTTTAAATAAAAAATATCAAGTAGATCTCCAAATTGGCGGAGCTGATCAATGGGGTAATATTTCTTCAGGAATGCATTTAATACATCGCAGATCCAAGAAAGAAGTACATGGTTTGACTGTTCCTCTTTTGATTCAATCTAATGGAACTAAATTTGGAAAAACAGAATTAGGAACTATATGGTTAGATGCAAATAAAACTAGTCCTTATAAATTTTATCAGTTTTGGATGAATATAGAAGATTCTAATGTATATTACTTTTTAAAGCTTTTTACTTTTATTAAAGTATCAGAAATTAATGAAAGAGAACAAAAAAAACACATTAACAATCAAATTATTAATGACAAGTCTTTTCTGGCAAAAAATATTACTCGTTTAGTACATGGAAAAGAAAATTTATTAGCAGTAGAAAGGATTACAGAATTTCTGTTTTTAAAAAATATCAATCATATTCAAGAATCTGATTTAAAGCAATTAAAAAAAGATGGTATACCGTTTATTAACGTCGATCATATAAAAGATTTACAAGAAGCATTAGTATTAACTTCATTAGCACAATCTCGAACTCAGGCTAAAAATATGATAATTTCTAATTCTATATCTATCAATACTCAGAAAATAAGAAAAAATCATATTTTTAATAGACAAGATAAATTATTTGGAAAGTTTACTTTATTATCTAGAGGAAAAAAAAATCATTCTTTATTATGCTGGTAGTCTATTTTAAATTAATCGAAAAACTTTCACCACAACCGCAAAATTTATCTAATTTAGCATTATAAAATTTAAATATTTTATTAATATTACTTGTTATGAAATCTATTTTAACTCCTTCTAAAAATGGTATGTCTTTAGAAAATATATATACCAGAATGTTTTTATAAAAAAAACTAATTTCTTTTTCATTTTTTTCCTTTTTAAATTCTGAAGATTTTACTAAATTCATAGTATAACGAAATCCTGCACATCCTGATTTTTTTATACTTAATCTTATTCCTATATTATCAGTATTTAAATTAATGAGAAATAAAATTTGTTTCATAGCATCTTCAGTTATTGTAATATTTTTATATATACTTTTTTTTGTTAAATAAGTATTAACTATATTTTTATTCATGATTTCCTCTTTTTTTAAAAAATATATCGACAGAAATAAAAAAATAATTATATATAATACATTCTATTATAAATAAGTTTGTATATTTTAAACAATATTATTTTTTATTAATTATTTTATAAATTTTAATGTTATAATTATTTTTTATTTCTTAAGAAATGTAAAAATTTTTATAAAACTACGTTAATTTCATAAAAAATTATTTATAATATAAAAATATTGAGGTACAACAATTATATGCAAAATCCAACAGAGAAAATGGATTTATCGCAATCTATTTTGTCACTGATATTTATTGTGTCTATGGGTGTAATCAGTTTTTTAGTCATTCATCCATTTATATTAGGATTTTCTTGGGCTAGTATGATTGTAATTGCCACTTGGCCTCTTATGTTAAAAATACAAAAATTTTTAGGTGGAAAACGTTCGCTTGCTGTATTAATGATGATCATAATTTTACTTCTTTTATTTATAATTCCAGTATTTTTTTTAGTGAATAGCTTAATTGCAACAAGCATACCTCTAATTCATTGGTTAGGTTCAAATACCTTGGAATTTCCAGAATTATTATGGTTACAAGATATTCCTCTTATTGGTAAAAAAATATTTATTAGTTATCAAAAATTATTAGATAGTGATGGAGGTGAATTAATTCGTGAAGTAAAGCCTTATATGGGACGTACAACTGAATTTTTTATAATCCAAGTTAAAAATTGTGGATTATTTGTTATACATTTATTACTGATGTTATTTTTTAGTGCTTTATTATATTGGAATGGTGAAAAAATTAGCAGTGCTATCCGTCATTTTGCAATGCAACTTAGCAAAAAAAATGGTGAAGCTATTATTTTACTAGCTACTCAAGCAGTTAGAGCTGTTGCATTAGGTGTTGCAGTAACAGCTTTTATTCAAGCTCTATTATCTGGTATAGGATTATTAATTTCTGGTGTTCCTTATTGGGCGTTATTGATGATAATAATTTTTTTTTCATGTTTAATACAATTAGGACCATTACCTATTTTAATACCTTCAATTATGTGGCTTTATTGGAATAATAATACTACTTGGGGTACAATATTGTTAATTTGGAGTTGTCTTGTATTTATACTTGATCATATACTTAGACCATTTTTCATACGTATAGGAGCTGATTTACCGATTTTATTAACTTTATCCGGAGTCATTGGTGGTTTATTAGCTTTTGGCATTATTGGTTTATTTGTTGGTCCAGTGGTATTAGTAATATTTTATCGTTTAATCATATCATGGATGTATGGAGTTTCAATTGCATCTTTTTTAGAAAATACATCGTTAAAATAGAATTTTAATTAATATTAAAACAATAGACAAAATAAATACTTTTAATTAAATAAAATCTAAATTATGATAAAATATAAAGAATGATTTAGTTATATTTAACTATTAGTCAAAAGAAATTGAATCATATTATATAAATTTAATTTTTTTGTAATATTTGATCTTAACGTTTTTCTTATTTAAAACTTCTATCATATTATTTAAAGTATACTATTAAAAATTTTTCTCCCTAATATTATTAAATTTTTTCTATCAAGTATTTAAAGAAACTATTAGAAATGAGATTGTAACACTGGTTAGGTTTTCGTAATTATTATGACGTCTTCATATTTTTACTAGAATAAAAAGCTCATTTTAGAGAACAAAATGAAAAAAACAGATGAACTACGTACAATACGAATTGATCCATTAATAACTCCATCTGAATTAGCAAAGCAATATGCAATTACTTCAGAGATCATGGATACTGTTATTGCAACAAGACAAAATATTGCGCGTATTATGACTGGACAAGATTTGCGACTACTTGTTGTGATAGGTCCATGTTCAGTTCATGATCCGATCGCTGCAGTAGAATATGCACATCGATTATATGAATTGCGAATAAAATATAAAGATCGCCTTGAAATTATAATGCGTACATATTTTGAAAAACCAAGAACAGTTGTTGGATGGAAAGGATTGATTTCAGACCCAGATTTAAATGGAACTTTTCGAGTTAATCATGGATTGGCTTTAGCGCGTAAATTATTACTAGATATAAATTCATTAGGTATGCCTGCAGCAACTGAATTTCTTGATATGGTTATAGGGCAATTTATCGCAGATTTAATTAGTTGGGGTGCTATTGGGGCAAGAACAACTGAAAGTCAAATACATAGAGAAATGGCATCTGCTCTTTCTTGTCCAGTAGGTTTTAAAAATGGTACCGATGGTAATATACGAATTGCAATTGATGCTATTCGTGCAGCAAAAGTACGCCATTTATTTTTAGCACCTAATAAAGATGGGCAAATGACGATTAATCATACTAGTGGTAATCCATACGGGCATATAATTATGAGAGGTGGTCGTTCTCCTAATTATCATTCTGATGATATTAATTTAGCAGTAAAAAGTTTACGTGAGTTTAATTTATTAGAACATTTAATGATTGATTTTAGTCACGGCAATTGTTTAAAAGAATATCTTCGTCAAAAAAATGTTTCTAATTCTGTTGCATATCAAATTTCTCATGGTTGTAAAGCTATTTTTGGTGTTATGATTGAAAGTTTTTTAGAAGAAGGTTTCCAACCAGTAATTAAGAATAAACCATTAATATATGGTAAATCAATTACTGATGCTTGTTTAAATTGGAAAGATAGTACTTTAATTATTAAACAATTAGCAGATGCTGTAGATGCTCGTTTTTAATTTATATGCTAGTCAAAAAATTTGACTAGCATCGTTTTATAACTTTTGATTTTTTTTAATATAAAATTAATATCTATATTTTATGTATCAGAAAAAATCTTTTTTATTAAATAATATTTAATATAAAAATATTTTATAAATATTTGATTTTTTTAGACAATAAACAATTAATATTTTAAATTAAGGACTTAAGAATGCCTGTAATAAGATTTTGTGATGGAAGTCAGCAGGTGTACGAGCATTCTGTTTCATTGATAGACATTATTAAAAATAAAAAACCTAGTATTATGAAATCTCTTTTCGCAATTTCTGTTAATAGTCACTTTTCAAATTTAAATACTTTAATAAAAAAAGATTCTTTTATAGAATTTATTCAGGAAAAAGATAATAAAATATTAAATATTATTCGATATTCTTGCGTTCAACTTTTAAGTTATGCTGTAAAAAATATATGGCCAATTTCAAAAATTGCAACAAGCAATATTATAGAAAACGGTTTTTATTGTGATATAGATTGTGAAAGAAAAATTTCAGGAGAAGATCTAATTTTATTAGAAAATAATATGAAAATTCTTGTAAAAAAAGAATATGTTATTTCAAATAAACTCGTTTCTTATTCTGAAGCAAGAGAAATATTTAAAAAATCTTCTGAAAAATATAAACTTTCTTTAATTGATAAAAAAAATAATTTTAAAAACAAAGTTTCTTTGTATTATCATGAAAATTATGTGGATATTGATATAGGAATGCAAGTTTTTAATATAAAATTTTGTAAATATTTTAAATTACAGAAAATTGGAGGTGTTTACTGGGAGAATAACAAAAAAAATAAAATGTTACAACGTATTTACGGTACTGCTTGGTCTAATAAAAAAGAATTAGATAAACATCTCAACTATTTAAATGAACTAGAAAAAAGAGATCATAGAAAAATTGGGAAATTTCTTGAATTGTATCATATGCAAGAAGAATCTCCAGGTATGATTTTCTGGCATAATCAAGGCTGGATTATTTTTAATGAATTACAAAATTTTGTACGTTTAAAACTAAAAGAATATCAATATAAAGAAGTTAAAACACCATTATTGTTAGATAAAATAATATGGCAGAAAAGTGGACACTGGGATAATTATAAGCATGCTATTTTTACTACATTATCAGAACATCGAGAATATTGTATTAAACCAATGAATTGTCCTGGACATGTACAAATTTTTAATAGCAAATTAACATCTTATCGCGATTTACCTATTCGTATGGCAGAATTTGGTAGTTGTCATCGTAATGAACCTTCAGGTTCTCTACATGGTTTAATGCGAGTACGTAATTTTACTCAAGATGACGCCCATATATTTTGTACTAAAGAACAAGTACGTTCTGAAATTAATGATTGTATTAAAATGATATATGATTTGTATAGTACATTTAATTTTAAAAAAATATTAGTTAAATTGTCTACTCGTCCAGAAAAACGTATTGGTACTGATTCTTTGTGGAATGAATCAGAAAAAGATTTATCTGATATGTTGTTAGAAAATCATTTATCATTTGAATATCAATCAGGAGAAGGTGCTTTCTATGGACCTAAAATTGAATTTATTTTGCAAGATTCTTTAGATCGCAATTGGCAATGTGGAACAATTCAACTTGATTTTTATTTGCCATTACGTTTAAATTCGTTTTATGTTGATGAACATAATGAACGCAAAGTACCTGTAATTATTCATCGTGCTATATTAGGTTCTATAGAACGATTTATTGGTATATTAATTGAAGAGTGTTCAGGTAGTTTACCAACATGGTTGTCTCCTATACAAGTAGTAATAATTAGCATTAATGATATTAGTTCAGATTATGTTAAAAAATTATTTAAAAAATTTTCTGATATGAATATCCGTGTAGAATCTGATTTAAGAAATGAAAAAATAGGTTTT
Source organism: Buchnera aphidicola (Acyrthosiphon lactucae) (assembly GCF_005083565.1). Classification (NCBI taxonomy): domain Bacteria; kingdom Pseudomonadati; phylum Pseudomonadota; class Gammaproteobacteria; order Enterobacterales; family Erwiniaceae; genus Buchnera; species Buchnera aphidicola. The sequence continues at coordinate 132,434 of NZ_CP034891.1, forward strand.
AAAATTCGAGAACATACACTGCGTCGAATTCCCTATATATTAATTTGTGGTGAGAAAGAAATTAGTTCTAAAAAAATATCCGTTCGAAATAGAAATGGTCATAATTTTGGAATGGTTGATATTGATTTTTTTATTCAAAAGTTACAAGAAGAAATTATTACTCGTAACTTTTATCAAATGGAGGAATGAAGTATTAAAGGTGGAAAAAGAATTCAATTAACACGTCCTAATCGAATTAATAATGAGATACGTGCTATTAAAGTTCGTCTTACAGGAATTGAAGGCGACCAAATTGGTATAGTTAATTTACGTGAAGCTTTAGAAAAATCTGAGGAATTAGGATTAGATTTAGTTGAAATTAGTCCAAATGCCGAACCTCCTGTTTGTCGTATTATGGATTATGGAAAGTTTCTTTATGAAAAAAGTAAATCTTCCAAGGAACAGAAAAAAAAACAAAAAGTAATTCAGATAAAAGAAATAAAATTTCGGCCAGGAACTGATGAAAGCGATTATCAAGTTAAATTACGTAATTTAATACGTTTTTTGGAAGATGGTGATAAAGCTAAAATTACTTTAAGATTTAGAGGTCGAGAAATGGCACATCAAAAAATTGGTGTTGATGTGTTAAATAGAGTGAAAAATGATTTATTTGAGTTAGCAACTGTAGAATCTTTTCCATCTAAAATTGAAGGTCGACAAATGATAATGATTTTAGCACCAAAAAAGAAATAGTAATTTTTAATTATATTTTTTAGAATTGATATATAAATTATTTAAGCAATTTTTTATATTTTTTTTATAATTTAAATGAAACAGTTTATGCCAAAAATTAAAACTTTAAAAAGTGCAGCTAAACGTTTTAAAAAAACTGCATCTGGTAAATTTAAACGTAAACAAGCAAATTTACGTCATATTTTAACAAAAAAAACAACAACTAAGAAACGTCATCTTCGTCCTAAGATTCTAGTATCTAAAGGAGATATAGATAAAGTTAAATCTTTTTTACCATATGCGTAAATTAACTGATTTTTGTTAAGATTTTACGAATAGGAGAGCATCAATGGCTCGTGTAAAACGTGGAGTAATTGCCCACGCTCGTCATAAAAAAATCTTAAAGCAAGCAAAAGGTTACTATGGGGCTCGTTCACGTATTTATAGAGTTGCTTGTCAAGCAGTAATTAAAGCTGGTCAATATGCTTATCGTGATAGAAGACAACGAAAACGACAATTTCGTCAATTGTGGATTTCGCGTATTAATGCTGCTGTTCGTCAAAGTAAAATATCTTATAGTAATTTTATTTTTGGTTTAAAAAAAGCGTCGATTAATATTGATCGAAAAATATTATCTGATATTGCTGTATCTGATGTATTTTCATTTAATGCATTAGTAAAAAAAGCAAAAGAAGCTTTACTGTAAATATTAAATTTTAACATATAAGAGGGGGAAATTCATCTCCCCTCGATATTTAAATATTAAAAATATTTAATAGAAATTTTTTGTTATATTTCAATTTTTGGCTTATTAGCCAAAATAAAAATAAGCTTCCTTTATGGGAGCTTTTTATTATGTTGAATAAATACTTTTAAAATATTAATAAAATAAAAAAAGCACATAAAATGTTAAATTTAAATCAATTGTTTGAAAATATTAAAACAGATCTAAAAAATTCAAAAAAAATAGAAGAATTAGATGAAATTCGTATTAAATACTTAGGTAAAAAAGGCATTTTCACTTCTTATATAAAAAACTTAAAAAATTTTTCTTTTGAAGAAAAAAAGAAATACAGCATTATTATAAATAAAAAAAAACAAGAGATCATTAGCCTAATTCATCAAAAAAAACAAAAATTAACTGAACTTATTTTAGAAAAACGTATTAAAGAAGAAACTATTGATGTTTCTTTACCTGGACGTCGTACTGAATATGGTAGTTTACATCCTATAACACATACTATTAATTACATAAAAAATTTTTTTTTAATGTTAGGTTTTCAATCAGTAAATGGTCTTGAAATAGAAGATGAATATCATAACTTTGATGCTTTAAACATTTCTAAAAATCATCCTGCTCGAGATAGTCATGATACTTTCTGGTTCAATGATAATCGATTATTAAGAACTCAAACTTCAAGTATGCAAATTCGTATTATGAAAAAAGAAAAACCTCCAATTAGATTTATTTTTCCTGGTAAAGTGTATCGAAATGATTACGATACTACACATACACCTATGTTTCATCAAATTGAAGGTTTAATAGTTGATGAGAATATTAATTTTTCTAATTTAAAATGGATTATATATAAATTTTTATATCATTTTTTTGGAAAAAAGGTTTCTATTAAATTTCGTCCATCATATTTTCCTTTTACTGTTCTTTCTGCAGAAGTAGATATTATTAATAATAATGGAAAACCTTTAGAAATATTAGGATGTGGAATGGTACATCCTGAGGTTTTAAAAAATGTTAATATTGATTCAAAAAGATATTCTGCTTGTGCTTTTGGAATAGGTATTGAAAGAATTATAATGTTACGCTATGGAATATCTGATATTCGATATTTTTTTGAAAACGATATGAGATTTTTAAATCAATTTAAATATAATTAGCGAGATAAAATGAAATTTAGTGAAAAATGGTTACGCGAATGGATAGATCCAAAAGTTAATAGTAATACTTTACATGAACAAATTTCTAGTGCTGGTATTGAAGTAGAAGATATCGAGAATTTTGAATCTAAATTTAATGGTGTTGTAGTTGGTCAAATTATTCAATGTTTTTTTCATTCTCAATCTCAAAATTTAAAAATATTAAAAGTAGATATAGGCAAAAAAAAATTATTAAACATTGTCTGTGGAGCATCTAATTGTTTTAATGGTATGAAAGTTGCAGTAGCTACTATTGGTGCTACTTTACCAAAAAATATTAAAATTAATCAAAGAGTTTTAAAAGGAGAATTATCTGAAGGGATGTTATGTTCTTTTTTTGAATTAGGTATTTTTGTTAATGATAATAAAATTATTGAATTTCCTCAAGAAACATTGATAGGTACTAATGTTAATGATTATTTATCATTAAATGATAATATTATTAAAGTTTCTGTCACGTCAAATCGTCCAGATGGTTTAAGTCTTTTAGGTTTATCTCGGAATATAGCAGCTATAAATAATTTAAAAATTTCACCTTTAATATATAAATCAGCTCCTGTAGTTATTCAAGAAAAAATTGATATTAATGTTCATGCTAAAAAAAAATGTATAAATTTTTTAGGAAGAATTATAAAAGATATTAATATAAATGTTGAAACTCCTTTTTGGATGAAAAAAAAATTGTTTTTTTCTGATGTTTTATCAGAAAATATTATAACAAATATTATTAATTATGTATTAATTGAAGTTGGACAACCATTAAATGCATTAAATTCAGATAATATTAATGGTTCTATTATAGTTCGTATGGCAAAAGATAAAGAGAATATATTTTTAAATAATAATATAAAGATAAGTTTAAATGAAAATATATTAGTTTTTTCTGATACTAATAAAATATTATCTCTTCCTGGAAACATTAATTCTAATATTGTTGATGTAAATAAAAATACTAAAAATATTTTTTTAAGTTCATTTTTAATTGATAGAAAATCTATTTCTTATATTATTAAAAAAATGAATTTTAATAAAGTATTAGAATATTATAATTATGGTATTGATCCATCTCTTCAAAATTATGCTATTGAATATGCAACTGATTTAATTATCAAAATATGTGGAGGTATGTCTGGTCCAATTATTGGTGAAAAAAATAATTTAGATATATATAAAAAAAATACGATAAGATTGTATCATCAAAAATTAAATAAAATAATAGGTTTTTTTATTGATATAATCACTATTTCAAACATTTTGTATAGTCTTGATTATCAGTTGAATTTTCAAAAAAATTTCTGGGATGTTATTCCTCCTAGTTGGCGATTTGATATACTAATCGAGGAAGATGTAATTAGTGATATACTACGAATATATGGATACAATAATATTAGCTTAACTCCATTAAAAGAATTTTTAAATTATAGGAAAGAAAATACATTAATAGATTCTTTATTAAAAAAATCTGCCATCATATTAATTAATCAAGGTTATTATGAAGTTATAAATTATGGTTTTGTTGATCCTAAAATACAAAGTTTAATTTTTCCGAATAAAAAAACTTTATTACTATCCAATCCTATTTCTCAAGATATGTCATGTATGCGTTTATCTTTGTGGCCTGGTTTACTTAAAAATATTTCTTATAATAAAAATCGTCAGCAGCAAAGTATCCGTATTTTTGAAAGTGGACTTTGTTTTTCAGTAGATAAAACAGAAAAACTTGGTGTTAAACAAGAAATTTTTTTAGCAGCAGCAATCAGTGGTAATTATATTAAAGAAAATTGGTATCATAAAATCAGAAAAATGGATTTTTATGATTTAAAAGGTGATTTAGAATCTATATTAGAATTATTATGTAAATTAAATCATATAGAGTTTCGACATGAAATAATATCTGGATTACATCCAAAACAAAGTGCTTCTATATATTTTAAAAATCATTTAATTGGTAGTATTGGTGCAATTGATCCAAGATTAGAAAAAAAATTAAATGTAAATAGTGCTACATTTTTATTTGAAATATCATTAAATAATTTTTTAGACATTGAACCATTTAAAATTAGAGAGATTTCAAAATTTCCTACTATTCGACGTGATATTGCAATATTAATATCAGAAGATATTGTAGTTAATAATGTGATTAAGAAATGTAAACAATTTTTTATTAATCAAAAAGTAGAAATTAATCTATTTGATATCTACTTTTGTAAAGAATTTCATAATAAGAAAAAAAGTTTAGGTATTAGTTTTATTTTTCAAAATGAACAAAGAACTTTAAAAGATGATGAAATTAATTTAATGATTAATGATTGCATAGGAGTATTAGAAGAAAAATTTCAAGCTGTTTTAAGGAAATAAACCTATGGTGCTTACAAAAGCGGAAATTTCAGAAAATTTATTTGAGAAATTACAGTTAACTAAAAAAGATTCAAAAAAATTTGTAGAATTTTTTTTTGAAGAAGTTAAAAAATCTTTGGAAAAAGGAGAAGATGTTAAATTATCTGGATTTGGAAATTTTCAAATCAAGAATAAAAAAGCTCGTCCCGGTAGAAATCCTAGAACAGGAGAAATTTTTCTTATAACAGCTAGACGAGTAGTTACTTTTAAAGCTAGTCAAAAACTTAAAAATAAAATTGATAATTATTTAATAAAAAAAAAATAATGATATTTAATATTATTAGAATAATTTTTTATTTTTTAAAAGAAGTAATATATAAAAATTTCTGATTTTTATTTTGATTTAATAAAATGACTTATATCTTTTAATTTTCATTTTGTTAGTCATACATGTCGTTTAATGATTGTTTTTCTTGAGATAATAGAATTTTATCTCATAAGCGTTTTTTAATATTATTCATGCAATCAACCCTGGTGATTTAATTGTTTTAAATAATACTAAAGTTATTTCTACTCGTTTTTTTTAGATATAAAGATAACGCTAGAAAAGTTAAATTTATAGTCGAGAAGATATTAGATGTTAATAAGATATTAGCCAGGATTAAAAATCCTAAAAAATTAATGTTAGAATTAATATTCTACTTGGATATAAAAAATAAATGAAAAGTTTATTTATTAACTATAAAAACTCTTTTTAAAAATTTTTTTATAGTAAAATCTATTCAGAGATTAACTTTATTAATGGCATTGGAGCAATACCTTTGCCGCCTTATATTAAAAAATTATAAAGAAAATTAGATTTTTATATCAAACTGTATATAAAAAAATAGGTTCTGTTACTGTACCTACTACTGAATTAGATTTTGATTTACCTTTATTGGAAAATTATATAATAAAGGTATAGATATAGATTGTATAATTCTTCATATAGGTTTTAGTGCATTTTAACTAATTAAAATAGTTAAAACTGAAAGAATATTATGCATTCTGAATGAGTTAAAGTTTTTTCTTTAATAATTCAAAATATTAAATTTTGTAAAAAAGTGTGGTCGTGTTATTTTAGTAGGCACTATTATACTTTGTACTTTATAAAATTTTTAGTGTTTACTTGTATAGAGAAAAACTAAAAATTTTATTAGCGATACGAATATTTTTATATATCCTGGTTATAAGGATAATATTGTTAATTCATTGATTATTAATTTTGATTTTTATGAATTAAAATTTATTATGTTAGTTTCTTTTTTTTAGGATATAAAAATAAAATGAATCCTTATTGTTAAGTAATAATAAACAATTATGATTATTTTTACTTATAATGAAGTTATATATAACTCATAATAAATTAGGTCTATATAAAATTTTTATTATGTTATATATTCAAATAAAAATTTTTTAAAAAATATATTATAAGGATTATAGAAAAAATAAATTTTCAAGTTTTATATCAAGATAGAAATTTTAGAATAGTGAATTTAATTTTAATAGAACAATAATAGAAAAAACTTATTTTTATTACAGTAAATATTTATGATACTGTAAGAAGTATTAGTACAGAAGAGATTAAAAAAAATAGGAGTAAAATTATTTTAGCAAATTCATTTCGTTTATATTTTAGATTTAGACATGAGATAATAAAATTAGATAAAAGTTTTACATAATTTTATGAATTAGTCAGGACCTATTCTTACTGAATCTAAGGATTTCAAATTTTTAATCTTTCACAATTTTATAAATTTAATAATGAAGGAGTTCTTTTCCAAAATAATATCAATAGAAAAAAATATTTTTAATTATTTAAATTTCTATGAAAAATCAATTAGATTTAGATTTAAATATTTTTATAATTTTTTACGAATCTATTGCATATAATCAAGGTTAAGAAAAAATAAAAAATGCAATAAAAAGATAATTAAATTAAGTAAAATAATTGTTTTGTATTTTGATTAATATAAAAATAAAAATTTATTATTTGGTATTACTTATAAAGTAATATATTCATATTTATATGATATGTCTCTAAAATAAACAATAAAAATAAATTTTGATAGATATACATTAATTAGTTTAGCTATTAGAGAAACAAAAAAAGAAATGTATAGATTATTAGATCATATTTATTTTTAAATACCAGAAAATAAATCTCGATATTCAATAGGATTAGGTAATCTAGAAGATTTGATAAAAAGAATTAATCGAGATATAGATTTTTTTGATTATTTATACTTAATTAAAATTCTAGAAATAGATATCTATGTTTTATAAAGGATATAATTAAAATTAGTCATAAAAAATATAAAGAAAATTTATCTTGTTTAGATAGTACTTGGACCTGTTATACTTATCAATATTATACTCGTTCTTTATTTACATCATTTATATTCTTGTAATAAAATACTAAGAGCTCATTTTAAATATAATATATAATTTATATTATTATCAGAAATTAATGTCGAATATAAGACATTCATAAAAAAAATAAAAAATTTAATCAATTTTATTAAATTTTTATGAATAAAAATAAAATTAATTTTCAAAAAAATCATTTTAAGGGAAAACATATGAGTTTTTTTATTCAAAACGCCAATGCTACAGTAAATAAAATATCAGAAAGTGGAAATTCATATTCTTTAATATTTATGGTTATAATCTTTTTATTAGTTTTTTATTTTATGCTTTTTCGTCCCCAACAAAAGAAAGATAAAGAACACAAAAATCTTATGAATTCTCTTGTTCAAGGAGATGAAGTCATTACAACCAGTGGTTTATTAGGACGAATAAAAAAAATTACAAAAAATGGATATATTTTACTTCAATTAAATGATACAACTGAAGTATTTATAAAACAAGATTTTATAGCATCATCATTACCTAAGGGTACTTTAAAATCTTTATAATTTTTTTTTATATATTTAATATAAATAAGAAAAATCTACTATTGAAAAAAAAATTTCTTTTAAAGTATTTAATAAAATTAGTCGATTTAAACGTATTTGAGAATTAGAATCGTGTATTCTAACTTTTTCAAAAAAATTAGATATAGGTTTTTCAAGATTTTTGATTTCGATTAAAATATCTTTATATTTTTTTTCTAAAAATAAATTTCTTGTATTAACATTAAAGTTTTTTATTTGATTAAATAATATAATTTCTTCTACTTCAGTCATTAGTTTTATATTAATGAGTCCAGTAATTTTTTTATTTTCGTTTTCTAAAATATTAGATATTCTTTTAATAGATAATATTATTGATTTTGAACTTTCTAGTTTTTGAAAAAAAGATATAGCTTTTATTTTTTCATGAACGTCTATTAGTTGTGTTGATTTATATGATAATACTGATTTGATAATTTTTATATTATATCCTGTTTCTTCATACCAATGAAATAGTCTTTTTATTATAAATTCAAGAATTTTATTGAATAAAATCAAATTATTAACATTTTTTTCATCGTATAGATGAAGACTTTTATTGATTAAATCTTTTAAATCTAATGGTATTTTCTTTTCTATAATAATACGTATTATTCCTATAGCTAATCGTCTTAATGCAAATGGATCTTTATCTGAACTTGGGATGTTTCCAACATAAAACATCCCTGATAAAGTATCCATTTTATCAGCAATGGATAGTGCGCAACCTATAGAAGTATATGGTATTTTATCTCCTGAAAAAATTGGTAGATATTGTTCTTTAAGAGCAATAGCAACATCTTTTTTTTCTTTATCTTCTAACGAATAGTACATACCTATCGTTCCTTTTAGTTCTGGAAATTCGGATACTACATGAGTTACAAGATCACATTTAGAGAGAAGTGCAGCTCTGATTGAATCTTGTATATTACTGCAATTGTATTTAGCAATCCATTGTATAAGTAGTGTAAGACGCAAGGTTTTTTCATATAATGAACCAAGTTTATTTTTAAATAATACTTTTTTCAAAGATAAAAGATGATTTTCTAATTTTATCATCCTGTCATTTTTTAAAAAAAATTCAGCATCAGAAAGTCGTGCATGCATTACTTTTTGATTTCCAATGATAATTTTTTGTGGTTCTTTTGAATTAATATTAGAGACAAAGATAAAGTATGGAAGAAGTTCTTTTTTAAAATTATATATTGGGAAACATTTTTGTTGTTTTTCTATAGTGTGCACTAGTATTTTTTGAGGTATTTTAAGAAATTTTTTTTCAAAATTAGCTAAAAGTGCTGTAGGTGATTCTACCAAAGAGGTTACTTCTTCAATCAATAGATCATTATTTTTTATAAAACCGTTAATTTTTTGTGCAATTTCTTTAATGTTTTTTATGATTGTTTTTTTACGAATTATATGATCCGCAATAATATTTTGTTTTTGAAAAAGAACTTTTGGATAATCTCTAGCATCTTGAATTTCTATTTGATTTTCTTTTAAAGAAAGATGATTTTGAAGAAGATTATTAGAAGCAATATTAAATATTTTCCCTTCAATAATTTGATTGTCTAATAGAATTACTATATTACGAATAGGACGAAAAAATTTTTGATTATTTTCTTCCCAACGCATACATTTTTTTATTGAAATATTTTTCAGCGCTGATTCAGTCATTTTAGGAATTAGTAGTTCAATTTTTTCTTGTTTTTTTCTTGTTTGATATAACAACCATTCACCTTTTTTATTTTTTAAACGAGTAGTTTGATTAATATTAATTCCACAATGGTTTAACCAACGCATAGCTGATTGTGTTAAACATCTATTTTTGTCATAAGAATTGATTATTGATGGACCTCTTTTTGTTATTTCTATAAATTTATCTGTTATATCAATATCTATTATTTTTAATGCTAATCTTCTTGGAGTAGAAAAATATTGGATTTTTTTATATTTAATATTATAATAATTCAACTCCTTAATAAAATTTTCATAAAAATATAAAGATATTTTAAAAAGCAATCTAGCTGGTAGTTCTTCAGTTCCTATTTCAATTAATAATGTTTTTTTTATCATTTTTTTCTCTTTTTTTATAACATAATGGAAATCCTAATTTTTCTCTTAAATTTAAATATTTTTTTGCTATTTGAGCAGTTAATTTTCGAATGCGTAAAATATAACTTTGACGTTCGGTGGAAGATATAGCCTTTCTTGCATCTAATAAATTAAATATATGATTGGCTTGTAATATTTTTTCATATGATACTAATAATAATGGTTTTTTTAAATTTATTAGTTTTGTTGCTTCTAGTTCATATTGCATAAAGCAACTAAATAAAAAGTTAATATCAGAATAGTAGAAATTATATTGTGACTGTTCTATTTCATTTTGTTGAAAAATATTACCATAAGTTATTTTTTTATTATTATGTATATTCCAAACAAGATCATATAAATTTGATTTATTTTGCATATGCATAGCAATTCTTTCCAAACCATACGTTATTTCTACAGTTACAGGATTACATTCTAATCCACCTACTTGTTGAAAATAAGTAAATTGAGTAATTTCCATTCCATTCAACCAAATTTCCCAACCAATGCCCCAAGCACCTAGTGTAGGATTTTCCCAGTTATCTTCTACAAAACGTATATCATTTGTTTTTTCATCTATATTTAATAAATTTAATGAATTTAAATAGAGATTTTGAATATCATCTCGAGGAGGTTTTATAATAACTTGAAATTGATAGTAATGTTGCAAACGATTAGGATTTTCTCCATATCTTCCATCAGTAGGACGACGACAAGATTGTACATATGCAGCATTAATTGGTTCTGGTCCAATAGTACCTAAAAAAGTGATATTATGAAATGTTCCGGCTCCTATTGGTAGATCTAATGGTTGAAAAACAGTGCATCCTTGTTGCAACCAATATTTTTGCAAAATTGTAATTAAATTATAAAAATTATTATGGTAATTTTTCATTGCACATCCAGAAAAGATAATAAAGATATATTATATATTTTTATAATAATTCTTTTTTAAAAGAACATAATCATATAAAGAAAAAAATAATTATTGATTGCTAAACATATTATAATTTTCTTAAAAAATTTATTAAAATTATATTTTTAAATAATTTTATTTAATTTATTCTAATAGAATAATTGTAATTAGAAATATAATTTTATATTGAAAAAATTTAATAGTGATAATATACATTAATATATTAATCAATTAAATTATAATTTTTATTAGAAATAAAAATATTTTAATTATTAAACATTTTTTATTTAAAATGGTAGCTTTGTGATAAGTATAGTAGTATCGTTAATTTTCATTATACAACTGATTTAAATGTGATAAAAATTTTTCTAATAATCTTTTTATTTAAAATTATGAAATAATGAATTAAATATATTCGATTTATTTTTATTGATTAAAAGATGCTTTCTCAGTATTATATTGTTTTTAATATAAAAAAATTATATTTATATTAAAAATAAAAATAAATTTTATGAATAATATATTTCCATTATATTATTATTTTTATTTTTTTAAAATATATTTAAACATATTAAATAAAAATTATTTTTACAGGAAATAGATAAAAAATGAACTATATTGGTGCACATTTTAGTTCTGCTGGTGGTTTAGAAAAAACAGTTTTACGTGCTGTTCAAATCAAAGCAACAGCTTTTTCTTTTTTTACTAGAAATCAACGCCAATGGTTTTCTCGTCCATTACTTCAAAAAGAAATAGATGATTTTAAAGAGTTGTGTATTAAATATACATTCACACCTCAACAAATTTTACCTCATAGTAGTTATTTAATTAATTTAGGTCATCCTATCGATGATTTATTAAAAAAATCTAGAGCTTCTTTTATTAATGAAATGATGCGTTGTAGCCAACTCGGTTTAATATTTTTAAATTTTCATCCAGGTAGTCATTTAAATAGAATTAGTGAAAATTCTTGCTTATTACGAATTTCTGATTCTATTAATATAGCTTTAGAAAAAACTAAAAATGTAATTGCAGTTATAGAGAATACAGCAGGACAAGGAACTAATGTAGGATATTGTTTTGAACATTTGTCTGAAATTATTAAAAATGTTGATGATAAATCTAGAGTTGGAGTATGTATTGACACATGTCATTTATTTGCATCAGGGTATGATTTACGTACTGAGCAAGATTGTGAAAATGCATTTGAAACATTTAATAACTTAATAGGATTGAAATATTTAAAAGGGATTCACTTAAATGATTCTAAAAGAAAACTTAATAGTCGTATTGATCGTCACGAAAGTTTAGGATTAGGTGAAATAGGAAAATTAGCTTTTCGATGGATTATAAGAAACAAAAAATTTTATAACATTCCAATGATTTTAGAAACAGTTAATTCTGCGATATGGGAAGAAGAAATTTTTTGGTTAAGATCACAAAAAAAATTTAATTAATAAAATTATTATACTAATAAGAGGTTTAAATATGTTGACGCTTCAAGTAGAAACAAGAAAAGAAAAAGGTAAAAGCTTTAGTAGAAGATTACGTATTAACAACAAATTTCCGGGAATTTTGTATGGAGTTGATAAAACTGAAATTTTACTTATATTAGACCATAATTCTGTTTTTAATTTGCAAAAAAAAGTAGAATTTTATACAGAAAATTTTTTCTTGCTTATTAAAGATATAAAATATAAAGTTAAAGTACAGGCTATTCAACGACATTCCTTTAAATCAAAATTATTACATATTGATTTTTTATATGTTTCTTAAATACATGAAACAAGGACTAATATTATTAGTTTTATTTGTTTTTTAAAATTATAATTTTTATAACTTATTATTTTAATATATTCCTAATAATATCGCAGAAAAAATTTTTCTAAAAATAAACATTGTAGGATGAAATTGTATAGCAATTAAGCTTGAAAAGCCAGATAACATAGTTAAAATTGCTAACCATCCAATTTTTTTCTTATTGAAAAAAAAATCAGTGTTATTATTTTTATGATTTTTTCTCATTTTCCACCATTTTGATGTTAACCAAATACCTAGCCATATTAAAATTGAAATAATTAATAAAAACCACTTGAAATAACTATTTTGAGAATTTTGAGGTATTTTAATAGCGATTCCTGCAACTATACCAGGAAAGAAATATACTGGAGGCCATAATATACATCCAATAATACTAGGAAAAATAAATTTTTTTAATGGTAGTTTTAACATCCCAGAAACCATTGGTATTAAAGGTCTGATTGGTCCTATAAAACGTCCAATTATAATAGTAATCATGCTATGTTTATGCAATACAGATTTAGTTTTATCGAGTAATTTTTGATTTTTTTTTAAAAAATTAAAATTATAAAGCCAATTTTTAAAATACAAGCCGATATAATATGAAATCCAATCGCCTAATAAACATCCGATTGTTCCAGATATCCAAGCAGGATAAAATAATAATCTTCCATCACCTATGAATGTGCCTAATGTAGTCATTAAAATAATACCAGGAAGTAATAAGCCTACTAAAGCAAGAGATTCTAAAAAAGAAATAATACCAACTACTAAGAGAGCGTATGTGACAGATTGTGTTATAAAAGATGTTAACCAAGATTCCATAAATTCTCATTATTTAAATTTTTTTATATTAAAACTAAATTGTTTATAAAATATTTTATACTTTATATTTTTTTTAAAATAACCTCAAGAAAATATTGTAAATTTTTTTAAACATTTTGAAATTAAAATAATAAAAAAATATTTCTTATTATATAAATAATAAAAAAATATTTTAGTACAAAAAAACTTACTCATAAAAAGAAGAATTGTAATGAAAGTATGTATTTTAGTAATTTTTTATATTTTTACTGGTATTTTCTATGTTTTTGCTAAAGATATTAACGTAGATAATATTACAGCTATTGTTAATGATCAAATTATATTAAGTAGCGATGTAAATAATCTTCTTTTTTTTCTAAAAAAAGAAGGTAAAAATTTTCGAACTCCTTTAAGAAGTAATTTTTTAAAAGAAAAAGCAATTCAAAAATTAATTGTAGATTCTTTAATATTACAAGAAGCAAATAGAATGAATATTAGAGTTACTCCAGAACAGATTGATGTTGTAATTAAAAATATTGCTCGTAAAAAAAATATTAGTTTTGATAAGTTAAAAAATTATATTTTACTTCATAATCTTAATAATAATTATATAAAGAATATTGAAAAATTATTAAAAATTAAGATAATGCAAGATTATGAACTTCATAAACGTATTCATGTTCCAGAACAAGAAGTTAATTTTATTTTTAACAAACTTGTAAAAAATAAAAAAAAATTTCAAAAGATAAATTTAAGCTACATTTTATTGCCTTCTTTAAAAAAAGATTCTAATGATACTATGAGAAATAGAAAAAAAATAGCAGAAGATATCGTAAATAAACTTGAAAAAGGTTATGATTTTGAAAAACTACTTATAGATTGTAAAAAAGATAAATCTATTTTTTTAATAAAAAAAATGTTTTGGATGCATTATTCAGATATAAAAAAAAATTTTTCTGAAACTTTAAATATTTTTAAAAAAGGACAGATTTTAGGGCCTTTATTAGGAGATAAGGGGTTTTATATTTTAAGAGTTAATGATATTTATAACAATAAAGAAAATATTAAAACCGAATTTTACATGCAGCACTGTTTAATAAAGCCTACGATTATTTTAACAGATCAAGAATCGAAAAAGAATATTTTTAAAATATATAAAAATATCAAAAAAGGAATTTATAGTTTTGATGATGCAGTTAAAAATTTATCTCATGATTCCTATTCATCTAATAAAAAAGGTAATTTAGGATGGATTTCAAAAGAGTTATTTAATTTCAATTTTGATAAAAATTTTTTTTATTTAAAAAATAACCAAATAAGTAAGCCTATTAAATCTAATTTTGGATGGCATATTTTTAAAGTATTAGATAAACGTCAAGTAGATTATTTTTATAACTTGAAAAAAAAACAAGCTTATAATATTTTATTCAATAAAAGAATAATGCTAGAAAAGAATAATTGGATAGAAGAACTTAAAAATACTGCTTATATAAAAATTATAAGATCATAAATATATTTTCTTCGATAAAATTTAAACATTAAATAATTAATTATAAATTTATGATTATAAAACATTCTCAAAGACATATTCCCCTAAAAAGATATGGACAAAATTTTCTTGTCAATAAAAATACTATTCAAGATATTGTTAAAATAATTAACCCGAATATAAAACAAATATTAGTAGAAATTGGACCAGGATTAGGTGCATTAACGAAATCAATGTGTCAATTTTTAGAAAAATTAATTGTTATTGAAGTAGATCCTAATTTATTACTTTTATTAAAAAAACGTTCATTTTATTCAAAATTAATAGTCTTTTGCCAAGATGCTCTACGTTTTAATTTTATAGATTTATTTCATAAAAAAAATCAATTAATTCGTATTTTTGGAAACTTACCATATAATATCTCTACATCTTTAATTATTTTATTATTTAAACAAATTCAAGTTATTCAAGATATGAATTTTATGTTGCAAAAAGAAGTTGCTGAGAGACTAATTTCGATTCCTGGAAATAAATCTTATGGTCGTTTAAGCATTATATCTCAATATTATTGTAATATTAAAATATTATTAAATGTTATACCTGAAGACTTTAGACCTATTCCGAAAGTTCATTCTGTTTTTATTAATTTAACTCCTCATACCAATTCTCCTTATTTTGTTCATGATATAAATATTTTAAGTTATATTACGAAAAATGCTTTTCAGAACAGAAGAAAAATTTTGCGTCATAGTTTAAAAAATTTTTTTTCTAAAAAAGAATTGCTTCAATTAGAAATTAATCCAAATTTACGAGCTGAAAATATTTCTATTTTTCAGTATTGTCAATTATCTAATTATTTATATAAAAAATTAAATACTACTTTAAAAACAAACTAAATTAATTTTTTTATATTTATTAAAAAGGCAATATAATACATGAGTACTTATTTTTTAAGTGATATACACGGTTGTTATAAAGAATTTAGAATGCTTTTAGAAAAATCAGATTTTGATGATAAAAAAGATTATTTATGGATTGCAGGTGATTTAGTATCTAGAGGTCCTGATTCTCTTAATGTTGTAAGATATCTTTATTCATTAAAAAATAGAGTAAAAATAGTACTAGGCAATCATGATATAAATTTAATTGCAGTATATTCTGGTATAAAAGAAAATAAAAAAGAAAATTATTTTAATGAATTTCTTTCTTCATCAGATAGATTTGAATTGATAAATTGGCTTCGTTGTCAATCTCTTTTAAAAGTTGATGAAAAACGTAAAATTATTATGTCACATGCTGGAATTAGTCCACAATGGGATATTGATACAGCGAAAATTTGTGCATTAGAAATTGAGGATTTTTTATCTCATGAAAATTATTCTTTATTTCTAAAAGAGATGTATGATAATAATATAAATTTTTGGGAATTAAAATTGAATCAATTAGATAGATTACGATATGCTATAAATTCTTTTACAAGAATGAGATATTGTTATCCTGATTGTCGATTAAATATGTTTCATAAACAATCTCCTAATTTTGTCAAATATCCTTTACGACCATGGTTTTTAATGCCATCTAAGATTCCAAAAGTTTATTCTATTTTTTTTGGACACTGGTCTTCTTTAAAAGGCACTTATATACCTGAACCTTTTTTCTCATTAGATGGTGGTTGTTGTTGGGGAGAAGAATTAATTATGTTAAGATGGGAAGACAAAAAGTGGTTTTCACAGCCTTTTTTATTAAAATAGTTTATATAAACTATTTATGTTAGAAAATTTTTATTTTATCTTGACAAAATTTCAAAAGTATAATTGTATTGGTTTAATTTATTTTTAATATTTTTTTTTTGAAATAATACCTTCCAAGATGAATATAATTTATATTGAGGAAAATAAGAATCACCAATAATATCAGTATCTATGTGAGTCAAATATAATTTATTAGCATAAAATAACATTTTTTTATATATTTTAGCTCCTCCAATAACCATAATTTCTTTATTATACTGTGCAGAAATAATTGCATTAGATATTGAGTTCACCCAAATTACACCTTCTTCTTTAATTTCATTACTACTAATTACTATATTTGTACGCATTGGTAAAGGTTTTTTAATAGATTCCCAAGTTAAACGGCCCATAATTATGTTTTTATTGATAGTTCGTTTTTTAAACCATTTTAAATCTTCTGGAACATGCCAAGGAATTTTATTCTTGTTTCCAATAACTAAGTTATTAGATATAGCTGCAATCAAACTTATATTCATGTAAAAAATATAACCTTTATATTAATTATAAATATGTTTCACAACATATTTATAAATATTTACTAAATTATAGTGTAAGTGAATTATTTTTTCTTGTAAAATAATTTTATTTTTTTATGCATCTCTTGTAGAGACTTAATATTTTTTATTGGGTTTTCATTTAACGCCATAACAGTTGCAAAAGCTCCATTAACTGTTGTATCATAGTGTACTTTATATTGAAGAGCACTACGACATATTAATTTTGAATCTTTTATCCCTTGATGAGAAGATGTAGTATTAACAATATAAGAATATTCTCCATTTTTTAAACGATCTTGTATATGAGGACGTCCTTCATGTACTTTATTTACTAGTCTAGATGAAATTCCAGATTTTCTTAAAGCTATAGACGTGCCCTTAGTTGCATCTATTTTAAATCCTATTTTTTTCAACTTAACAGCTAAATTTACAATATTATTTTTATCATCATCTCTTACTGAAAGAAGAATACGACCTGATTTTTTCATATTTGTATGAGCACCTAACATAGCTTTAGAAAAAGCTTCTGAAAAATTTTTTCCCATTCCCATTACTTCTCCTGTAGAACGCATTTCTGGACCTAGTATAGGATCAACACCTTGAAATTTGTCAAATGGAAGAACGGCTTCTTTTACTGAGAAATATGGCGGAATTATTTCTTTAATAAAACCTTGTTCTAATAATGTTTTTCCATACATTACTCGAGCAGAAATTTTTGCTAATGCAAGACCTGTTGCTTTTGAAATAAATGGAACTGTTCGTGCTGCTCTTGGATTTACTTCAATAATATAGATTATATTTCTTTTGATAGCAAATTGTACATTCATTAACCCTTTTACAGATAATTCAAAAGCTAATTTTGTTACTTGTTTTCTAATTTCATTTTGTACTTTATTAGTTAAAGTATAAACTGGTAATGAGCATGCAGAATCACCGGAATGAACTCCAGCTTGTTCGATATGTTCCATGATGCCTCCAATTAAAACTGTTTTTCCATCACAGACAGCATCTACATCTACTTCTGTTGCATAATTTAAATATTGATCTAATAAAATAGGAGTAGTATTATTTTCTTTCAATACTGTTTTAAAATAATTTTTTAAACCGTATTGTTCATAAACAATTTCCATTGCTCTACCACCTAAAACATAAGATGGTCGTACCATTATTGGATAGCCAATTATTTCAGCTTGTTTATAAGCTTCATCTAAAGTTAAGACAGTTGCATTTAAAGGCTGTTGTAATTTTAATTTAGTAACAATTTTTTGAAAACGATCGCGATCTTCTGCTTTATCAATAGAATCCGGACTTGTACCTATTATAGGAACACCTTCTTTTTCAAATTCACGTGCTAATTTTAATGGAGTTTGTCCTCCATATTGAATAATAATACCTCTAGGTTTTTCTATTCTAACTATTTCTAAAACGTTTTCTAATGTAATTGGTTCAAAGTATAGTCTATCTGAAATATCATAATCAGTAGATACGGTTTCTGGATTACAGTTAATCATAATTGCTTCAAAACCGTCTTCTCGTAAAGCTTGAGCAGCATGTACGCAGCAATAATCAAACTCTATACCTTGTCCTATTCTATTAGGGCCACCACCTAATATAATAATTTTTTTGTTATTTTTATTTGGATACGATTCGCATTCATCTTCCCATGTTGAATACATATATGCTGTTTCAGTTGAAAATTCAGCTGAACATGTATCAATTCTTTTATAAACAGGATGTAAATTTAGCTTATAACGTAGTTCTCTTATTTGACTTTCATTTTTCTGAGTTAATATTGCAATGCGTTGATCAGAAAAACCTTTTCTTTTAATTAAATAAAAGAAATCATATTTTAATCCAAGAAATCCGTTTTTTATAATTTTGTTCTCTAATTGAATAATTTCTTCAATTTGAACAAGAAACCATGGATCAATTGATGTTAAATTAAATACATCATTTACAGACATACCAGATCGAAATGCATCACCTATATACCAAATACGTTCAGAACCAGCATCTTTTAATTCACGTCTAATTTTAATTAAATATTCTGGATCAAGATGAGATATTTTAGAATCAAAACCACTGACACCTAATTCTAAACCACGAATAGCTTTTTGTATAGATTCTTGGAAAGTACGACCAATTGCCATTACTTCTCCAACAGATTTCATTTGTGTAGTTAGTCTATCATCACATCCCGGAAATTTTTCAAAATTAAATCTAGGAATTTTAGTTACTATATAATCTATTGATGGTTCAAATGATGCAGTAGTATTCATTCCTGTTATGTCATTTGTAAGTTCGTCTAGTGTATATCCAATAGCTAATTTAGCTGCAATTTTTGCAATAGGAAATCCTGTAGCTTTTGATGCTAGAGCAGAAGAACGAGAAACTCTAGGATTCATTTCAATAACAATCATTCGACCATTTTTTGGATTAATTGCAAATTGCACATTAGAACCACCTGTTTCTACACCTATTTCTCGTAAAATTGCCATAGATGCATTTCTCATAACTTGATATTCTTTATCAGTAAGAGTTTGTGCGGGTGCTACAGTAATTGAATCACCTGTATGAATACCCATAGGATCTAAATTTTCGATGGAACAAACGATGATACAATTATCATTTCTATCTCGTACGACTTCCATTTCATACTCTTTCCAACCAATAAGTGATTCGTCAATTAGAAGTTCTGTATTAGGAGATAATTTAAGTCCTCTTTCGCATATTTTTTCAAATTCTTCATGGTTATAAGCAATACCTCCTCCATGTCCGCCCATAGTAAAAGAAGGACGAATAATACAGGGAAAACCTACATCATTTAGAACTAAAAATGCTTCTTGAATATTATGTGCAATACCACATTTTGCAGTTTCTAAATTTAATTTTTTCATTGAATGTTCAAATAATTTTCTATTTTCAGCTTTTTTTATTGCATTAACTGTTGCGCCTATTATTTTAACACCATGTGTCTTTAAAACTCCTTTTTGATCTAATTTTAAAGCACAGTTTAAAGCTGTTTGACCTCCCATAGTAGGAAGCAGTGCATCTGGTTTTTCTTTTTGAATAATTTTTTCTACTATTTTCCAATGAATTGGTTCAATATATGTAGAATCAGCCATACAAGGATCTGTCATAATAGTTGCAGGATTAGAATTTACAAGAATTATTTTATATCCTTCTTCTTTTAAAGCTTTACAAGCTTGTGCGCCTGAATAGTCGAATTCACATGCTTGTCCAATTACTATTGGACCTGCACCAAGAATTAAAATTGATTTTATATCAGTAGATTTAGGCATTTTTTTTCCCTAATTAATTACTGAGTTTTATTTTTTTGGTGAATAATTAATTTAATGAAGTGATCAAATAAAGATGAGGCGTCATGTGGTCCAGGGCTTGCTTCCGGGTGACCTTGAAAACTAAAAGCTAATTTATTAGTTAAAGATAGTCCTTGTAATGTGCCATCAAAAAGAGAACTATGTGTGATTTCTATATTTTGTGGCATATTTTTAGTATCTACAGTAAAACTATGATTTTGAGATGTAATAATAACTCGGTTATTTTTAATATCTTTAACAGGATGATTAGCTCCATGATGACCAAATTTCATTTTTATAATTTTGGCTCCACTTGCTAAGGCAAGTAACTGATGTCCTAAGCATATTCCAAAAATAGGAATGTTGGTTTTTAAAAAATGTTTAATAGCATGAATGGCATAATGACATGGTCTAGGATCTCCTGGTCCATTAGATAAAAAGATTCCATCAGGGTATAAATTTAACGCTATTTTTGGATCAGTTGTAGCTGGAACAACAGTTAAATAGCATCCTCTATCTACAAGCATACGCAGTATATTTCTTTTAACTCCAAAGTCATATACAACAACATGAAATAAAAATTTTTGTTTTTTAATAGAAATAGTATTTTTTTTATCAAAAGTAAAACTACCTTGTTTCCAATTATAAATAGATCTAGTAGATACTTCTTTTGCTAAATCTAAACCTTGTAAACTGAAGAATTTTTTAGCTTTTTTATACGCTATAGTATAATTTTGTTTTTTATCTTCTATAATACATCCATTTTGTGAACCTTTTGTACGTAAAATACGTGTTAATTTTCTTGTATCAATATCAGATATTGCAACAATATTATTTTCTTTTAAATAAGAAGATAAATTTTTTTGATTGCGGTAATTACTTGAAATTATTGATAAATCACGGATAATAAGACCCTTTAAATAAATTTTAGATGATTCTTCATCATGAGAATTTGTTCCAACATTGCCAATATGGGGATGTGTTAATGTCACAATTTGATGTGAATAAGAAGGATCAGTAATTATTTCTTGGTAACCAGTTATTGATGTATTAAAAACAACTTCTCCTACGGTTACTCCTTTAGCTCCAATAGCTCGTCCATGAAATTTAGTTCCATCTTCTAAAACCAGTACTGCTAATTGGCTCAAAACATCCTCCATTTAAAAGACACTTTTTTAATGTGTGAATTTTTATTACTATTGTACTAATTGCGTTTTATTTTAACTAAAATTAATATTTTTGTCTATTATCATGATAAAAATTTATATTTATTTAAAAAAAATATATTGAAATTAATATTTCATAGATTTAATTATAATTATATATTTAGATTTAATTATAATTATATATTATCGAATTTAAATTTAATAAATAATCTTAATAAGATAATTTATACTTGTTTATGATTAAAATAATAGTACATCTTGTATATCAAATAGACCCGTATTTTTTTTATTAATCCATAAAGCTGATTGTATAGCACCTTTAGCAAAAGATTCTCTATTAAATGCAGTATGAGTAATTTTAATTTCTTCACTAGAACTAGAAAACATAACAGTATGTTTTCCAATAATATTACCTGCACGTACAATAGAAAATCCAATTTTATTTTTTTCTCTGATTCCAGTTGTTCCTTTTTTATGATATATAGAACTTTTATTTAAATCCCAATTCATTATTTTTGATATACTTTCTCCTATTGATAAAGCTGTACCTGAAGGAGCATCGATTTTATTACGATGATGATATTCAATAATATCAATATCAGAATTTTCTCCTATAATTTTAGTAGTGTTTTTAATTAATTTTAATAATAAGTTAATTCCTATACTAAAATTAGATGATAAAATTATAGCAATTTTTTGAGAGTATGATTTAATAATATTAATTTCTTCTTTTGAAAATCCAGTAGTACCAATAATAATATTTTTTTTGTATTGATTACAATATTCTAAATACTCTAATGTGCTACTTGGTTTAGTAAAATCAATTAAAACATCAAAATCATTTTTTTTTATATTTAATGTATCGCTAATAGAAACATTTATTTTGCCTATTCCAAGGATTTCACCGATATCTTTTCCAACTAGTGGATTATTCTTTTGAACTAATGCTGCTGTTAAATATGCATATTCATTTTTTTTTATTTCTTTAATTAACATTTGACCCATACGACCCATAGGACCAGTAATTGCAATACGAGTTTTTTTATTCATTGTTCTTATCCATATTATCTAATATTGTTTTTATTTTTAATATTTTTTTAGGAATTTTAAAAACCTTTTTTTCTCTAATACCTATCATCTCTATTGGTTTATTAGCACCTATTTTTTGTAAATATTGAACTACTTCTGTGACTAATATTTCTGGTGCAGAGGCACCAGCTGTAATACCAATATAATTGATATTTTTAAACCATTTTTTTTTGATATCAACAAAAGAGTCAATAAGTTTTGTAACTGTACCAGTTTCTTTTCCTAGTTCTACAAGACGATTAGAATTAGAAGAATTTTTTGATCCTATTACAAGTATTATATCAACTATTTTAGATAATTTACGCACTGCCATTTGACGATTAGTTGTGGCATAGCATATATCTTCTTTATTAGGACCAGAAATTTTAGGAAATTTATTTTTTAAAGTAGTAATAATATTTTTTGTATTTGTAATAGATAAAGTCGTTTGTGTAACAAAATTTAATTTTTGATCATTTTTGACAGATAAATTATTTATGTCTTCTATAGATTCAATAAGATATATTTTCCCCTTTTTATTATTATATTGTCCTATTGTACCTTCTACCTCAGGATGACCTTTATGACCAATAAGAATTGTTTCTATTCCTTTTTTACTGGATTTTGATACTTCTATATGTACCTTTTCTACTAATGGACAAGTGGCATTTAATATAATTAATTTTTTTTTTATAGATTCCTGTACAACTTTTTTGGATACACCATGTGCAGAAAAAACAATTATTGAATAATCTGGAATTTCTGAAATTTCTTCAATAAAAACAACCCCTTGTTGACGAAATTCATTAATAACATGTTGGTTATGTACTAGCTCATGTTTAATATAAATTGTTTTTTTATAAATTTTTAATGCATTTTTAACTATTAAAATTGCTCTTTTAACGCCTGCGCAAAAACCTCGTGGGTTAGTTAATATAATATTCACTTGGTTATCTCCAGAATATGTATGTTAATATTGATTGAATATTATATGAACTATTTAATTTTTTAAATTTAATAATTTATTCGTATAAGTATTATAATTCCAAGGAAAATACTAAAATCAGCTATATTAAATGTAGCAAAATGCCAATCATCGATATGTACATCAATAAAATCTATCACACATCCATAAGTCATTCGATCTATTAGATTTCCTATTGCACCTCCAAGAATAAAAGAATAAGCAGTTATTTTTTTTATTTCTTTTTTTCTTGATTTTATAATGATTCTTATTATTACTAGTATAGTAAAAATGCTAATAATTAATAAAAACCATATTTGCCATCCTTTTTGATCAGATAAAAAACTAAATGCTGCACCGTAATTATGTATATGAAAGATATTTAATATTGGAAAAATTTTTTTTATTTCATATATTTTAGTATTTTTGATAATCCAATATTTACTAAATCTGTCTAGAAAAAGAACAAAAATTATTATAATTATATAAATCCAGTTTTTTGATTTTTTAAAATATTTATTTTTCATTATATGAATATGCGTTTTTCACCTTTTCCTATTGTATTTAAAATACAACGATTACAAATATTGCTATTTTTTATATCATGTGTAGAAAAATTAAAATAATGCCAACATCTTGGACATTTTTCCCCTTTAATTTTTTCTAAAGAAATTTTTAAATAAGGAATATTTTTGCTTTTTTTAATATTTTTAGGAGCTGTATCATATAATTTTATTTTTATATCAGATGTTAAAAAAATAAATTTTATCTCTTTTCCTAATACTTTGAGCGTATTGAATAATTCAGGTAAAATGTATAAAGTAATAGAAGCTTCAAGTGAATTATTAATAGTTTTATTTTTTATTTCTTCTTCTAAAAATTTATTTATTTCGTTTTTAATCGTAATTATTTCATTCCAAAATTGATGATTAAATAAGTTATCTTGATCTAAATAAAATAATTTGTCAAACCACTCTTCCAGAAATACATATTGAGATTTTTTTCCTGGTAAATAGCTCCATATCTCGTCAGCAGTAAAAGATAATATTGGTGCTATCCATCTTACAAGTGCATTAATTATATAATACATAGCTGTTTGAGAACTGCGTCTTTCTTGACTATTATATTTTAATGTATATTGTCTATCTTTTATAATATCAAGGTAAAAAGAGCCCATTTCTATAGAACAAAAATACATTAAACGTTGTACTACTGCATGAAAATTATAATTTTTATAGAACTCAATAATTTCTTCTTGAACTATTTTACTTTGTCCGATAGCCCATTTATCTAAAAAAACCATATTATCTTTAGATACTAGATCTTTTTTAGGGTCAAAATCACTAATATTTGCTAATATAAAACGTGCTGTATTTCTAATTCTTCTATATATATCTGATGAATTTTTTAATATTTCATTAGAAATCGAAATGTCGTTAGTATAATTCGAAGAAGCAACCCATAACCTTAAAATATCAGCTCCTAATGTATTAACTATTTTGTTGGGACTAATAGTATTACCTATAGACTTAGACATTTTTTGTCCTTTTCCATCTACAACAAATCCATGAGTTAACACTTCAGAATACGGTGCTTTTTCAGTAATTAAAGTAGATATTATCAATGAAGACATAAACCAACCTCTATGTTGATCTGATCCTTCTAAATACATATCTGCATTTTTTTTAGCATACTTTTTATTATGATATTCTATTGAAGTATGTGTATTTCCTGATTCAAACCATACATCTAATATATCTAAAACTTTTTTATATAATTGATATTTTTTACCTAGGATTTTCCTTATATCGCTATTCCACCATACTTGTATTCCTTCTAATTCTACTTTTTTTGCTATCTTTTCCATTAAAAAAACAGTATCAGGATGCATTTCTCCTGTTTTCTTGTTTATAAAAATTGACATTGGCACACCCCATTTTCTTTGTCTTGAAATGCACCAATCAGGTCTGTTTTGCATTAGATCACTAATTCTTAATTTGCCCCATTCAGGTATCCAATGAACTTTTTTTATTTCTGTTAATAATTTGCAACGTAATTGATTTTTATTTATATTGATAAACCACTGTGGAGTAGCTCTATATATAACTGGACTTTTATGTCTCCAACAATGTGGATAACTATGTATTAAATATTTATGATGAAATAATGTGTTATTTTCAATTAATAGTTCTATAATAATTGAATTAGCTTCAAAAATATTTATACGATCTAATTTGGGATGTATCTTAGAAATATAATTGCCTTTAAAATCTACTAAGTTACTTGTTTTAATATTGTATTTTTGACTAATAATATAATCATCTATTCCATGATCTGGTGATGTATGAACAGCTCCTGTACCTGATTCAAGAGTTACGTGTTTTCCTAAAATTATAGGTAAATGAATATTTTTTAAAAATGGATGAAAAAATGTTATTTTCTCTAGTAATTTTCCTTCAATCGAATTTATTTCTGTCCATTTTTTGATCTTTAATATATTTAATACATTGTTAACTAATTCTTTTGCTATAATTAAATTATATTTTTCAGTTTCTATTAATTGGTATTGAAAATCTGGATGTATCGAAATAGCTTTACTAGATGGAAGAGTCCACGGTGTTGTTGTCCAAATAAGTAGATATATTGCTTTTTCGTTGAAAATTTGAAAATTAAATAATCTTTCTATAATTGACGTATTTTGACATTTAAATCCAACTATAATTGAATCTGATTTTTTTTT
Organism: Buchnera aphidicola (Acyrthosiphon lactucae); assembly: GCF_005083565.1. NCBI lineage: Bacteria > Pseudomonadati > Pseudomonadota > Gammaproteobacteria > Enterobacterales > Erwiniaceae > Buchnera > Buchnera aphidicola. The sequence continues at coordinate 159,037 of NZ_CP034891.1, forward strand.
AGAGTATTCAATTTCTGCTTCAGATAATGATGATGAACATTTAAGACACCAATGTATAGGTTTAAAATCTTGATATAAATATTTTTTTTTAATAATTTTAGATAAAGTTCTTATAATGTTTGCTTCATTTTTAAAGTTCATTGTAAGATGAGAATGTTCCCAATTACCTATCACTCCTAATCTAATAAAATCTTTTTTTTGCTTTTCTACTTGATCTTGTGCATATTCTCTACATTTTTTTTGAAATTCTGAAGTAGTTATATTTTTCTGATCTGATTTAATTTTTTCTTCAACTTTTTGTTCAATTGGTAATCCATGACAGTCCCAAGATGGAATATAAGGCGCATCAAAACCTGACATATTTTTAGATTTTATAATAATATCTTTTAAAATTTTATTTACTGCGTGTCCAATATGAATGTTTCCGTTAGCATATGGGGGACCATCATGAAGAAAGAATATTTTTTTTTCTTTATTTTTTTTTCTAATTAATTTATATAAATTATTTTTATACCAATCTTTTAATATTTTTGGTTCTTTTTGCGAAAGATTTCCTCGCATAGAAAAGTTTGTTTTAGGTAAGTTTAAAGTTTTTTTATAATCAGCCATTTTTCCCTCTTTTATTTCTTATATTTAATAGATTTTAAAATATTTTTTAACTGTCACAATATCTTTAAAAATTTGATTTTTTAATTCTTTTTTTGAAATAAATATTTTTTCATCACGTATTTTTTTATATATAAATACTTCTATATCTTGTCCATATAAATCTATTTCTATATTAAATAAGTAAACTTCAAGTAATTTATTTTTTTCAGTATTACAGAAACTAGGTTTGACACCAATATTAGATATTCCTGTAGCATTTTTGTTTGAACAATATCTTATTTTAACTGCATATACTCCATTAATTAATGGAAAATTCTTATTCAAAAGTATATTAGCTGTAGGATAATTTATTGTTCTACCTATTGCATTTCCATGAATGACTTTTCCAGATATGCTGAATTTGCGACCAAGTAAAAGAGAAGCTAGTTCGATATTATTTTCAGATAGTGCTTTTCTAATATTAGTGCTACTAATTTTTATATTATTTTTATATAAGGAACTAACTTTTATAACATTAAATTGATATTTATTTCCTAATTTTTTCAAAAGATTAATATTTCCATTTTTTTGAAATCCAAATCTAAAATCATCTCCTATCACTATAAATTTTACATTTAGTTTATTTATCAATATATTTATGATAAAATCTTCTGCACTTAGACATTCAAAAGATTTATTAAATCTAATACATAAAATATAATTCAAATTATAAGAAGCAATACGTTGTACTTTTTCGCGAAATTGTGTAATCCGAATAGGAGCGTTATTTTTTTTTAAAAATTCTAGTGGTTGTGGTTCAAATAAAATAATTATAGTTGATAATTTATATTTTTTTCCTATTTTATATGTATTAAAAAATAATTCTTGATGACCTAAGTGTACTCCATCAAAGTTTCCAATAGTAATAACTGAATCAGAATTTATTTCCTTAATATTATGAATTCCTCGTATAATCTTCATTGTTAGGTTAACCTTATTAAATGAAGTAAATTTTACATTAGATAAAAATTTCATTAAAACTTTATAGTTTTTTTATATTTTTTTTAAATAAAAAATATTTATAATTGAATTAATAATTATAATATATTTTTAGAATATTAATTAATATTGTTTTTCGATAAATGTTCAATTTTTTAAAATTTTAGAGGTAAAGAAATTGGCTAATATAAAAGCTGCTAAAAAAGACGCAGTAACATCTGAACAACGTCGTAAAAAAAATTCTAGTCGACGTTCAATGATTCGTACTTTTATAAAAAAAGTACGGGTAGCTATTATGTCAGGTAATCAAAAGAAAGCAGAAGATGCATTTCAAAAAATGCAATCTATTATTGATAGTCATGTGAATAAAGGTTTAATACATAAAAATAAAGCTGCACGCTATAAATCTAATTTTTCATTAAAAATTAGAAAAATATGTAAAATATAATATTTTTAATAGTATTGCCTCTAATTTAGAAGCAATACTTTATAAAATTTTATCTTGTTAAGTCATCAAAAAATCTTTTGACTCCATCAAAAAATCTTTTTGAACGAGGACTATTTTTTTCACCTCGAAAACCATTAAAACTATTTCCTAATTCATGTAAAAGATTTTTCTGTTGTTCATTAAGATTTACAGGTGTTTCAACAACAACACGACATAATAAATCGCCTTGATTTCTATTTTGTACTGATTTTACACCTCTACCACGAATACGAAAGAGTCTTCCTGACTGTGTTTCATATGGTATTTTTAGCTTAACTCTACCATCTAGCGTAGGAACTTCTATTTCTCCACCTAATGCAGCCATTGTAAAATTTATTGGTACTTCACAGTATAAATTATTTTCTTCTCGCTCAAAAATAGGATGTTTTTTAACTGTGATTTGTACATAAAGATCTCCTGATTCTGCACCATTGGAACCAGCTTCTCCTTCATTGTTTAAACGGATTCGATCATTAGTATCTACACCTGGTGGAATTTTTACTGATAGTGTTTTATATGCTTTAATTCGTCCTTGTCCACGACATAAATTACAGGGATCAGTAATTACTGACCCTTTACCATGGCAAGTAGGACATGATTGCTGTACAGTAAAAAAACCTTTTCTTATATGTATTTGTCCTTTACTGTGGCATGTAGAACATGCACGAGGTTTAGTCCCAGTTTTTGTACCACTTCCATAACATTTTTGACATTTTTTAAGGGTTGGAATGCGAATTTCTTTTTTTGTTCCTTTTACTGCTTCTTCTAACAATATTTCTATATTATAGCATAAATCAGCTCCTTTTTTAGCTCTTTGAGTTCTATTTCCTCCAAAAATATCTCCAAAAACATCTCCAAAAATATCTCCAAAATCTGTAGAACTAGTAAAGGTACTACTATATGTATTATTAGACTGACCATTTTCAAAAGCTGCATGTCCATATTGATCATATGCGCTTCTTTTTTCGTCATTAACTAAAATTTCATAAGCTTCTTTTATTTCTTTAAATTTTCCCTCAGCTGTTTTATCTCCTTGATTCCGATCAGGATGATATTTCATTGCTAATCGTTTATACGCTTTTTTAATTTCGCGTTCTTCAGCTGATTTAGAAATCCCTAAAACTTGATAATAGTCTTTTTTTGTCATTCTTACTTGCTCTTCCTAATTTAAAACAATTACACGGGCGTAGATAAGCCTCTACGCCCGTGCTAGTTTAAAGTCTGTAATAATTACTTTTCAATATTTTATTAAAACTGATTATTTATTAGGATCTTTAATTTCTTCAAATTCTGCATCTACAACATTTTCATCTTTTTTATTAGATGATACATTTTCATCTTTTTTACTTTCTTCTGATTTTTTTTGATTGATTTCTGTTAGCTTAGAGGATATTTTTAAAAGGTTTTGTATATTCTTTTCAATATCAGATTTATTTTCTCCCTTTAATGTTTTTTCTAATTCGTCTACAGCTAATTGAATCTCTTTTTTATCTTTTTCTTCAATTAAATCTTTATTTTCATTCAATTGTTTTTTTATACTATGAATTAATTGGTCACCTTGGTTTCTTGTTTGAATCAGTTCTTCAAATTTTTGATCTGCTTCAGAATTAGCTTCTGCATCATTTACCATTTTTTTAATTTCTTCTTCATTTAGTCCAGAAGATGCTTTAATAGTAATTTTTTGTTCTTTTCCTGTTTTTTTATCTTTTGCAGACACATGTAATATTCCATCGGAATCAATATCAAATGTTACTTCAATTTGTGCTGTTCCTCTAGGTGCTGGATCGATTCCATCTAAATTGAATTGTCCTAATGATTTATTATCTAATGCTCTTTTGCGTTCGCCTTGTAGTACATGTATGGTTACTGCTGATTGATTATCTTCTGCGGTTGAAAATATTTGACTATGTTTAGTAGGAATAGTAGTATTTTTATTTATAAGTGGAGTCATTATTCCACCCATAGTTTCAATTCCTAGTGATAAAGGAGTTACGTCAAGTAGTAAAACATCTTTAACATCACCAGAAAGAACTCCTCCCTGTACTGCTGCTCCGACTGCTACAGCTTCATCTGGATTTACATCTTTCCTAGGTTCTTTGCCAAAAAAATCTGCCACTTTAGCTTGTACCATAGGCATTCTAGTTTGACCACCAACTAATATTACATCATTTATATCTGATACTGATAATCCTGCATCTTTTAATGCAACTTTCAGTGGTTCAATAGAACGTATTATTAAATCTTCTACTAAAGATTCTAATTTTGCTCGAGTGACTTTTATATTTAAATGTTTAGGTCCATTAGCATCTGCTGTAATATAAGGAAGATTTACATCTGTTTGTTGCGCAGATGATAATTCTATTTTTGCTTTTTCTGCAGATTCTTTTAATCGTTGCATAGATAATGGATCATTTCTTAAATCTATTCCTTGTTCTTTTTTAAATTCAGTTACTAAATAGTTTATTAATCTACTATCAAAATCTTCGCCTCCAAGATGTGTGTCTCCATTAGTAGCAAGAACTTCAAATGTTTTTTCTTTATCAACATCGTCAATTTCAATAATAGAGATATCAAAAGTTCCACCACCTAAATCATAAACAGCTATTGTTCTATTTCCTTGTCCTTTATCTAAACCATAAGCGAGTGCTGCAGCTGTTGGTTCATTGATAATTCGTTTTACTTCTAGTCCTGCAATTCTTCCAGCATCTTTAGTAGCTTGACGTTGAGCATCATTAAAATATGCAGGAACTGTAATAACAGCTTCTTTTATTGTTTCTCCTAAATAATCTTCTGCAGTTTTTTTCATTTTTTTTAATACTTCTGCAGAAATTTGTGGAGGTGCCATCTTTTGTTTTTTTATATCAATCCATGCATCACCATTATCAGAGTTTATAATTCTGTAAGGCATTATTTTTATATCACGTTGTACTTCATCATCTTTAAATTTTCTACCAATTAAACGTTTAATAGCAAAAAGTGTATTTTTTGGATTAGTTATAGCTTGACGTTTAGCAGGTTGTCCTACTAAAACTTCTCCTTCTTGAGTATATGCAATAATTGAAGGTGTAGTACGATCACCTTCTGAATTTTCTAGAACACGTGGTTTATTGCCATCCATAATGGCAACACAAGAGTTGGTTGTTCCCAAGTCAATACCAATAATTTTACCCATTAACGTTTTTCTCCTATTCAACATCTTGATAAATTGGGTTTGCAACATTTATGCAGCCATTTTTTTGGCTTTTAATTAGTTACATGACTTTAATATTGTTCTTTATATCTACAATGTAGAATGATTATTACATGGGGTCGCTTTTTCGCTCATCAAGGGTTGAGCATAAAAAAAATAAAGTTTTAGTGGACTATAACTAGAATTATAAGTTTTTTTATTTATTTAAGATAACATATTCGTTAATATGTTTAATATTATAGTAGTAATTTTTATTTTTAATATCTTAAGGATATATAAAACAATTTATATCGTATGATTTAAATATTTGTAAATTTTTAGGAGAAATATATGTTGATAAACACAGAAACGATTATTGAATGTGCATCTTTTTTTATTTTTATAATTTTTTCTTTAGGATTATGTTGTTTTATGCTTTTTTTAAGCTGGATCTTAGGTGGTAGATCTTCATCTAGATATAAAAATACTCCTTTTGAATCAGGTATAGTGTCTTCGTCAAATACTCATCTTTATTTTTCTGTAAAATTTTATTTAATTGCTATATTTTTTGTTATTTTTGATGTTGAAGCACTTTACTTATATGCTTGGTCTATTAGTATAAAAGAATCTGGATGGATTGGATTTAGTGAAGCTTGTATATTTGCAACATCTCTTTTATTAGGGTTATTTTATTTAATTCGTATCAAAGCATTAAATTGGGTATCTCAAAATTCACAACATAATAATATTTAACTATCTTAAATACATTATATATTTACTTTAAAGAGATATAAAATGAACTATACTTTAACCAAAGCAGATACTGATAAAAATAATAAAAAATATCCAAAACAAAATATTGAATTAGTTTCAGATCCAATTAAAGAATATTTAAAAAAAAATATTTTTATGGGTAAAATTGCTGAATTATTGCATAAATTAGTTAATTGGGGACGAAAAAATTCTTTGTGGCCTTATAATTTTGGATTATCTTGTTGTTATGTAGAGATGGTATCTTCTTTTACTTCTGTTCATGATATTGCACGTTTTGGATCTGAAGTTTTGCGTGCATCTCCTAGACAAGCTGATGTTATGGTAATTGCAGGTACCCCATTTATAAAAATGGCTCCTGTTATTCAACGATTATATGATCAGATGTTAGAACCAAAATGGGTTATTTCTATGGGTGCATGTGCTAATTCTGGAGGTATGTATGATATTTATTCTGTTGTTCAAGGAGTAGATAAATTTTTACCGGTTGATATTTATATTCCTGGTTGTCCACCTCGTCCTGAAGCATATATGCAAGCTTTAATATTATTGCAAAAATTAATTAATGAAGAAAGAAGACCATTGTCTTGGATAATTGGAGAACAAGGTGTGTATCATAAAAAAATGCCATCTGAAAAAGTTAAAAAAAGAAGTAAAACTATTAACATTATTAATCTTCGAACCCCAGAAAAAATTTAATTATACTAATTAAAAAATATAAATTTCTTTAATATTACTCATTTTTTTTTAGATAATAATATTATTATATTTTCAAACTAAGTGTAGTGAGAGATTTATGATAGATTTAAATTCAAAAGAAGATTTATTTTTGAAGAAAAAACCTGAAGAGCAATCAATTGATTCAGTAATTAAAAATTTATTTGACGTTTTCGGTAAAGAATTTTTTTTTCATCAAATTACTTTAACTGGTTTTCCTGTAATTTGGATAAATAAAAAAATATTAATAGAAGTTGGAAGATTTTTATGTAACTTATCTCAACCTTATATCATGCTTTATGATTTACATGGTGTAGATGAACGTATTAGATTTCATCGTCAAAATTTACCTAAAGCTGATTTTTCAGTTTTTTATCATTTAATATCTATTGAACGTAATTCTGATATTATGATTAAAGTACCATTATTAGAAGATGATTTAATTTTACCAACTTTTACTAGTTTATTTCCTAATGCTAATTGGTATGAACGTGAAACTTGGGATATGTTTGGTATTATTTTTGAGAAACATCCTAATTTGACTCGTATTATTATGCCTAGTACATGGAAAGGGCATCCATTAAGAAAAAATTATTCTGCAAGAGCAACTGAGTATGAACCTTTTTTCTTAAATGAACAGAAAGAAGACTTTGAAATGGAAGGGCTAAGGTTCGAACCTGAGTTATGGGGAATGAAACGAAAAAATGAGAATGTAGAATTTATGTTTTTAAATCTAGGACCTAACCACCCTTCTGCTCATGGTGCTTTTAGAATTATTTTGCAACTAGATGGTGAAAATATTGTGGATTGTGTTCCAGATATTGGATATCATCATCGCGGAGCTGAAAAAATGGCAGAACGTCAGTCATGGCATAGTTATATTCCATATACTGATCGAATTGAATATCTTGGTGGTTGCGTAAATGAACTTCCTTATGTTTTAGCTGTAGAAAAACTAGCCAATATTTCTGTTCCAGAAAAAGCAGAAGTTATTAGAGTAATGATGTCAGAATTGTTTCGAATAAATAGTCATTTGTTATATATTTCTACTTTTATCCAAGATGTAGGTTGTATGACTCCCGTTTTTTTTGCTTTTACTGATCGTCAAAAAATATATGATTTAGTTGAAGCAATTACAGGTGCTCGTATGCATCCTGCTTGGTTTCGTATTGGTGGAGTGGCTAATGATCTTCCGAAAGGGTGGAATGTTTTATTAAAAGAATTTCTTGATTGGTTGCCTAAGCGATTAAAATATTATGTAACAACTGCTTTAAAAAATAGTATTTTAATCAATCGGTCGAAAGGAATTGCTGAATATAATAAAAAAGAAGCATTGCAATGGGGTGTTACTGGAGCAGGTTTACGTGCTACAGGATTAAATTTTGATGTAAGAAAATGGAGGCCGTATTCTGGATATCAAAATTATACTTTTGAAATACCAATAGGATCAGGTATAAGTGATTGTTATTCAAGAGTAATGATTAAAGTAGAAGAAATTTATCAAAGTCTTATTATTTTAAAACAATGTTTATATAATATGCCAAAAGGTCCTTTTAAGTCTGAAGATGCATTAACTACACCTCCTTCTAAAGAAAGTGTTTTACAAAACATTGAAACAATGATTACTCATTTTTTACAAATGTCTTGGGGTCCAGTAATTCCACAAAATGAAAGTTTTCAAATGATTGAAGCAACAAAAGGAATTAATAGTTACTACTTAATTAGTGATGGTGGTACGATGAGTTATCGTACAAGAATACGTACACCTAGTTTTCCACATTTACAACAAATACCTTCAGTAATTCGTGGAAGTTTAATATCAGATTTAATTGTATACTTAGGTAGTATAGATTTTGTCATGTCTGACGTGGATAGATAATTATGAATAAAAAAAAAGTCAAATTCGAGAAATTTCTATAAAATTTTCATTAACTAATGAAGAAATCAATGAAATAGAAAACCAAAAAAAATATTATGAAAATTTTCGTTCTGTTTCAATAGAAGCATTAAAAATTGTTCAAAAAAAACGAGGTTGGATTTCTGATCAAGCTATTTATGCAATTGCTGAAATACTTCAGATCAATCCAAGTGATGTTGAAGGAGTTGCTACTTTTTATAGTCAAATTTTTCGTAAACCTGTTGGTCGTAATATTGTTCGTTATTGTGATAGTGTAGTTTGTTTTTTAACTGGTTATGAAAAGATTAAAATAGCTTTAGAATATTATTTAAAAATAAAAATAGGACAAACTACTAAAGATAATAGGTTTACTTTATTGCCAGTTTGTTGTCTAGGAAATTGTGATAAAAGTCCAACAATTATGATTAATGAAGATACACATTCTTGTTTAACTCCAGAATCTATACCACATTTACTGGAATCATATAAATGAATAAATTTCTACGTATTGCAGAAACGCATCCCTTGACCTGGCGTTTAAGAGATGATCAAAAAACTATTTGGATTAAAGAGTATTGCGATAAAAATGGTTATGCAGCTTTAAAAAAAGCATTAAAAAATATGCTTCCAGAAGATATTGTTAATATAGTAAAAGAATCTGGTTTAAAAGGAAGAGGAGGAGCAGGATTTTCTACTGGTTTAAAATGGAGTTTAATGTCTCAAAATAGATCTAAAAAAATAGAACGTTCTTACTTAGTATGTAACGCCGATGAAATGGAACCTGGTACATATAAAGATAGACTATTAATGGAAAAAATTCCTCATCAATTAATTGAAGGAATCATATTATCAGCATATGCATTAAATGTTTCTCGCGCTTATATTTTTTTAAGAGGAGAATATGTTCACGCAGAATATATTTTAAAAAAATCTATACAGGAAGCAATAAATCTTGGCTATATTGGATTAAATATTTTAGGTAGCAACTTTAATTTTGAATTAGTTTTACATACTGGGGCTGGACGATATATTTGTGGCGAAGAAACAGCTTTGATCAATTCTTTAGAAGGTCGTAGAGCTAATCCTAGATCTAAGCCACCATTTCCAGCATTATTTGGTTTATGGGGAAAACCTACTTGTGTAAATAATGTGGAAACATTATCTAATATTCCATCTATTATATTAAATGGTACAGATTGGTATAAAAATTTATCTAAAAGTTCTGATACAGGTACTAAACTAATGGGGTTTTCAGGAAAAGTAAATAATCCTGGTGTTTGGGAATTGCCTTTTGGTATTACTGCTCGTGAAATTTTGGAAGACTATGCTTGTGGAATGAAGTCTGGTTTTTTTTTAAAAGCTTGGCAACCAGGTGGTGCAGGTACAGATTTTTTAACTGAAGAACATTTAGATTTACCAATGGATTTTAAGAATATTAGTCAAGCTGGTAGTCGTTTAGGAACTGCTCTTTCTATGGCTGTTGATAATAAAACGAACATGGTTTCTCTTGTATATAATATAGAAAAATTTTTTGCCCGAGAATCATGTGGTTTATGTACTCCATGTCGAGATGGATTACCGTGGATTGTAAAAATATTAAAAAGTTTAGAACAAAATAAAGGGCAAAAGAATGATGTACAACGTTTAGAAAAATTATGTTTACATTTAGGTCCAGGAAAAACATTTTGTGCTCATGCACCAGGAGCGATAGAACCATTACAAAGTGCTATTAAATATTTTCGATCTGAATTCGAATCTGGGATTAGTATAAAAAAAATGAATTTAAATAAAAAAATTATTGGAATTCAATCTAATAATATTAAGTTTACACATTAAATTTTTTTGTAGAAAATATTTTTTAAATAAATATATCTAAAATAAAAGTTTTTGGAATCACTCTCTTATGGCTAAAATTTATATAGATGGTAAAACTTACAATGTTAATGAATCAGAAAATTTATTACAAGCTTGTTTATCAGTAGGGATTGATATCCCCTATTTTTGTTGGCATCCTTTATTAGGAAGTTTAGGAGCTTGTCGTCAATGTGCAGTTACACAGTATAATAATTTTGAAGATCGTAAGGGTCGATTAATTATGTCTTGTATGACTCCTGTAACTGATGGGGCCATAATTTCTATTAAAAGTACTGAATCAGAGGTTTTTAGAAGTACTATTATTGAACTTTTATTAACAAATCATCCTCATGATTGTCCAGTATGTGAAGAAGGTGGTCATTGTCATTTACAAGATATGACTGCTATGACAAAACATAGTATACGTGATTATAGATTTCAAAAAAGAACACATAAAAATCAATATTTAGGATCTTTTATTAAACATGAAATGAATCGATGTATTGCGTGTTACCGTTGTGTTCGATACTATAATGATTATGCAGATGGTGTGGATTTTGGTGTTTATGGTTCTAATAATAATATTTATTTTGGTCGTATAGAAGATGGTACCTTAGAAAGTGAATATTCAGGTAATTTAATAGAATTATGTCCTACTGGAGTGTTTACTGATAAAATTCATTCTATAAAATATAATCGTAAATGGGACATGCAATATGCTCCAGGAATATGTCAAAATTGTAGTATTGGATGCAATATTAGTATTGGAGAACGTTATGGTGAAATACGTCGTATAGAAAACCGATATCATGAAAATATAAATCATTATTTACTTTGTGATCTTGGTCGATTTGGATATTTACATAATAATTTAAATAAGCGTCCTAAAAATCCTACATATATTAATGATAATAACGATTTAACTACATTAAATTTTAATCAAGCAATAAAAATCGGAGTCGATTTTTTAAAAAAGTATAACCGTGTAATTGGAGTTGGTTCTGCTAGATCAAGTATAGAAAATAATTTTGCATTACAAGAACTAGTGGGAAAAGAAAATTTTTCTAATGGAATGCCTGAAAAAGAACAGAAGTGTATTAAGTTAATTTTAGAATGTTTAAAAAATAATTATATATATATTCCATCGTTAAAAGAAATTGAAAGTTATGATGTAATTTTAGTTCTTGGAGAAGATCTAACACAAACATCTTCTCGTGTTGCTCTAGCTGTTCGTCAAGCAGTTAAAAATAGGGTGAAAGATATAACAAATTCATATGGAATACCAAAATGGAACGTTTCTTCTAATATGCATATTTCAGAAAGATTTAAAAATTCTTTATATATTATGCATACACATGAAAATAAATTAGATGATATTTCTGAATGGTGTTATTTTGCCCCTATTGATAAACAAGTAGAACTAGCATCTGCTATTGCTTGTGAATTAGATAAAAGTTTACCACAAGTATTGAATTTAAATTCTATGTTAAAAGAAAAAGTATCATTAATTGCTAATCGATTAATTTCATCTAAAAAAACATTGATTATTTCAGGTTCTCATTCTTTTAATAGTTCTATTATACAAGCATCTATCAATATAGCTAAAGCTATTAAAATTCATACTATTAATCATCATGTTGGTATTACTTTTTTAACAGCATCTTGTAATTCTTTAGGTGCAGAGTTGCTTGGAGGTATGTCTATAGAATCTGTTTTAGATGCATTTAAACAAAAAAAAGCAGATGCTGTAATTTTCATGGAATATGATTTATATCGTTTTATATCTCAAGATGATTGTGATTGTTTTTTAAAAAATAAAAAAAATATAATTACTATAGATCATCAGTATACAGAGACTTATAAAAAATCTGGATTATCTCTACCTTCAACAAGTTTTACTGAAAGTTCTGGAACATTAGTTAATTTTGAAGGAAGAGCACAGCGTTTTTTTCAAGTTTATGATCCTAATTTTTATAATCAGAATAATTGTCTTTTTGATAGTTGGAAATGGTTACATTGTATTCAATCAAAAGTTAATAACACACAAGTGTGTTGGTTTAACTTAGATGATGTAATAAATTCTTATTCTAAAAAATATTCAGTTTTAAAAAAATTAAAAATAAGAGAATTAAGTTCTACTTTTCGAATTAACGGTCAAAAAATTGCTCGATCTCCTATTCGTTCTAGTGGAAGAACATCCCTACGTGCTGATATTGATATTCATGAACCTTGTCAACCTGAAGATACTAATAGTATGTTTGCATTTTCTATGGAAGGATATAATCAACCTAACGCATCTATTTCTCATATTCCCTTTGCTTGGTTTCCTGGATGGAATTCACCTCAAGCATGGAATAAATTTCAAATAGAAATAGGTAAAAATTTAATATCAGGTAATTCAGGAATACATATTTTTAAAACAAATGAAATCAAAGTAGATATGTATTCAAATGTAATTTTCAAAGATTTAATAGAAGAAAAATATTGGAATATAATTCCTTATTATCATCTTTTTGGAAACGAAGAATTAACCCAGTACTCTTCTATTATACAAGAAAATATTCCTTTAGAATATGCTTTAATTAGTTTATCAGATAGCATTGCATTAGGTCTAAAAAAAGATTCTATAGTGGAGTTTAATTGTTTAAATAAAGATTATCGTTTAGCAATACAATTATCTAAACATTTAAGTGAAAAACAGATAGGTTTACCTATTGGAAGAAAAGGTTTTCCTACTGCCCTTATTGGTAAAAAAATTAAATTTTTACAGGAATTTATTAAATGATTTGGCTAGATACAAATATTATTAAAATAATTTTTTGTTTTTTAAAAGTTATTTTTGTTTTATTTTTAACAGTATTTTCTAGTGCTATGTTAAGTATAATTGAACGAAGATTATTAGCTTTTTTTCAAAATAGACATGGTCCTAATCGAGTTGGTTGGATGGGAAGTTTACAATTATGTGCTGATATGATTAAAATTTTGTTTAAAGAAGATTGGGTCCCTCCTTTTAGTAGAAAATTTATTTTTGTTTTATCACCAGTAATAGCTTTTACTTCTTTATTATGCGTTATTCCTATTATTCCTTTTACTTCTCATTTTTTTATCATTGATTTAAATATAGGAATTTTATTTTTTCTAATGATGGCTAGTTTATCTGTTTATTCAGTATTGTTTGCTGGTTGGTCTAGTAATAATAAATATGCACTATTAGGAGCTATGCGAGCATGTGTTCAAACGTTAAGTTATGAGGTTTTTTTAGGTTTATCATTAATGGGTGTAGTAGCTCAATCAGGATCTTTTAATATATCAGACATTATAAATAGTCAAAAATATATATGGAATTTTTTCCCTCAGTTTTTTGGTTTTTTAACTTTTTTCATAGCAGGTTTGGCTGTGTGTCATAGACATCCTTTTGATCAGCCTGAATCTGAACAAGAATTAGCTGATGGTTATCATATTGAATATTCAGGTATGAAATTTGGTTTGTTTTTTATCGGTGAATATATTTCTATTATTACAATTTCGTCATTAATAGTAACAATTTTTTTTGGTGGTTGGCTTGGCCCTTGGATTCCAGGTTTTATTTGGTTTATTTTAAAAACTATTTTTTTTATTTTTATTTTTATTTTAATCCGAGCATCTTTGCCAAGACCACGATATGATCAAGTTTTATTATTTGGATGGAAAATTTGTTTGCCGTTAACATTATTAAATTTATTTGTCACTGCTTTTTTTATTTTATTATAAATTTTATAAGAGATTTTTTTATTTATGATTTTTAAAAATATTATTATTGGATTTTTTACACAAATAAGAAGTATTTTAATGATTGGTGCAAATATTTTTTCTAAATCTGAAACTAAATTATATCCAGAAGAAAAAGTATACCTTTCTCCTCGTTACCGAGGTCGAATTATATTAACTCGTAATATAGATAGACAAGAACGTTGTGTTGCTTGTAATTTATGTGCTGCAGTTTGTCCTGTCGATTGTATTTCTTTACAAAAATCTGAAACAATTGATGGTCGATGGTATCCAGAATTTTTTAGAATTAATTTTTCTCGTTGTATATTTTGTGGTTTATGTGAAGAAGCTTGTCCTACAGCTGCTATACAATTAATCCCTGATTTTGAATTATCTGATTTTAAAAGAAAAGATTTAGTATATGAAAAAAAAGATTTATTAGTTTCGGGTCCAGGTAAATATCCAGATTATGATTTTTATAATTTTTCTGGTGTGTCTATAGAAGGAAAAAAAATAGGTGATTTAGATATCGAATCTGAGCCTGTGGATGTAAAAGATTTATTGCCATAAGGAGATTTTTATGGAATTTGTTTTTTATATATGTGCATTTATAGCAGTTATTTCTACTTTTTTTGTAATTATTCAAAAAAATGCAGTCTATTCACTATTATATTTAATAATTTCTCTTTTATCAATATCTGGTGTGTTTTTTTCATTAGGAGCTTTTTTTGCCGGTGCTTTAGAAGTTATTGTGTATGCTGGAGCTATTATAGTATTATTTGTTTTTGTTATTATGATGCTTAATATCAGTGATAAATATGATTTACAAGAAATACGTTATTTAAAAATTAATTTTTGGATTGGACCTAGTATTTTATCACTAATATTACTTATATCTATGACTTATGCAATATTTTTTTTAAAAGAAAAAAAAATAGATGGATTATTAGTTGATGCAAAAATAGTAGGTATAAATTTATTTGGTCCTTATATACTTTTAGTTGAATTATCTTCTGTTCTTTTATTATCTGCATTAGTTGTTGTTTTTCATATTGGAAAAGAAAAAATATATAAATAAAAATAAAATTTTTTTGATTAATTGATATTTATTAAGGGTAATAATTCATGATTTCTTTATTTCACGGATTATTTCTATCATTAATATTATTTATTTTAGGTTTAACATCTTTAATTGTTCGACGTAATATATTATTTATATTAATTAGTTTAGAAATAATGATGAATGCTGCTGGATTAGCGTTAATAGTAGTTGGTAGTTACTGGCATCAAGCAGATGGTCAAATAATGTATATATTTGCTATTACTTTAGCTGCATCAGAAGCTAGTATAGCCTTATCATTGTTACTTCAACTTTATAGACGTAGAAAAACATTAAATATTGATATTTTAAGTGAGATGAATGGATGAATATTATTTTTTTCATAACTTTATTTCCATTAATCGGATTTTTATTTTTATCTTCTACACAAGGTGTTATTTCTAGGAAAAATACAACAAATATAGGTATATTATCTATATTTATATCATTTATTACAACTTTTTTTTATGGTATTAGAATTATTAAAAATAATGATCAAATTTTTACTCAGAAATTGTGGAAATGGTTGTCTTTTGATGGATTTAATATTGATTTTGGTTTTCTTTTAGATGGTTTGTCTTTAAGCATGTTATTTGTAATTACAGGTGTTGGATTATTAATACATATTTTTTCTTCTTGGTATATGAGATATCAAGAAGGTTATTCACGTTTTTTTGCATATACTAATTTATTTATAGCAAGCATGTCAGTTTTAGTTCTTGCTGATAATTTTTTATTTATGTATTTAGGATGGGAAGGAGTTAGTGTATGTTCTTATTTACTAATCGGTTTTTATTATACTGAATTGAATAATAATCGTTGTGCTTTTAAAGCTTTTATTTTAACTCGAATTTCTGATGTTTTTTTAATAATTGCAATATTCTTAATATATAAAGAATATAATACTTTTAGTTTTCAACAAGTTAAATTGTTATCAACTTTTTTAAATATAGAAAATATTTACAATATAAATTGTATCACATTTTTTTTATTACTAGGTGTAATTGGAAAATCAGCACAGTTACCTTTACAAACTTGGTTATCTGATGCAATGGTTGGTCCAAGTCCTGTTTCAGCTTTAATACATGCGGCTACTATGGTAACAGCTGGTGTTTATTTAATAGCAAGAACACATTTTTTATTTTTATTAACTCCTGATATATTATATTTAGTGGGACTTATTGGCACGTTAACAATATTAATTTCCAGTTTTTCTGCCTTAGTTCAAAAAGATATAAAACGTATTTTAGCCTATTCTACAATGAGTCAAATAGGGTATATGTTTTTAGCTTTAGGAGTTAAAGCATGGAGTGCAGCAATTACACATTTAATTATACATGCAATTTTTAAAGCATTATTATTTTTATCTGCTGGTTCATTAATTTTATCCTGTAAACATGAAAAAAATATATTTAAAATGGGTGGTTTACGTAAAAATCTACCTTTTTTATATATTAATTTTTTAGTAGGAGGTGCATCTTTAGTTTCTTTTCCTTTACTTACAGCTGGATTTTATAGTAAAGGTAACATTTTATTTAGTGTTTTAAAAAGTGGTTATATTCATTTTTTTTTAATTGCATTATTTTGTTCCTTTTTAACAGCTCTTTATACATTTAGAATGATTTTTGTTGTTTTTCATGGAAAAAATATTAATAAAGTTACTTCATCTAAAAATTTAGGACATGATATTCCGTTATTTATTCTTTTATTTTTTTCTACTATATTTGGTTCGTATATATCGCCACCATTACTACATGTATTTCCTTTTTCTTATTTATTGACAGATGATAAGTTTGTACTTGAAATAATATGCAGTATATTATCTATTTCCGGAATATATTTAGCTTATTATTTTTGGATTAAAAATTTATATTTTCTTAATAAATTTTTTAAATTTAAATTAACAAGGTATATATATTGCTTTTTTTTAAAAGGATGGGGTTTTGATTGGTTCTATAATATATCTTTTATAAATTTTTATTTGTATATATCTAAAAATTTATCTTCTGATCCATTTAATAGAATTATTAATTATTTTTTAAAAATTATTCAGATATTTAATTTTTATTTATTAAAAACTAGTAATGGTTATGTAAGATGGTATGTAGCTTCTATGATATTAGGTATAAATTTTATTTTTTTATTAATTTTATTACTTTAATTTAAAATAGTTTTTTTATTAATAAATTTATGTTTTTATAAAAATAATTATATTAATTAAATATTCATAGTGAATAATAGGAATATACGTGAATGTTACTTTCTTTGTTAATTATAATCCCATTTTTTAGTAGTTTTTTTTCTTTTTTTTCTTATAGATTGCATAAAAATCTTCCTCGTTGGATTGCATTATTAGGAATAATTTTAACATTTTTATTTTTAATTCAAATTTTTTTTCAAGAAAAAGCTCATTTTTTTCAAACTAAGTATTCTCCTAATTGGGATTGCCAATTAATTGTGCCTTGGATATCAAGATTCGGTATTGAATTTAATATTGCCATTGATGGTTTTTCGATTGTTATGCTTATTTTTTCTTCTTTATTATCAATAATAGCAGTTTTTTGTTCATGGAATGAAATTAAAAAAAATGAAGGATTTTTTTATTTTAATTTTATGCTTGTTTTTACTGGAATAATTGGTATTTTTATTTCTTTTGATCTTTTTTTATTTTTTTGTTTTTGGGAAATTATGTTACTCCCAATGTATTTTTTAATTGTATTATGGAGTGATAAAGATGAAAAAAATAAAAATTTTCTTGCTGCTAATAAGTTTTTTCTATATGGACAGACTTCTGGATTAATATTATTATCATCTATTTTATTATTAGTTTTTAGTTATTATGAAAGTACTAATATATTAACTTTTAATTATAATTTATTACTTGATAAACCAATTAATAGATATATAGAATATATAGTTATGATAGGTTTTTTCTTAGCATTTGCTATAAAAATGCCTATTGTACCATTCCATGGATGGTTGCCAGATGTACATTCTCAATCAATTTCTTGTGGTGCAGTAGAAATTATTGGTGTTTTATTAAAAACTGCTCCTTATGCACTTTTAAGATACAATTTAGTTTTATTCCCTTATTCAACAGAAAAGTTTTCTTTAATTGCAATTTTTTTAGGTCTATTAAGTATATTTTATGGATCTTGGCTTGCTTTTTCTCAAAAAAATATTAAAAGATTAATTGCGTATTCTTCGATTTCTCATATGGGTTTGATTTTAATTGGTATTTATAGTAATAATGAAATAGCACTTCAAGGGGTAGTTGTTCAAATATTATCAAATAGTTTAACTACTGCTGCTTTGTGTATTTTATCAGGTCAACTTTACAAACGTTTTAAAACTCAAAATATGAATGAAATGGGGGGCCTGTGGTCTCGTATTTATTGGATTCCAGGTTTTTCTTTATTTTTTTCTCTTGCAAATTTAGGAATTCCTGGAACAGGAAATTTTATTGGTGAGTTTTTAATTTTATCTGGTCTTTTTCAAGTTTTACCATTTGCATCTATATTAGCAACAATGGGTATTGTTTTTTCTTCTATTTATTCTTTAAATATTATTCAAAATATTTTTTATGGTCCATATAAAAAAAATTTTTCTATATTTTTTGTAAAAAAACAAGAATTATGCATAATAATAGCATTGATTTTTATGTTAGTGTTTTTAGGTTTAAATCCACAGAAAATTATAGATATTTCATATAATCCTATACACAATATTCAAAAAGAATTTAATAATTCTATTCTAAAGATAAGGTTGTAATTAGTAATGACAATAAATTTACAACAATTAACAGCGCTGCTGCCTGTTTTGATTACAATGTTCACTGCAGTAACAGTTATGTTATCTATTTCTTATAATCGAAATCATTTTTTTATTGCTGTATTTAGCATATTAGGTTTTATATCTGCATTTTGTTCACTATATTTTTTAATTGCAATCGTTCCTATAGATGTGACTTGTTTATTTCATATTGATAGTTATTCTATTTTATATATTGGAATGGTTATAATTTCTAGTTTTTGTGCATGTATTTTCGCATATTCATGGTTATTAAAATATCCATTCAATAAAGAAGAATTTTATTTATTAATAATAATTTCAAGCTTAGGAGCCATGTCATTAATTATATCGAATCATATGGCGTCACTTTTTATTAATATTGAGCTGATATCTTTACCAATTTTTGGTTTAATTGCTTATTCTAGTTATCAAAAATACTCTTTAGAAGCTTCATTTAAATATATAATTTTATCTGGTGTTTCATCTTGTTTTTTATTGCTTGGAATTGCATGGATTTATTCTATTTCTGGAAGTCTTGATTTTTTATCTATGCATCAAGTATTTGAAAGTATATCTAAAAATGAAAAATTAGTAGTTCTATTTGGAACCAGTATGATTTTTTTTGCTTTATTTTTTAAATTATCAATTATACCATTTCATTTATGGACTCCTGATATTTATCAAGGATCGCCTACATCGGTATTATCTTTTTTTTCAACTACTAGTAAAATTGCTATTTTTAGTGTATTATTGCACTTTTTTTCAAATATTTCTAATTTAGATAATAAAACATTATATTTTATATTATTATTAATCACTATTTGTTCTATATTAGTGGGTAATTTAATGGCGCTTTTGCAACAAAATATTAAAAGATTTTTTGGATATACGTCAATATCTCAATTAGGGTATCTTTTAATAATATTATTTATATCAAAGAAAAATTATTTATTTTCTTTAGAAGCTAGTGCAATATATTTATGTAATTATTTATTTAGTAATATAGCTTGTTTTGGTATTATCAATTTAATTTCAAATTCAAATAAAAAAAATAATTGTGATTTGATATCTTCATATCAAGGATTATTTTGGTCACAACCACTGTTATCTAGTATATTCACTTTAGTTCTACTTTCTTTCGCAGGTATTCCAATAACTCTAGGTTTTATTGCAAAATTTTATATATTATCAATTATTATAAAAGAACATTTATTGATAATAGGTTTTTCTTTTATAATTGGAACTATATTAGGTCTTTATTGTTATTTAAGAATAATTTTAAATTTATATTTAAATCCGGCCACATCATGTAAAAGAGATTTAAATGTATCTAAGGATTGGTGTCATTCTCCTTCTGGAATAGTAATATGTATTTCAGGAATAATAATTTTAATATTAGGTATACATCCAAATTCATTGATTAACTTGGTTAAATTAACAATATAATATTATTTTTTAAAATATATTTATTATATTAGAAAAATTTTTTACTAATAAAAAGGTATTTTTAGTGAATAATTTTTTTTATATGCCATTACTTTGGAGTATTTTTTTCTTAGTATTAACAATATTTATAATAGATAATTATTGTTATAAGAAAAAAATAAAAAAAATATTTAAAATATTATTTTATTTATAATTTTCATTGGTTTTTTTATCTTTATTATTTTTTTTTAATTTTTTGGTTTATAGTTTTTAAAAATGAAGATTGTAAAATTTCTAATTCAAAAGTTATATTGTTTTTTACTGAATATTTATTAGAAATGTTACTTTCAATAGACAATTTTTTTATATAGATTCTTATTTTTCAATTTTTTATAATACCGGTAAAATTTCAAAAAAAAATATTATCTTATGGTATATGGGGAGCTTTAATATTACGTTCTATAATAATTTTTTATGGTAAGATTTTTTTCCTACATGGCATTGGTTGTTGTGTTTATTTGGTTTTCTCTTTCTATTAACAAATTTAAAATTTATTTTTTTTAAAAAAAATAAATTTAAAAGAAAAAATATCAGCATACCTTGGATTTCTAATATTTTTAGAATTAGTAAAAATATTAATAGTGAAAAGTTTTCTATTATAAATAATAAATTTTTTACTACTCCTTTGTTTTTATCTTTAATTACAATAGAGTTAAGTGATATTGTATTTACAGTAGATAGTATTCCTGCTATTTTTTCTATAACTGATAATTTTTTTATTGTACTTTCTTCTAATATTTTTTCTGTATTAGCATTAAGATCAATGTATTTTTTTTGCCTATTATGTTAGAAAAAAATATCATAATTAAATATGGTTTATCAGTTATTTTAATGTTTATTGGAGTTCAAATGATGTTTGAAAGTTTTTTATTATTCCAATATTTATTACTTTTTTAATAATATTAGTCATTTTAATAATGACTCATATTATTAATAGTATTTTGTTTTATAAAAAATATTAATGTATTTATGAAAAGATATAAACATTGATATTTTTTAGAAAAATTTAAAAAAAATAAAAAATTATTAGAAAATAAAAAAAATCAATATTAAATTTTTAAAATTTATAGAATATTTCAATTATTTTATATTAGAAATTTTGAACATTACATATTATAAAAACTAATAAGAGTGATATGCTTAATAAAAATTATCCTTTATCTATGTGGCTTAAATATTTAGAGAAATCAGATAAAAAAATCATATATAATCTTACTGAATTAAAAAATTTTGCAGAAAAATTGAATTTATTAAATTCAAAAGCTTTTATTTTTACTGTTGGCGGAACTAATGGTAAAGGCACAACTTGTGCAATGTTAGAGAGATTACTATTAAATTCAGGTTATCAAGTAGGATTATATACTTCACCTCATCTTATAAATTTTGTAGAAAGAGTACGCATTAATGGATTTTTTATTAATGAATCAGAGTATATTTCTTCTTTTCAGAATATAGAATCAGTAAGAAATGGTATGCTATTAACTTATTTTGAATTTATCACACTTTCTGCATTAATTTTATTTAAAAAGTATTCATTAGATGTTCTTATACTAGAAGTAGGATTAGGAGGTAGATTAGATGCTACTAATATTATAGATTCTAATATATCTATCATAACCAATATAGGTATAGATCATACTGCTTTATTAGGAACAGATCGTGCAAGTATTGCACGTGAAAAATCTGGTATTTTTAGAAAGAATAAAATTTCTGTAATTGGAGAGATAGATATTCCTGAGTCCATGTATCAAATAGCGAAAGAAAAAAAAACAATATTAAAAAAAATTAATAAAGATTGGTCATGGGAAAAAAAAAGTAATTATTGGAATTTTATTCATTCAAATATTCAATTATATAATTTACCTATAACTCAGATACCATTATCAAATGCAGCTACTGCATTAGCTGCTCTATATTATTCAGATTTTAAAGTTAACGAAAAAATTATAAGAGAATCTCTTTCTAATGTGCAATTATCAGGTAGATTTCAAGTACTATCTACCTTTCCTCATATTATTATTGATGTAGCTCATAATTCTGATGCTGCTTTATATTTATCTAAAAAGATAGATGAAATTGATATAAAAGGAAAAATATATGCAGTAGTAGGTATATTAAACGATAAAGATATTTTAGGTATTATCAATCCGTTAAAAAATAAAATTTCTTATTGGTTTGCTGCACCTTTAAAAACAATTCGGACTGCCACTAAAAATCAATTGAAAAATATTTTTACTATGAATAATACATGTGTATTAAACAGTATTTATGAAGCTTATCAAGCAGCATATTTATCAGTAAAAAAACAGGATGCTATTATAGTTTTTGGTTCTTTTTTAACTGTTTCAGAGTTTCTTTCTTTAAAATTATAAATGTAACATAATATATAAAAAATATAATTTTGGAAAATCCATGTTTTTATTAGATTATATTATTATTTTAACTATTATTATTTCAGTTTTTTTTGGTTTATTACGTGGTTTTTATCAAGAAATATTTTCTTCTTTTTTTTGGTTCTTTAATTTTTATTTTTTTAATAAATATGAGTATTTTAGTTCTTTTTTTATAAATGCAATTCAAAATGTTTTTTTAAAAAATAAAATTTTAATATTAGTTATGATTGTTTTTTTTTTATTACAAAATATATTTTAAATTTTTTTATAAAAAAAATTATTAAAAAAATTCATATTTCTTATTATGATATTATTTTAGGAGGATTTTTTGGAATATTTCGTGGTTTGTTATTAGTATTTTTACTTCTTTTTGTTTTTAATTATATGAATAAGAATAGTTATAACTATTATTTAAATAATTCTATTTTAATTTCTATTTTTTTAAAATTTATTAAGTATTTTTTATCATTTTAAAATTTATTAAAAAAACTAAGCACATTATTTGCATTAGTATAAAAAATTATAGTGTGCTTAGAATTGCATATATTTTAATAAAAAATTTAATGTTCAAACATAGCTGAGATAGATTCTTCGTTACTAATTCGTCTTATTGCTTCTGCTAGCATACCTGCTAACGTTAGTGTGCGTACATTTGGAAGTAATTCAATTCTTTCTGATAGTGGAATAGTATCACATACGACAACTTCATCAATAACAGAATTTTTTAAGTTTATTGATGCATCGCCAGAAAAAATAGGATGTGTTGCATATGCAAAAACTCTCTTAGCTCCTCTTTCTTTAAGAGCTTCTGCAGCTTTACAAAGAGTACCTCCTGTATCTATCATGTCATCTACTAAAATACAATCACGATTGGCTACATCACCAATAATATGCATAATTTGAGATACATTAGCACGCGGTCTTCTTTTATCAATAATAGCCATATCAGTATCATAAAGTAGCTTAGCGATTGCTCTAGCTCTTACTACTCCACCAATATCAGGAGAAACAACAATTGGATTTTTTAGTTCTCTTTGAAGCATATCTTCTAAAAGAATTAAACTACCAAAAACATTATCAACAGGTACATCAAAAAACCCTTGTATTTGTTCTGCATGCAGATCTACTGTTAATACACGATCTACTCCAATACTAGATAGAAAATCAGCTACAACTTTTGCTGTTATAGGCACTCGTGCTGATCTTACTCTACGGTCTTGACGAGCATATCCGAAATATGGTATTACTGCAGTAATTCTACCAGCAGAAGCTCTTCTTAAAGCATCTACCATTACAACTAATTCCATTATATTATCATTAGTCGGTGAACAAGTTGATTGAATAATAAAAACATCTCCACCTCTTACATTTTCATTTATTTGAACACTTATTTCACCATCACTAAATCGACCGACAGAAGCCTTGCCTAAATTAATATACAATCTATTTGCAATAAATTTTGCTAGTTTAGGAATAGAATTTCCAGAAAAAAGTTTCATATCAGGCATAAAGAACCTTTTTTTAATTAGTAATTTTTTATATATTTAATTATAATATGTTTGATTATTAATATTTAAAAAAATTAATTTATATTAAAATATTTTTTTATAAAGAGCTTTATGTAATGGTGAAATATTAACACTTTTTGCTATAAATCCCTGCATATTTTTAGGTAATAAAGAAAAAATTTTTTGAGCAGACTTTTTATTATTAAATTCAGAAAAAACACAGGATCCTGTACCAGTCATTCGAGAAGGTGCATATGAAGATAGGATGGTAATTAATTTTTGTATTGCAATAAATTTTTTTTTTGCTATATTTTCGAAGTCATTACTAAAAGGTAATCTTAATAATTCTGTGATTGATTTTTTACGAGTATTATGGATTAAAAATGGACTAGAAAACATATTTTTTGTTGAAACATTGATATAAGGATATACAACTAGATACCATTTTTCTTTTTTTATAATAGGATATATTATGTCCCCTATTCCTTCAATAATAGCTGTTTTTCCCATAATGAAACCAGGTACATCTGCGCCTATTTTAAGACTTAATGTAGCTAGTTCTTGTAACGTATATTCTGTTTTCCATAACTTATTTAAAACAATTAAAGTAGTTGCAGCATTAGAAGAACCTCCGCCTAATCCACTACCTATAGGTATCTTTTTTTTTAAAAATATTTCTGCACCATAATTAGAATTAGGTAATTTACCATGAAATAGTGCATTTTCTTTTAATAATTTAGCAGCAATAATAATACTATTATTTACATCTAAAAGATTTTTTTTTGTAGTGAATAATCGAAAGTTACCTTTTTTATTAGGAATTATTTTTAATGTATCACCATAATCAAGAAATTGAAATAATGTTTGTATATTATGATATCCGTCTTTACGTGCACTTGTTACATATAAAAATAGATTAATTTTTGCAGGAGATAACCATGTATGAATCATTTTAATTTTCATTTATTAATTTAAAATATTTTTTTTATATTACTTTTTATTAAAATTACAATGAAAATATTGAAAATGATATAATCGTTGTATTATAAGAATTCTAATTCTTATATTTTAAAAAAATTATTAAAAAAATATTTTATTTTATTTTTAATTATATTAATAATACATTGTTTAATATTAATTAAAAATTATTTTTCAAAGATACTGATAAATAAAAAGGATTTCATGAATAATTCCATTTTAAATAAATTAAAATCTTTACGAAATCGTTATCAAGAAATTGAATTTATGCTTACTCAGAAAAATGTGATTTCAGATCGAAAAAATTTGAAAAATTTATCTAAAGAATATTTAAAACTTTCTAAAATTGTAAAATATTTTATTCAATGGGAAAAATTAAAAATTGATATTAAAAATATTAATATTTTATTAAATGATATAGAAATACAAGATATGGCTGAAGAAGAGTTATGTTTTTTAAATAAAAAAAAGAAAATATTAGAAGAAAAAATTAATCAATTATTATTGCCTGAAGATCCTAATGATAAACATAGTTGTTTTATTGAAATTAGATCAGCAACAGGTGGAGATGAATCTTCTATTTTTGCTGGTGAATTATTTAGAATGTATGTACGATATGCTGAATACTGTTCATGGCAAGTAGAAATAATGAATACTAGTGAAAGTGAAAAAGGAGGATTTAAAGAGATAATTGCAAAAATTACAGGGAAAGGTGCATGTGGTCGTCTAAAGTTTGAATCAGGTGGTCATCGTGTACAAAGAGTACCAGAAACAGAATCACAGGGGAGAATTCATACATCTACCTGCACTGTTGCTGTTATGCCTGTTATACCAAAAACTGAAAAAGAAGAAATTAATTCTTCTGATTTAAAAATTGATACTTTTCGCTCTTCTGGTGCAGGGGGACAACATGTTAATACTACTGATTCAGCCATTAGAATTACTCACATTCCAACTGGTCACGTGGTAGAATGTCAAGATGAACGATCACAACATAAGAATAAAGCAAAAGCTTTGTCTATTTTATCAGCACGTATTTATGCTGCTAAACTAGAACAAGATCATCAAGAAAATTCTTCTATGAGAAGAATTTTATTAGGTACTGGTGAACGATCAGATAGAAATAGAACATATAATTTTCCTCAAAATAGAATTACAGATCATAGAATTAATCTTACTATCTATAAACTAGATGAAGTATTAGAAGGAAGATTAGATTTACTTATTGATCCAATAATACAAGAATATCAAGCAGATATGCTTTCTTCTTTATCCCAATCAGAACTATGAATATTAAAAAATGGATAAAAAAATCTATTAAAAAATTATCTTGTGTTGATAATCCTAAATATGAAGCTGAATTTTTACTTAGTTATGTTTCAAAACGCACACGAAGTTGTATAATTAGTACTGACAATATTGAATTAACTCAAAAACAATATAAATATTTAAATTATTTAATTGATCGTAGATCTTTAGGAGAACCTATAGCCTATATAATAAAAGAAAAAGAGTTTTGGTCTTTGTCTTTATGTGTTTCATATGATACTCTTATTCCAAGACCTGATACAGAAATTTTAGTAGAACAAGTATTAACTAAAGTTCACAGCAATTCTGCTTTGATTCTAGATTTGGGTACTGGATGTGGAGCTATTTCTTTAGCTTTAGCAAGCATATGTTCCGATTGGAATATTATTGGTATTGATAAATCGGAAAAGGCTCTTGAAATAGCTCGCATTAATGCAAATAAATTAAACTTTAAAAATGTCTCTTTCTTTTTTAGTGATTGGTTTTCAAATATAAATCAAAAATTTAATATTATTGTAAGTAATCCACCATATATTAGCAAAAAAGAAATGATATTTCTTAAAAAAGATATTTTTTTTGAACCATTTGATGCCCTTTTATCTGATAATAATGGACTATCTGATATTGAAAAAATAATAAAAAATGCAAAAAATTATTTATTTTGTGGAGGTTGGTTGTTAATAGAACATGGATGGCAACAAAAAATGCAGGTTCAGTATTTATTCAAAAAATATAATTTTTTTAAAATAGAATCTTATCAAGATTATGGAGGAAACGATCGTGTGACAGTTGGAAAAATATAATCAAAAAAATATAACATTTTTAAAATTTTATAAAATAAAAAATGTTGTATTAATAAAAATAAAAAAATGTTATGTTTTAATATAAATTAGATTAATTATATAAAACTTATACCTTTTGATCTTTATTATTAATTTAAAAAAAATATTACTATTACTAATAATATGAAATCTCTTTCTAATATTGATTTTTCTAAATTATCACTTTTTGAATCTATTATTATTGCTTCTCAAGCTATTCGAGAAGATTTTTCTGCAAATTGTGTTATATCTGAATTGAAAAGTAGAATAAAAGAAGCTAAATCTTATATTTCATCTGAAACTGAACCTAATCGCCAATTAGAAAAGTTATTAGAATTATTCTATACCCACTGGAATTTTGGTGGTGCAAGTGGTATTTATAAACTTTCAGATGTACTATGGATTGATAATGTATTAAAAACACGACAAGGTACTGCAGTATCTTTAGGTATTCTTTTTTTACATATTGCTCAAGAATTGAAGTTACCATTAAATCCTGTGGTGTTTCCTACTCAACTAATTTTAAGAGCAGATTGGATCAACGAAAAAAAATGGTTTATTAATCCCTTTAATGGAGAAATACTAGATCAACATACGTTAGAAG
This sequence comes from Buchnera aphidicola (Acyrthosiphon lactucae), assembly GCF_005083565.1. Classification (NCBI taxonomy): domain Bacteria; kingdom Pseudomonadati; phylum Pseudomonadota; class Gammaproteobacteria; order Enterobacterales; family Erwiniaceae; genus Buchnera; species Buchnera aphidicola. The sequence goes on from NZ_CP034891.1 coordinate 187,254, forward strand.
TTTGGTTAAAAGGCAATATTAGTCCAACAGCAGAATTATATGAAAATGATTTGTATAAATCTGAATCCATTACTGTGGTTCGAAAAATGTTAGATACATTAAAATCTGCATTAATGGAAGAAAAAAAAATGGAATTAGCATTAAATGTTACAAATTTATTGCTAAAGATTAATCCAAATGATCCATATGAAATTCGTGATAGAGGACTAATATATGCTCAATTAGAATGTAATCATGTTGCTTTAACAGATTTAATTTATTTTGTAGAACATTGTCCTGAAGATCCGATTAGTGAAATTATTAAAATTCAAATTCACTCTATTGAACAAAAAAAAATTATATTACATTAAAATTATTTATTGTGTAACTGGTAAATTACGTTTATGTAACGTATTCAAGTATAATCTTTCAATAATTTTTTGGCTAGTGAGATCTATTTTTTTTCCTTCTAGATAAGAATCAATTATATTATATGTAACACCTAAAATAGATTCATCATCTTGTTGTGGATGTTCGTCTTCTAAATCTGCCATTGGTTTTTTTAAATATAGATGTTTTGGACAATTTAATTTTTTTAATAATAATTGAATTTGTCGTTTATTTAATTTAGAAATAGGATTTATATCTGTTCCACTATCTCCATATTTTGTAAAAAATCCAGTGACATTTTCTGCTGCATGTCCTGTTCCAACTACAAGACCATTTTTTATAGCAGCAATACTATATTGTACTTTCATCCTTTCTCTAGCTTTTTCATTTCCTCTAATATAATCTGAAATAATAATCCCTGATTTTTTTAGAGATTTTTCGCTACTTAAAACTGATTCTTTAATATTAACATTAAATACTTGATCTGGACGTATAAAATTAATTACATCTTGACAGTCTTTTTCGTCAGATTGAATTCCATATGGTAAACGTAATGCGATAAATTGATAAGTCATGTCTTGTTTTTCATTTCTCAATTTTTCAATAGTTATTTGACATAATTTTGCAGTTAATGTAGAGTCTTGTCCTCCACTAACACCAACTATTAAAGATTTTAGCAAAACATGATTAAGTAAATAGTTTTTTAAAAAATCAATACAATTTTTTATCTCTATTTCTGGTATAATTGTAGGTTTTACTCCTAGTAACTTAATAATTTTTTTTTGAAGTGTCATAAATTTTCCTAATTTTTAAAAGTTTTAAATATTTATATATTAAATACTGAATGTACTTTTTAATGTTCTTAAAATAAAAAATGGATAAAAAATTGAATAATTTAATTTTTGTATTAAATTGTGGTAGTTCTTCTATAAAATTTGCGATATTAAATCCCAATAACAAAAAAAAATATTTATCTGGTTTAGTAGAATGTTTATTTTTATCAGAAACATATATAAAATGGCAGTGTTTAGGAGTAAAATATAAAAAAAAAATAGGTTCAAACGTTAGTCATGAAGATGCTTTAAATTTTATTATAGATAAAGTTTTAAAAAAACAAGAAGACATTTTAAAAAATTTAATAGGTATAGGTCATAGAGTCGTACATGGAGGTGCTAAAATAAAAAAATCAACTTTAATTAATAACGATGTTATTAAATGTATTCAAGATGCTGTCTCGTTCGCTCCGTTGCATAATCCGGCTAATTTAATCGGTATCAAAATAATTATAGAAAAATATCCTAGTTTATCAAGAAAAAATGTAGCAGTTTTTGATACGTCTTTTTATCAAAAAATGCCTGAAACTTCTTTTCTATATGCAATACCTTATAATTTTTATAAAAAATATGGTATTAGACGTTATGGTGCTCATGGTACCAGTCATAATTATGTTGCTTATCAAGCGTCTATCATGTTAAATAAAAAATTTAAATCTTTAAATATTATAACATGTCATTTAGGTAATGGAGCTTCTATTTCCGCTATTTGTAATGGAATATGCGTAGATACTTCAATGGGATTAACTCCTTTAGAAGGATTAGTTATGGGAACTCGAAGTGGAGATTTAGATCCTTCAATTATTTTTTTTATGAATAAAAATCTTAATTTGAGTATTAATGAAATTGAAATAATTTTAAATAAAAAATCAGGATTATTAGGTTTAAGTGGTATTAGCAATGATTTTCGCTATTTTGAAAAAAATTATTATTTTAAAAAACATGCTAAAAGATCAGTAGATGTTTTTTGTCATCGTTTATCTAAGTATATTGCTTCTTATATGAGCTTAATGGAAAATCGTTTAGATGCTGTAATTTTTACTGGTGGAATCGGTGAAAATGTACCTTTAATTAGAGAATTGACTCTTTCTAGTTTATCTATATTAGGTTTTAAAATTAATTCTGAATTTAATTTATCTATGATAAGAGGTAAATCTGGATTAATTACTGAATATCCTTCTCGTCCAGTTTTTGTTATTGCGACAGATGAAGAATTAGCAATAGCTCAAGAAACTAATAATATTCTTAATAAAAAATAGTTATTTTTTTAGTGTTTTATATTGATATGTCATAATAGGATAATTATGTCACGTATTATAATGTTAATTCCCTTAGATAAAGATGTTAGTTTAACTACTATAAGTTTAAGTATGATTTATTTTTTTGATAAAAATAAATTTGAAAAGAAATCAGTTAAATCGATATTATATTTTTCTTGTATAAAAAAATCATTAGATGATACATCATTAATTATTAAAAAATATTTTTCAAACATTGTACATATATCAGAAAATATAGATTTCTCTCAAGTTTTTTTAAATTCCTCTGAATATTTATCTTTATTAAATAAAATTATGGACGAATGTCATAATAACAAGTTTTTATACGAAGTTATTTTAATTGAAGGAATAAATAATAATTATAGCATTAATTCTGAGACAATTAATTACGATATTGCTCAAAATTTAAATGCAGAAGTAATATTTATATCAAATTTAGAAAATACTTCTTTAGAATGTATTCAAAAAAAAGAAAAAAACATAAATTTATTTTTAAAACAAAAAAAATATAAAAATATTTTAGGTGTAATTTTTAATAAAATTAATTCTCCTTTTATAGAAAAAAAATATAATTTTATAAAAAAATTAACACTTTTAAAAAAAATAACAAATAAAACAGAAGTAATTATTCCCAATCAAAAATTTAAAAATAATTTTTTTCCAATCATAGCTTGCATTCCTTGGAATAAAAGATTGATAATAACATATGTAAGAGATATTTTAAATTTTTTAAATTTAGAATGTATTAATTTAATACAAAAAAAAACTCATATTATAGAAGAAATAATTATATTTGATGAAAGTTATTTAAATATGTTAAATAAAAAATATTCAAATACTTTGATAATAATTTCTTTTAGTCGTATTGATATTTTTATAGATGTGTTAAATTTTAATGCTAATCAAATTCAATGTGTTATTTTGACAGGAGTATTAAAATCAAAAAAACATCTTATTTCTTTATGTAATGTCTTAATTCAAAAATCTATTTCTATTTTTTATACAGAAAAAAGCACAATAGAGATTTTATCTCAATTGCAATTTTTTAATTTTAATATTAATTCAAAAGAGTTTCTATATATTAGAAAATTACAAGAATATATTTCTAGTTTTTTTTCTTATTCTTCTCTTATAGTTTCTAAAAAAAAATACAAATATGGTATACAATATTCTCCAAAAGAATTTTGCTATCATTTAAAATTATTATCAAAAAAAAGAAATAAACGTATTATATTACCTGAATCATATGAAATTCGTATATTAAAAGCTGTTTCAATATGTTGTAATTATAACATTGCTCAATGTGTATTGTTAGGAGATCCAAAAAAAATTTATAGTATAGCAAATAATGAAGGGATTAATTTAAATAAAAATATTGAGATAATTAATCCTGTTTTAATAAGAAAGAAATATCTTTCACGTTTTCTAGAAATCCGAAAAGAAAAAGGTATAAATGAATTTACTGCTAAAAAACAATTAGAAGATAATAATGTTTTAGCAACTTTAATATTAGAATCTAATGAAGTAGATGGATTAGTTTCTGGTTCAGTAAATACTACATCTGATACTATACGTCCGGCATTACAAATTATCAAAACTCATCCTCAGAGTTTATTAGTTTCATCTGTTTTTTTTATGTTATTACCAAGTCAAGTTGTAATTTATGGTGATTGTGCTATTAATATTAATCCAACTGCAGAAGAATTATCAGAAATTGCAATTCAATCTGCAGATTCAGCAAAAATGTTTGGAATAGAACCACGTATTGCTATGTTGTCTTATTCGACTGGCTCTTCTGGATTTGGATGCCAAGTAGAAAAAGTAAAAAAAGCTACTTTGATTGTTAAAAATAAACGACCTGATTTAATTATTGATGGTCCTATACAATATGATGCAGCAGTTTCAGAACGAGTTTCTAAATTAAAATCACCTTATTCTCCAATTTCAGGAGCTGCAAATGTATTTATTTTCCCAGATTTAAATTCTGGTAATATAACTTATAAAGCAGTACAACGTTCTGCAAAAATAGTTTCTATTGGCCCAATGTTACAAGGATTAAGAAAACCAGTAAATGATTTATCACGAGGTGCTTCAGTAGAAGATATTTTGTATACTATCGCATTAACATCTATTCAATCTCAGTAAATTATACTTTTTATGCTATAAGAATATGTATTTTAAATTTTAATTACAATATTTCCATTTGGTTTACAACAACATGGAAATATTTCTGTTTCTTTAAATAAAGCAGCCATAGGCTGTTTTATTAAATAAAATATTTTTCCTTTAACTAATTCAATTCTACACATTCCACAATATCCAGATTGGCACTGATATTCTATATTAATTTTATTTAATTTTAAAATTAATAATAGTGAGATGTTTTTTTTATAAATAATTTTTTTTTTAATATTTATTATTTTAATAATAGTATGATTCATTTTATAGTTTAAATTTTTTAAATTCATAATCAGATACTTCTGAATCAATCTGACCAACTAAATAAGAACTGATTTCTGTTTCTTGGGGCGCATTTTGTATATTATCAGAAGTTAACCAATGGTTAATCCAAGGAATAGGATTGGATTGTTTTTTAAAAGGCATTTTGAAACCTATTGTATGCATACGAATATTTGTAATATATTCAATATATTGACAAAGGATATCTTTATTTAATCCGAGCATTGAACCGTTTTGGAATAAATATTCAGCCCATTTTTTTTCTTGTTGTGCAGCTGAAACAAATATATTCATAGCTTCCTCTCTACATTCTAATATTACATCTTCCATATTTTCATCATTTTTTATATTACTTAAAAGATTTAAAATATGTTGAGTTCCTGTTAGGTGTAATGCTTCATCGCGTGCTATTAATCTGATAATTTTTGCATTTCCTTCCATTAATTCTCTTTCTGCAAACGCAAATGAACATGCAAAACTAACATAAAATCTAATTGCTTCTAAAACATTCACACTTATTAAACATAGATACAATCTTTTTTTTAGTAAGTTTAAATTAATATGAATTTTTTTTTCATTTATTAAATGAGTACCTTCACCTAATAAATGCCAATAATTCGTTATTTTGATTAATTCATCATAATAGATAGAAATATTTTGAGCACGATCATTAATGTGTTTATTTGAAATAATATCATCAAATACTAAAGACGGAGAATTAACAATATTTCTAATTATATGAGTATAAGAACGCGAATGAATAGTTTCAGAAAAAGACCATGTTTCAATCCATGTTTCTAATTCAGGAATAGATATAATTGGTAAAAAAGCTATATTAGGACTGCGTCCTTGAATAGAATCAAGTAATGTTTGATATTTTAAATTACTAATAAAAATATGTTTTTCATTATCGGGTAAGTTTTGAAAATCTATTCTATCTCGTGATAAATCTATTTCTTCCGGTCTCCAAAAAAATGACAACTGTTTTTCAATTAGTTGTTCAAAAATATTATATTTTTGTTGATCATATCTAGAAATGTTTACAGGTTGTCCAAAGAACATAGGTTCTTTAAGTTGATTATTTTTTTTTTTTGAAAAAATTGTATAAGACATATATGATACCTAATAATAAATTTAATTTTTTAATATATATTTTTAAAAAAATATGTGTTTTATATAATACATGAACCACTTTCACAAATATCTTCTGTTATAGATTTAGATATAATATTTTGATGGTCTTCAGAACCATCTCGAGTATTTTGATAATATAGTGTTTTTAAACCAAGTTTATATGATAATAAAAGATCATATAGAAGTTGCTTCATAGGAATTTTATTGTTTAAAAATCTTTTTGGATCATAGTGAGTATTTACTGAAATAGATTGATCAATAAATTTTTGCATAATACCAGCTAGTTGTAAATATCCTGTATTATTTGGTATATCCCAAAGTAATTCATATTGTGATTTTAATTTTTTATATTCAGGAACAACTTGGCGTAATATTCCATCTTTTGAAATTTTGATACTAATAAAACCTCTTGGTGGTTCAATACCATTTGTTGCATTAGATATTTGAGAAGATGTTTCTGAAGGCATTAAAGCAGATAATGTTGAATTTCTTAAACCATATTTTTTAATTTTATAACGTAATAAATTCCAATCCAAATGAAGTGGTTCATTACATATATTATCAATATCTTTTTTGTATGTATCTATTGGCAATTTTCCTAAATAATAATTAGTATGATTGAATAAAGAGCATGGTCCTTTTTCTTTTGCTAATTCACAAGATGCTTCTAATAGATAATATTGCATTGCTTCAAAAGTTTTATGTGTTAAGTTTTTTGCACTTCCATCTGAATAGCGTACTTTATTTTTAGCTAAATAATAAGCAAAATTAATAACACCAATTCCTAGAGAACGTCTAGAAATCGCTGATTTTTTAGCTGCTAATATTGGATAATTTTGATATTCCAATATTGCATCTAGTGCACGTACAGATAATATCGATAATTCTTTAAATTCATTTAGATCTTTAATAGCTCCTAAATTGAAAGCTGATAATGTACAAAGTGCTATTTCTCCATTTGTATCATAAATATCATTTAATGCTTTAGTAGGTAATGTAATTTCTAAACATAAATTAGATTGTCTTATTGGAGATAATTGAGGATTAAATGAACTATGTGTATTGCAATGATCTACATTTTGTATATAAATACGTCCAGTAGAAGTTCTTTCTTGCATCATCAATGAAAATAGATCTAGTGCTTTAATTGTTTTTTTTCTTATTTTTTTATTTTTTTCATACTGAATATACATTTCTTCAAATTTTTTTTGATTAGAAAAAAATGCTTCATACAAGTTAGGAACATCCGAAGGACTAAATAACGTTATTTGATCTCCTGATAACATTCTTTGATACATTAATTTATTAATTTGAATTGCATAATCTATATGACGTACTCTATTTTCTTCAATTCCTCTATTATTTTTTAAAACTAATAAATTCTCGACTTCAAAATGCCATATTGGATAAAAAATAGTTGCAGCTCCACCTCTTACACCTCCTTGAGAACAAGATTTTACAGCACTTTGAAAATGTTTATAAAAAGGTATACAACCTGTGTGAAATGCTTCTCCATTTCTAATAGGGCTGCCTAATGCACGAATTTGTCCTGCATTAATACCAATTCCAGCACGTTGAGAAACATATTTAACAATAGAACTAGTTGTAGCATTAATAGAATTTAAGTTATCAGCACATTCAATTAAAACACAAGAACTAAATTGACGAGTAGGAGTTCTAACTCCAGACATAATTGGTGTAGGTAACGAAATTTTAAAAGTAGAAATAGCATTATAAAATCGATGAATATAATTCATTCGAATATTTTTTGGATATTGAGAAAATAAACATGCAGATATTAAAATATATAAAAATTGGGCGCTTTCATATATTTGACCACTGATACGATTTTGTATTAAATATTTTCCTTCTAACTGTTTTACAGCTGCATATGAAAAGTTCATATCTCGCCAATGATTAATAAAAGAATTCATTTGTAAAAATTCTTCATAAGAATAGTTTTTTAGTAAATTTTTATCGTATTTTCCTAAAAGAACCATTTTTTTTACATGATCATATAGATGAGGTGGTTTAAATTGACCATACGCTTTTTTCCTAAGATGAAAAATAGCTAATCTTGCAGCCATGTATTGATAGTCTGGTGTATCTTGTGAAATGAGATCAGCAGCAGCTTTGATAATAGTTTCATGAATATTAATAGTAGTAATATTATTATAAAATTGAATTCGAGAACATAATTCGACTTGTGATACAGATATGTCATCTAGTCCTTCGGATGCCCAATTTAAGACTTTATGAATTTTATCTAAATTTATTTTTTCTTTTCTTCCATCACGCTTAGTGACAAACAAACTATTTTTCATAATGAATTTAACTTATTATAAAGAGTATAAAAATGTATTTTTTAAAATTATTAATTTAGATTAGAGATCTATATATAGAGAAATGTATTTTTTATATAGGTTCGACAATTTTTTGCAAAGCGACAACTTTTTCATTTTTTGAAGTTCTTATTAATATTACACCTTGTGTGTTTCTTCCTAATACTCTTACCTCAGAAACCCTAATTCTAACTAATGTTCCTGCATTAGTAATCATCATAATTTGATCTTTTTCTACAACTTGTATTGCTCCAATTATTTTTCCATTTTTTTTTGTAATTTTAATAGAGATAATACCCTGAGTAGCACGTGATTTTATAGGAAAATCAGTAATTTTTGTACGTTTACCATATCCATTTTTTGTCGCTATTAAAATACTTCCTTTATTTTTTGGTACAATTAAAGAAACAACTTTATCATTTTTTTTAATTTTAATTCCTCTGACTCCAGATGCTGTTCTACCCATAGTTCGAACACTTTTTTCTAAAAACTGAACTACTTTACCATTTTGTGTAAATAGCATAATATTATTATTACCATCAGTTAAAGCAACTCCAATAAGCTCGTCATTTGCATGCAAATTGATAGCAATAATTCCTGCAATTCTAGGTTTTTTAAATTGATTTAATGCGCTTTTTTTTACTATTCCATGTGCAGTGGTCATAAAAATATTTAGATTATCTTTATATTCATGTACTGGTAATATAGCTGTGATTCTTTCTTTAGGACTTAAAGGTAACAAATTAACTATTGGTCTTCCTCTAGCATGTCTACTAGATTCTGGTAATTGATAAACTTTCATCCAATATAAAATACCTCGACTAGAAAAACATAATATAGTATCGTGTGTATTTGCAATTACTAAACTTTCTATAAAATCTTCTTCTTTTATTTTCGCAGCGGATTTTCCTTTTCCACCCCGTCTTTGAGCATTATAATCAGAAAGAGGTTGATATTTTACATATCCTGAATGAGATAGTGTAACTACTACATCTTCTTGGTTAATTAGATCTTCAATATTAATATCAGTGTGATTTTCAGTAATTTCAGTTCGTCTTCTATCACTAAAATTATTTTTTATTAATAATAACTCTGATTTGATAACATTAAACATACGGTTAGGATTTTCGAGTATTTCTTTTAGTTCTTTAATTTTTTTTGTCAAATCATCGTATTCTATAATAATTTTCTTTTGTTCTAAATTAGTTAGTTTATGTAAACGTAAATCTAATATAGCTTGTGCTTGTTTTTCAGTAAAATAACATTCATTTTTTTTAAATAAATAACTTTTTTCTTCTAAAGAATTATATGTTTTTATTTTTTCAGATATCCATTTTTTTTTAATTATTAAATTTTTTGCATCTATTGAATTTTCTGCATTTTTTATTATTTTAATAATTATATTAATATTTATTAAAGCGGTATTTAATCCTTCAAGAATATGAATACGATTACGCATTTTATTTAATTCAAAAATACTACGTCTTATAATTATTTCTTGTCTATGAGACAAAAAATTTTTTAATATTTCTTTTAAAGATAATGTTTTTGGTTGTCCTTGGCATAAAGCGACCATATTAATGCCAAAAGATATTTCTAATTGAGTTAAAGAATATAATTGATTTAAAATTATTTCAGAAATAGTTTCTCGTTTAATTTCTACAACAATTCTCATTCCATCTTTATCAGATTCATCACGTAAAGCTGTAATCCCATCGATTCTTTTGTCTTTTACTAGTTCTGCTATTTTTTCAATTAAACGTGATTTATTTACTTGATAAGGTATTTCATCAAATATAATAGATTCTTTTTTATTTTTTTTATTTTTTTCAATTTTATTTCGTGCTCGAATATAAATTTTTCCTTTTCCTGTACGATAAGCTTCTTCTATTCCTGATTTTCCATTGATTATTCCAGCTGTTGGAAAATCTGGACCTGGAATATGTTTCATTAGTTCTTGTAGAGTAATATTATTATTATCAATATAAGCTAGGCATCCATTAATCACTTCATGCAAGTTATGCGGTGGAATATTTGTAGCCATGCCTACAGCTATACCTGATGAACCATTTATTAAAAGATTTGGTATTTTTGCTGGTAATATTTCTGGAATATATTCAGTTCCATCGTAGTTGGGTAAAAATTCAACTGTATTTTTTTCTAAATCATTTAATAACTCATGAGCTATTTTAGACATTCGAACTTCTGTATATCGCATTGCTGCAGCAGAATCTCCATCTACAGAACCAAAGTTGCCTTGACCATCTATAAGCATATAGCGTAATGAAAACTTTTGAGCCATACGAACTATAGCATCATATACAGCAGAATCTCCATGTGGATGATATTTTCCTATAACATCACCTACTACACGAGCAGATTTTTTATATGATTTGTTCCAATCATTATTTAATATATACATTGCAAAAAGTATTCTTCGGTGAACAGGTTTTAAACCGTCTCGAACATCTGGTAAAGCTCGGCCAACTATTACAGACATAGAATAGTCTAAGTAAGAGCTTTTTAGCTCTTCTTCAATATTGACCTGTATGATTTCTCGTGCAGGATCTTTCATAGAACTTTTATCTCTTTATTAAAACAATCGAATTAAGTATAAAAGTATAACATAATTAAACTATTAGATGCATATAAGAAAGACATTCTTGATGATAAATAACTTTATTATAATAAAAAAATATTTTTTTATATTGTTTATTTAAAATGAAAGTATTATTATAAAAAAATAATAATTTTACATTAAAAGTATTAAAAAATACTGATTAAACATATAATAGTTTATTAACTTGATTTTAAAATGAGATTTTATTATGAAAGATGAAGAAAAAAATTTAATAGAAAATTTATTTCATCGTTTGAAAAAAACCGAACTAAACTCTTGTGAAAGAGATCATTTAGCAGATGATCTAATTCAAAACTTAGTAAAAAAACAACCTGCTTCTTCTTATTATATGGTTCAAACAATATTAATTCAAGAAACAGCCATAAAAAAAATGAACATGAAAATTGAAGAATTAAAAAGAAGAATAAAAGAATTAAATACAGAAGAATTAAATAAAAAATCAAGTTTTTTATCTGGTTTTTTTAAAAAAAAGCCTACTGCTCAAATGGAATCTAATGATAATGATTTATGGAGAAAAAAAAGAGATATTTCTTCGTCTGGTCATTCTAATGCAACCATATTACCAACAACTCAACCACTACCAACAGTAAATAGTAGCAATAGAAGTAGTAGTTTTCTTAGCAGTGCGTTACAAACAGCAACAGGTGTAGCAGGAGGTATGATTTTAGGAAATATGTTAATGAATGTTTTTAGTCATACTAAACCAGAAGAAGATATATTTGATACTGTTAATAAATCATCTTTAGAATCGCATAGAGAAGATGATCTTTTAAATCATCATAATTCTAATAATAATTTAATAAATTACGAATCTGATGAATCAGATACTAATAGTAACGAATCAAATTTAGAAACTATAAACAATGATGTTTATGATTCAGATGATATTGATTTTGATGATAGTCATTTTATTTAAAAAAGTATTTCTTTAATTGTAATATAAAAAAATTTAATATTTTATTTTTTATAAAAAAGGTCACAAAATAAAGCCAGCATAAAATATTTTTTTTTGCTGACTTTAATTTTTTATTTTAAGAATATTTGCTTAAATATTCAGCAACTCCTTCCGAAGAAGCTTTCATACCCTTTTTCCCTTTTTCCCAATTAGCAGGGCATAATTCTCCAAATTTATTATGAAATTCTATAGCATCTACCATTCTTATCATTTCTTTTATATTGCGTCCAAATGGCAAATCATTTACAACTTGATGACGTATAGTCCAATTAGAATCAATTAAAAAAGAAGCTCTCAGTGCTATGCCAAGATTTGGATGTTCAATTCCATAAGATTTTTGAATATTATGTTTTATATCAGATACCATAGGAAAGTTTATTTTCCCAATGCCACCATTTTTAATTAATGTATTTTGCCATGCTTGATGAACAAAAACATTATCAATGGATACACCTACAATTTTTACATTTCTTTTTTTAAATTCTGCATATAGTGTATTAAATTCTATAATTTCAGATGGACATACAAAAGTAAAATCCATTGGCCAGAAAAATAGTACGATTGATTGACCATTAGCATATTCTTTAAGATCAAATTGTTCAACAATTTGATTATTTTTTAAAATTGCAGGTGCTATAAAATTAGGTGCTTTTTGTGTGACTAAAACCATTTTTTTTCCTATAATGTTATAATAATAAATAGTATAATAAAATTATTGTTAAATTTTTATTAAAAATGGAAATTAAAAATGAATATAATTCCATCTTGGAAAGATGTTTTATCGCAAGAAAAAAAAAAATATTTTATTGATATAATTAAATTTCTTAAAAAAGAACGTTTAAATAAAATAATTTATCCAGATCAAAAAGATATATTTAACGCTTTTATTTTAACTAATTTTAATGATATTAAAGTTGTTATTCTTGGACAAGATCCATACTTTTCTAAAAATCAAGCACATGGTTTATCATTTTCTGTACCGAAAAATTCTATTATACCACCTTCTTTAAAGAATATATATAAAGAGCTAAATAGCGATTTTAAAAAAAAATATAAATTTAATCATGGATGCCTTGAAAGATGGGCCCATCAAGGTGTTTTTTTATTAAATACTATTTTAACAGTTGAATCAGGAAAACCAAAATCACATAGTAATATAGGATGGACTATTTTTACTGATAAAGTGATTTCTACAATTAACTTGCATAGAAATTCTATTATTTTTTTGTTATGGGGGAATGATGCACAAAAAAAATGTAATTTAATTGATAAAAATAATCATTATGTATTAAAAGCGTCTCATCCTTCTCCATTATCAGCATATCGAGGTTTTTTCGGATGTAAACATTTTTCTTTAACTAATAAAATACTACTTCAAAATAAAAAAGAGCCAATTAACTGGTTTTTAATTTAAAAATGGGAATATTAATTTTTAGAAATTGTAACTTCTGCTTTTCTTAATAATACTTTATTAAAAGTAAATCCTTTTTTACTAATAGATATGATATGATTAGGTTGTGTATTATCTGATAGTTCTTTTGAAATTGACTTATGAATTTCAGGATTAAAAAGTTCATTTTTTTTGCCTTCAGTTTTTACACCTAATTTATATAATATATTTAATAAAGATTCTAATGTAAGTTCAATTCCTTTTATTAAAGGCTTATCTTTTACATTTAATTTATCAGATAATATTAAGATATCTTCTAAAGAATCGATTACTGGAATTACTGTTTTTAAAAATCTTTCAATTTCTGTTTGTTTTATTTTTTTTATTTTTTCTATGGTGTTTTTTTTGATATTTTCTATATTTGCTAACTTGCGTAATTCAATATCGTTTATTTTTTTTTGATTTTTAATTAGTTCTAATTTCAATGCATCTATTTTTTTGTTTTCAAGAGAAATTATATCAATTGAATTTTCTTGTTTTTCTTGATTTTCCATAAATCTTACCATTTTAAATGTTAATAATGAAGCTATTATAAACCTTATAATTAATCTTTCAAGACTGTTTGCTATTATAATATAATATACATTATTTTTATTAGGAATTTTTATGTAATGAAGCAACATTTCACTTGTATAGGTATTGTTGGGCGTCCGCGTCATGCGAGTGCATTAATAACACATAAGACTCTTTATAAGTGGTTGATAAAAAATGGTTACACAGTTTTTATTGAATGCACTGTTGCTAAAGAATTAAAATTAAATAATCCTAATACTGCTACATTAATTGAAATTGGTCAATCTTGTGATTTAGCAGTAGTTATAGGAGGAGATGGTAATTTATTATGTGCAGCACGTGTTTTATCATTCTATAATATTAAAATTATTGGAATAAATCGAGGTAATCTAGGTTTTCTTGCTGATTTAAATCCTGATACTGGCTTGAAAAAATTATCAGAGGTATTATCTGGAAATTATTTATTAGAAAACCGATTTTTATTAGATGCACAAGTTTGTCAAAAACAAATGATTTCGAGATCTAGTATAGCTATTAATGAAGTAGTTTTACATACAAAAAAATTAGCACATATGATAGAATTTGAGGTTTATATTGATAATAAATTCTCTTTTGCTCAACGTGCAGATGGATTAATTGTTTCAACGCCCACGGGTTCTACTGGTTATTCACTGTCGGCTGGGGGACCAATTATAGCGACATCTTTAGATGCAATTGTATTAGTGCCAATGTTTCCACACAGTTTATCTGCTCGTCCTTTAGTAATTCATAGCGATAGTATAATTTGTTTAAAATTCTCTAATATTCAAAATAATTTAAAAATAAGCTGTGATAGTCAAATTATTTTAACAATAAAAAAAGGCGAATGTGTATTTATTCGTCGAAGTTGTTATTATTTAAATCTTATCCATCCTAAAAGTTATAATTATTTTAAAAATTTAACTTCTAAGTTAAGTTGGTCTAAAAAATTTTTTTAGACTATATAGAATAAAAGATCATCAATTTAATAAAAAAAATATTTTTTTTGAATAATTGATATTTTTTATTAACAAAAAACATTGTAGGATATGAATAAAGAGTATTAATTGTTTTTTTTATGTAAACTATAATAAGATATTATGATGAATAATTATATTAAAATACTATTAATAGTTATTTGTTTTTCTAGTTGTTCAGTTTTAGATAAAAAAGAAAATTCTAATTTTTTAGATAAAATATACTTTAATAAGAATATTTTAAATCAAAACTATGTTGGCATGACTAGAAAACAAATAGTTTATATCTTTGGTATGCCAATTATTTCAGATTCTTTTAGTGATGTGTATCATTATTATTTATATGATTTAAAAAATAATAATACTTCTTCAAAAGTAATGTTAAATTTATATTTTAAAGATAATAAAGTTGAGAAATTTAATATTACATAGTTTTTTAAAATAAATATTTTAATTTTATATTAATATTTTGGAGCTGGCGGGATTTGAACCCGCGTCCAAAATCTCGACGAATAAAGTACTACATGCTTAGTTTTTCTTTTTTATATTCATAATCTAATTTGGAAAAACACATTTTAGGTATATAGCTTGAAAAATTACTGCGTGTCATCGTCAAGCTTGATTTTCACGTTTTTCTCTTTTTTTGACCTTTCTTTTTTCTCGTCCTAAGAGGGAGGCTGAGAAGAAAGGGCTTAATACAGTTTTTTAAGCTGCTAAAGCGTAGTTTTGTTTATTATTTGCAATTATTTTTTTACGGCTTTTATCGAGGCAAACCGTTCCTCGGCATGCACTTTACTTTGTTGATAATTTTGTCAAATCCAAAAACAGCCCCTTTTATTCTAAAATTGTAGTATTGCAAAAAAAAATAAGTTTGTCTATGAAATATTTTATAGTATTTTAATAAAATTTTTATTTAAATAATTTAAATATATATTTTTTGTAAATTTTAAAAATGGAAATCAATATGAGTATTATTAAAAAAATAAAACAACAAATTAAAGATAATATTATTTTAATTTATATGAAAGGAACTCCTGAGTCTCCTAGTTGTGGTTTTTCTGCACAAGCAGTAAGAGCTTTGTCAGTTTGTGGTGAAAAGTTTGCATATGTAGATGTTTTAGAAAATGTAGAAATTAGAAATAAATTACCAGAATATGCAAATTGGCCGACATTTCCTCAATTATGGGTGGATGGTGAATTAATTGGTGGTTGTAGTATTATACTTGAAATGTTAGAAAATGGTCAATTGAAAGAACTAATATCAAAGACAGTAAAAAAATATAAAATATAGTTATTTAAAAAAGGTAGATCTATAATATATATAGAAAATTAGATATGACATTAAATAATATTTTTAATATTTATTAAATATGTCATATCTTTTTCTAATTTTGAAAAATTATTAAATATATAATATAATTATTTTTAAATATTTATTTTATATATTATTATTTTTTTCTAAATTAAGAGGCCATCCACCTAAACGTTTCCAACGATTTACTAATTCACAAAAAAGATTAGCAGTTTGTAAAGTATCATAAAGTGCAGAATGAGCTTGATGATTATCAAATGATAAACCAATAGCTTTGCATGCTTTAGATAATACAGTTTGACCAACAACTAATCCACTTAATGCTGCTGTATCAAATGTAACAAATGGATGAAAAGGATTGTTTTTTATTTTTACTCTTTGAATTGCTGCCATTAAAAAATTATGATCAAAATTAGCATTATGTGCTACAACAATTCCCTTACTGCATCCTTGTATTTTAATTCCCCTTCGTACCATTTTTAATATAGATTGAATTGCTATTTTTTCACTAATTGCACCACGTAATGGATTGAATGGATCAATTTTATTAAATGCTATTGCATCAGAGTTTATTATAGAACCTTTAAATGGTTCTATATGAAAATGTAATGTGTTTTCTTTATGCAACCACCCTGATTCATCCATTTTTAATGTTATTATAGCAATTTCTAATACTGCATCAGTCTTTGCATTAAATCCTGCAGTTTCAATATCTATAACAACAGGATAAAAAGTACGAAACCTGTTGCTTAATAAATTGAATTCTTGAGTTGTAGACATCAAAATCTCATTTTTAAAATATTTTTTTGTTTAATATAGTTAATTTTTTATATTTTTATGATTTTAATTATAGATACTTTAAAAATATGTATTATGATTATTGTGAATGATTTAATAAGTGTACTATAATTTATAAGAATATTTAAGATTAAATTATTAATTTAATATTTTTTAAAAACAATCTCATAATTTTATTATCACTATTTTGAGGAAAATAAAATGAGTTATATTCTTCCTTCTTTACCTTATTCATATAATGCATTAGAACCGTTTTTTGATGAGAAAACCATGAAAATTCATCATACTAAACATCATCAAAATTATATTAACAATACTAATGCTATTTTAGAAAAAACAACTTTTTCTTCATTATCTATCGATGAATTAATGTCTATTTTTAATGAGATTATTTTAGAAAAAAAGAATTTGTTACGTAACAATGCAGGTGGTCATATAAATCATAGTTTTTTTTGGAAAAGTTTAAAATTAGGAACAGTTTTAACAAATGATTTAAAAATAGAAATAGAAAAACAATTTGGTACAATTGATAGGTTTAAAGAACAATTCGAATCAGTAGCACTAAATCATTTTGGATCGGGTTGGGTTTGGTTAGTGAATCAAAATGGTGTTTTATCTATAGTTTCTACTATTAATCAAGACAATCCTTTAATGGGTAAATTAATATCTAATACTTATGGTTATCCTATAATTGGTTTAGATCTTTGGGAACATGCTTATTATTTAAAATATCAAAATAGACGATTAGATTATATTAAAGCTTTTTGGAACGTTGTGAATTGGGAAGAAGCTTCTGATCGTTTACAAAAATAATTTATTTATATTCTTAGAATAACATTTTTTTATATTGATTACATATCAATTTTATTGATTTTATTCTAAATTTTTTCGTATAATTTTTAAAAAACATATAATTTATATTATATGTTTTTTATTTTATAAAATATTAACATAATGATGTTAAGATTAAAGGATATTTTTTGAATACTATTAAAATGATAGTTGGATTATCTAATCCCAAAATAGAATATCACAATACACGTCATAATGCGGGTTCTTGGTATCTATATTCTTTAGCAGAAAATTATTTAAAGAATTTTAAAAAAGAACAAAAATTTTTTGGTTTCACTTCTTTTTTTGATATAGATTCAAATGATATTCGATTTCTTATACCTGATATATTTATGAATTTAAATGGTCAGTCAATTTTTAAAATGGCTTCATTTTATAATATTCATTTAAGTGAAATATTAATAGTTCATGATGATTTAGAACTTCAGCCTGGAATTATAAAATTAAAATATAGCTATGGACATAATGGACATAATGGTTTGAGAAATATTGTTAATGTATTTAACAAGAAAATTAATTTTCATCGACTGAGAATTGGTATCGGTCGTCCAATACATCGTAATCAAATAGCTTCTTTTGTGTTATCAATTCCTACAGAAGAAGAGAAAAAATTAATTCATAAATCAATTTTACATGCAATAAAAGAAAATTTTATTTCAAATATTTTAAGATTTTAATTAGATAAAATCTCTTCTATTTTTAAGGTATATCAGATATGGGTTTTAAATGCGGTATTATAGGATTACCTAATGTTGGTAAATCTACTTTATTTAATCTTTTAACTAAAGGGAATTCAGCAGTTGCTAATTTTCCATTTTGTACTATTAAACCAAATGTAGGTGTTGTTCCAGTTATTGATGAGCGTATCAATCATCTTGCTAAGATTGTTTCTCCTCAAAAAATAGTCCATGCATTTATAGAATTTATAGATATTGCAGGTTTGGTTAAAGGAGCATCTAAAGGTGAAGGATTAGGTAATCAATTTTTAAGTAATATACGAGAGACACATGCCATAGCACATGTCGTTCGTTGTTTTAAAAATGATAATATTACTCATATTTATAATCAAGTCCAACCTTCTAAAGATATAGATATTATTAATACTGAACTTATATTATCTGATTTTGATCTCTGTGAAAAAACTATATTACAATTGCAAAAAAAAAAAGCATTAAAAAATAATGAAATAGAAAAAAAAATTAATGTTTTAAAAAAATGTATAAATCATTTAACAGAATTTTTCATGTTAAAAACTCTTCATTTAAATGAAGAGGAAAAAAAATTAATTAGTTATTTGCGTTTTTTAACTTTAAAACCAACAATGTATATTGCTAATATTAATGAAGAAAAGGAATCTTATTATTTTTTAGATGAGTTAAATAATATAGCTAAAAAAGAAAATGCTATAGTGATTCCAATTTATGAAAATCTAGAATTAGATTTAGTTAAAATGAATAATGAAGAACAAAAATATTTTATGAAAGCTTTTAATATAAAAACTTTAGCTTTAAATAATATTATTTCTGCTGGTTATAAATTATTAAATTTAATAACTTTTTTTACTGTAGGGATAAAAGAAATTCGAGCTTGGGCAATTCTTAATGGAAGTACTAGTATTCAAGCTGCTCATAAAATACATAGTGATTTTAGCAAAGGTTTTATTAGAGCTCAAATTGTAAAATATATAGATTTCATAAAATATAAAAGTGAAGCAAAAATTAAAGAAATGGGAAAATTTAGAATAGAAGGAAAACAATATTATATTAAAGATGGTGATATTATTCATTTTTTATTCAATGTTTAAGAGAATTAATTTTTAATTTTTTTTATATATTATTTTTTTAGAGAGGAAAAAATAATTTTATCCTCTCTAATTTAATTTTTATTTTTCTAATAAAAATGTTTTTAATTTATTAAAAACAGGATTAATATTATATGATAATAATGGAAGATTGATTCTATTTTTTAGCGCACTGGGTAGTGAAATTTTATTTTTTAATATTTTTTCTACAGTATTTTTAAATTTAGCTGGATGAGCAGTTCCTAGAAATAAACCAAATTCATTCTTTTTTAATTGATCTCGTAATAATCGATATGCTATTGCAGCATGAGGTTCAGAAACATAACCTAAATTAAATAGTTCTTTTAATGTTTCTTTGGTAGTATTATCTGATACACTACCAAATCTAAGTTCTTTTAAATTCCATTTTTTTCGAGAAAATAATTCTTCAATTCGAGTCCAATTATTGGGTTGGCTAATGTCCATAGCATTAGAAATTGTAGATACAGTTTTTTTTGGATACCATTTTCCATTACTAAGAAATCTTGGTACTGTATCATTAGAATTTGTGCATGCGATAAATGATTTGATTGGTAAACCAAGAGATTTAGACAATAATCCAGCGGTTAAATTACCAAAATTTCCACATGGAACTGCTATTACTAAATTTTTTCTTTGTTCTTCTGACATTAAAGAAAAAGCTTCAAAATAATAACAAATCTGTGCTAATAATCTACTTATATTAATAGAATTAGCTGAGTTTAATCCTATTGATTCTTTAAGATTTTTATCGTTAAAAGCTTCTTTTACTAGTTTTTGACAATCGTCAAAACTACCGTTAATTGATATAGTTTTTATGTTTTCACCTAAAGTACAAAATAGTTTTTCTTGTAATTCACTAATTTTTCCTTTAGGGTATAAAATAATTACTCGCACATTTTTCATTCTATAAAAAGCATGTGCTACCGCTGCACCTGTGTCACCTGATGTTGCTGTTAAAATAGTAACAGATTCATTTTTTTTATTTAGCGATAGTATCATTTGAGCCATGAAACGTGCTCCAAAATCTTTAAATGCTAATGTTGGTCCGTGAAATAGTTCAAAGCAATGTATATCTTCTGTAATCTTTATTTTTAATGGATTCTTAAATGAAAATGCTTGTTTAACATGTTCATATAGTTTTTCTTTAGATATCTCATGATAAATAAATTTAGAAAGTATTTCAGTACTTCGAGTAATAAAATCCATTTTTAATATTTTTGACAATTCTATAGGTGTAATAACAGGTAGTTTTACTGGGAAAAATAAACCCTGTTGTTGTCCTAATCCTAGTTTGACAGCTGTTTCAAAATTTACTTGTTCGCTATGATTTTTTAAATTATAAAGTTTCATTTTTTTATCCTATTTTACGTACACCTTTTGAATCTAAAAAACAAATGTGAACAAATCCTGTTTTATTCTGTAAGTAATTTTCTGTTAACCATAAAGATATTTTTTGAGCTGTATGTATATTGTCAGAAATAGAAAAAATAGTAGGTCCTGAACCAGATATGCCACAACTTATAGCGCCAATTTTTTTTATTTTTTCTTTAGCTTTTAAGAAATTAGGTAATAATTTAATACGATATGGTTCTGCTATAAAATCTTGCATTAATCTTGCTGCTAAATAAGGTTGTTTACTATATGAAGCATGAATAAAACCAGCTAAATAACGACTATTTTTAATACATATTTCTTTTTGGTATTTTTTTGGTAATATTTCTCTTGCTTTCGAAGTAGGAACTTTAATTCCTGGCCAAGCTATTATCCAAAACCAATTTTTAAAACTTGGAATTTTTTGGCTTATTATTTCAGAATCTTCTAATATTAGCTGTAGTCCTCCAAGATAAGATGGAGCAACGTTATCATAGTGAATACCTCCTGATATTTCTCCCTCTATTTCTCCCATAAGAAGTAATAATTCTTTTGAATTTAAAGGTTTATTACAAAATTCATTAATTGCAACTAAAGTAGCAACTATTGAACAAGCACTAGAGCCCAATCCTGATCCAATCGGCATGTTTTTTTCTAATATAATAGAAACTGGAATATTTTTTTTTATGATATTACAAAATTTCAACCAGCATTTCCAAACAATATTTTGTTCAGTATTTTTAGGTAGTTGATCAGAAAACATACCTTTATTAACTAAGTTAAACTTTTTGGATAATTTTACTGTTACAAAATCACCTAATAAAGAACCGTTTATAGGCATAATTGCTGCACCTAAAATATCAAATCCTACTCCAACATTACCAATAGAAGCTGGTGCATAAATTTTAATCATTACTATGCTCCTGACGTTTATGATAGTGTACGTAGTAAGTCGGAAAATACTCCAGACGCTGTAACATTATTACCAGCACCGTAACCTCTTAATACTAAAGGAATTGGTTGATAATAATTAGTATAAAATGCTAATGCATTTTCACCATTTTTTACTTTATATAATGGATCGTTAATGTTGACTTCTTCAAGTTTTACAAAAAATTGTCTTTTTTGTTCTATTGTTGCAACAAATCGTAGTACATTTCCTGCATTTTGTGCTTGGTTGATTTTTTTAAGAAAATATAAATCTAATTCTTTTAATTTTAATAGAAAATTATCAACATCTTCATATCCTTTAAAAGTGTTTGGTAACAAAGGTTCAATTTTAATATCTTTTAGCTCTATATTATATCCAGATTCACGTGCTAAAATTAGTAATTTTCTTGCAACATCTATACCAGATAAATCATCACACGGATTTGGTTCAGTAAAACCTAATTCTTTAGCTTCTCTAGTAGCTTGTGATAATAAAATTCCTTCTTCTAATCTTCCAAAGATAAAAGATAATGATCCAGATAATATTCCTTTAAATCGAATTAAAGTATCACCTGTGTTAAATAAATTTTTAAGAGTATCTATTACTGGTAATCCTGCTCCGACATTAGTTTCATATAAAAATTTTTTATTTTTTTTAAAAGTAGCATTTCTTATTTTTTTATAGTAATCCCATTCACTAGTGTTTGCTTTTTTATTTGAAGTAACTACATGAAAACCGTTATAAATAAAATTTACATATTGTTCGGCTAATAATTGATCAGATGTGCAATCAACAATTACCGAATTTGAAAAATTATTATTTTTAATTAAATTATTTAACAATTCTAAATTAAATTTTTTAGTTGATTTTTGGAAATCATTTTTCCAATTACATAAATTATTTCTATCATCTAAAAATAATATTTTTTTGGAATTAGCAATAGCACAAATTTTAATTTCTATATTTTTTTCATCTAAAAGATTTTTTTGTTTTAATATTTGTTTTAGTAGTGTGCTACCAATTCCACCTATTCCTATTAAAAAAACATGAATTATTTTTTTATTACAAAATAATGTATTATGAACGTTTTCAACAGCTTTTAAAATATATTCTTTTTTAATTACTAGTGAAATAGAATGTTCTGAAGAGCCTTGTGCAATTGCAAGAATATTAATTTTTGAAGCACCTAAAGTAGAACATATTTTTGACGCAATATTATATTTTTTATAAATATTAGATCCAACTACCGAAAGAATAGATAAATTTTTTTTTATTTTAAAAGGATGTAATAATTTATCTTTTAATTCCAATTGAAATTCTTTATTTAATGAGTATAAAACTTTTTCAATGTCATATTCAAAAATGCAAAAATTCATTTTATATTCTGAAGATGATTGAGTAATTAATAATGTTTTAATATTATCTCTTGAAATTATAGTAAATATACGTGGAATTATATTTCCTATATCTTTTATATTAGGTCCAGATATATTAAACATAGCTATGTCATCAAGATGAGTAACACCTTTTAGAAAATCTTTTTCAGAATAATTTTTTTGACAAATCAAAGTTCCAACAGATTTAATGTTATTAGTATTTTTAATAAAACATGGTATTTTAAATTGAGAAATTGGTTCAATAGTACGAGGATGTAATACCTTAGCGCCAAAGTAAGATAGTTCCATTGCTTCTTGATATGATATTGATTTTAATAAATAAGTATTTTGAACGGTTCTTGGATCAGAAGTAAAAACTCCATCAACATCAGTCCAAATTTCACAACAATTAGCATCTAAACAAGCTGCTAAAACTGCAGCGGAATAATCAGAACCATTTCTTCCTAATACTACTAATTTTTTATCTTGGTTGCCTGAAATAAAACCAGCCATCAAAATAATATGATTTTTATTAATATTAATATTATTAATACGTTTTTTAGATTGATATATATCAACACTTGAATCTAAATAATTATTACCTAAAGAAACAAAATTCTTAACTGGATCAATAACAGTTACATTATAATTTTTAGATTGCAATATACTTTTCATTATAAAAACAGAAAGTATTTCTCCACGAGAAATTATAGTAGCACGAATATTATCTGGACATTGTTTTAATAATATAATTCCATGTATTATATTTTTTAATTTATCAAATTCTTTTTTTATATTTTCTTCTATTTCATGATAAGGAAAATTAGATTGTATTTTTAAAATATTTTTTATTAACTCAATAAATATATTTTCCGCAAGATGTATAGTTTCTAAAATTTGATTATTCTTAATTGTTTTTTCTACAATTTTAACTAGATAGTTAGTAATTCTAGCTGGTGCTGAAAGTACTACTGCAATTTGTTCTTTTTTGATTTTTTCTTCTATAATATTAGCTACGCATAAAAATTTTTCCGCATTAGCTAATGAAGTTCCACCAAATTTTAATAATTTCATATTTTATAATTCCTTATATTTATATCATAAAAAAACCTGCTTTTTAGTATGAGCAGGTTTTTTTGAAAAAATGTTATTTAAGCCTAGATCATAACTAGTTATAATAATTAGAACAGCTATTCTAGTGAAAAGGCTATAAATAGATATTAATATTTTTTGTGAATACGTAAAGTGCGTCAATTAATTGTATTAGATGATATCTTTTAATATAGTTTATATTTTAAATTAAAAATATTGTTATTTATTTAGAATGCTGTAAAAGCAGTATTTTTTGATTTTATCATAAATTAGATGTATGTATTGTTTATAAAAAAAATAATAATGAAAATTATTTATTTTTTATCAAAAAACATTGTATTTTTTTTTACATTTAATATTTAATATTAAAATAATAAATATAACATAAATTACATTTTGATATAGATAGAATATATTTTTTTAATCATAATAATTTTTTTATATAACCATTTTATTAATAAATTTATTTATTGAGTTAATTTTTATAACATAACGATCATTATTAGTGCAATAATTTAAAAAATAAATGTTATAGTTTTAATTATATATTAGAATTTTTTCAAAATATGTTGTTTTTTAATAAAAAAACTAGTTTTTTTAAATTTAAATTTTTAATATAATTTAATTCACACTAACCATTTAGTTGATATTATGAAACATACTATTCAAGTTGTCATTACTGAAAAAGAACTTGATATCCGTGTTCGAGAATTAGGTCAAGAAATTACTAAAAAATATAGAAATAGTCAGAATAAAATGATATTAATAGCATTATTACGTGGTTCTTTTGTATTTATAGCAGATTTATGTCGTAGAATTCACATTAAACACGAAATAGATTTTATGACAACCTCTAGTTATGGACGGGGAATGCTCTCTAGTGGCGACGTAAAAATTATAAAAGATTTAGATGAAGATATCTATGATAAAAATGTTTTAATTGTAGAAGATATTATTGATTCAGGAAAAACTTTAAGTAAAGTATTAGGTATTTTAAAACTTAGAAATCCAAAATCATTATCAATTTGCACTCTTTTAGATAAACCGGAATGTCGTGAGGTAGACATTAGTGTTGATTTTATAGGTTTTTCTATTTTAGAAAATTTTTTTATAGTAGGTTATGGTATTGATTACGCTCAATCTTATCGTTATCTTCCATATATAGGAAAAGTAGTTTTTAAAAAATAAAATTAAAATAGATATATTTTAATTAAAAAAAATTTTTTTATTATCAATTAAACGAGTTTTTCCTAACCACACAGATGCTAAAAGAATAACTTCTTTAACGTTTTTAGAAGGATTTTTTAATGTTTTAGAATTATATATATTAAAAATATCAATAGAAAATCCTTTTTTAATTAATAAAATACGGGATGAATAAATAATTTCTTTTCTACTGTAACTTTTTCTTTTTTTAATTTTTTTACATGTTGCTTTTATAACTTTATATAAATAAGGTGCTATTTTATTTTCTTGATTGGTTAAGTTATTATTTCTTGAACTTAAAGCAAGTCCGTTTTTTAGTCGTATTATAGGTAAACTAATTATATTTATCATATAATTTAGTTCTTTTACAAGCATTTTTATTATTAATAATTGTTGATAATCTTTTTCTCCAAAAAAAGCAAAATCTGGTTGTATAAAATTAAATAACTTAGAAACAATTGTTGTTACACCTTTAAAATGTCCTGGACGTGATTGACCTTCTAAGATTTCAGATAATTTTGGAACTTCAACAAATGTTTGTTTTTTTATACCGTTTGGATAAATTTGACTTACATAAGGAACAAAAATTATGTCTACATTTTGTTCTTTTAATATCTGACAATCTGCTCTAAAGGTTTGTGGGTAATTTTCCAGATCGGATAAATTATTAAATTGCATTGGATTAATAAAAATGCTTACTATAATAATATCTACGTGTTTTTTTGCTAATAATATTAATTTTATATGACCATCATGTAAATTTCCCATTGTAGGAACTAGTCCTATTTTTTTATTTGTTTTTTTTAAAATAATTATTTTTTTATATAATGTTTCTATTTTTTTGATAATATACATTATAACTCCAAATTTTTAAAAACTATATT
This sequence comes from Buchnera aphidicola (Acyrthosiphon lactucae), assembly GCF_005083565.1. Lineage (NCBI taxonomy): Bacteria > Pseudomonadati > Pseudomonadota > Gammaproteobacteria > Enterobacterales > Erwiniaceae > Buchnera > Buchnera aphidicola. Next base: position 213,870 of record NZ_CP034891.1, read on the forward strand.
TTTTGTTTGGATAAATACCTTTTTCAACTTCATATATATATTTTTGAATAGATTTTTGAATACTACCATTTTCAGAAAGAAAATTTTTTGTAAAACTAGGTTTTTTCCCTTCAGTAATTCCTAATAAATCATGCATTACAAGAATTTGTCCATCAGTATATTTACCTGATCCTATACCGATAACCGGAATAGATAAATTTTTCGTAATTTTTTTTGCTAATTTTTCTGGAATACATTCTACTACTAGCATTTTAATGCCAGATTCTTCTAATAATAAGGCTTCATCTATTAGTTTATTTGCGTCTTTTTTTTCTTTTCCTTGAACTTTATATCCGCTTAAATAATTAAAGGATTGAGGTGTTAAACCTATATGACCACATACTAATATTGATCTGTTAGATAGTTCTTTAACAATTTCAACTAACCATTTTCCTCCTTCTATTTTTATCATATTTGCACCAGATCTAATAATTTTTGCTGTATTTTTAAGAGCTTGTCTAGTTTCATAATAAGACATGAAAGGTAAATCAGATAACAAGAAAGTATTTGGCGCTCCTTTTCTAACTGCTTTTGTATGATATTCAATATCTTGAACTTTTACTGGTAATGTAGAACTATGACCTTGTATAGTCATCCCGAGAGAATCGCCTATTAGTATAACTGGAATACCTTGATTAGAAAATAATTTAGAAAAGCTAAAGTCATAAGCTGTAATAGCCGCAAATTTTTTTTTATTTTTTTTCCAATTTTCTAATTTAGAAATTGTAATACATTCCATATTTACTCCAGTTAATTTTTATGATAATAATATGAATTAAATCAAGAAAGGATATTCGAATGGATTTTTTTGAATCAATCGAACATCCTGATCTAAATTTTTTAATCTACAAAATTAACCAGTCATTTGTTTTTCTCTAATTTCTGCTAATGTTTTACAATCAATGCAAAGATTAGCAGTAGGTCTGGCTTCTAAACGACGAATTCCAATTTCAATACCACAAGAACTACAGTAACCAAAATCTTTTTCTTTAATTTTTTTTAAAGTTATTTCAATTTTTTTAATTAATTTTCGACTACGATCACGATTTCGTAAATCTAAACTAAATTCTTCTTCTTGTGTAGCTCGATCAATAGGATCTGGAAAATTTGTTGCTTTATCTTGTATATAGAGTAGAGTATGGTGAATTTCATCTTTTAGTTGATTTTTCCATGTTTTAAGAATTTTATAAAAGTGTAACATTTGATCTTCATTCATGTATTTTTCGTCTATTTTTTCTTGATAAGGTTGCAAACCTGCAATAGAAAGAACATTTAAAGATGATGTTTTTTTATTTTTGTCTTTTTCCATAGCTCTCTCCAATGATAATATTTTACTAAATATTGAACATATAAGAAAATTATTAATATAATTAATTTATATTATTTTTATAATTTTAAATTTAGTAAATATTTTTTTAAGATATATTAAATTTATATTTTTTCTTATTTTATGTGTTAAGTAGTCATTATAATAAATTTTTTTAACATAAACTATAATTAAATATGTTTTTTATATGATTAGATTTTTTTTTACATACATATACTACTTTGTATAAAAAGTACAAATTTATTATTTTTTTCAATATTATAATAGGATTCTTTTTAAATGGCATTTAATAATATTAAAAGATTTGCTTTAGGAGTTGAATATGATGGAAGTCTCTATTATGGATGGCAGAGTCAAAAAAGAGTACCTAGTATTCAAGCAGAAATAGAAAGAGCTTTATCTATAATTGCTAATCATAAGGTAGATGTTATATGTGCAGGTCGAACTGATGCTGGAGTACATAGTATAGGTCAGGTTATACATTTTAATACTACAGCAGTGAGAAAAAAATCGTCTTGGTCAATAGGAGTAAATAGTTATTTATCTAAAAATATTTCTATTGTATGGGTTAGAGAAGTTCCAGAAAGTTTTCATGCTCGTTATAGTGCTATTACACGTTCTTATCGTTATATAATATATAATTATAGTCTTCGTTCTGCTATTTTTCAGAATAAAATAAATCATATTTATAGAAAATTAAATGTAAATAAAATGTATTCTGAAGCTCAATTTTTATTAGGAGAACATGATTTTACATCTTTTAGAGCACTCAGTTGTCAATCATATTCTCCTTTTAGAAATATTAAAAAATTAAATGTTTTTCGTTTAAATCATTGGGTAATAATTGATATTACAGCCAATTCTTTTTTACATCATATGGTTCGAAATATTGTTGGTTCTTTAATTGAAATTGGAATTTCTAAAAAAAAAGAATTTTGGATAAAAGAGTTATTACAAAAAAAAGACAGAAATTATGCAGGAGCTACTGCACCAGCTAAAGGTTTATATTTAGTATATGTAGAATATCCTTTACATTTTAATTTGCCCAAATCACCATATACTTCTATATTTTTTAAATAAAAAAATGTTAAATTGTTTTTTGTTTATAAATTTTTAGTAAAACATTTTCGATAAAATTTCAAGGAATGATTAATATATATGAATATAAAAAAAAAAATTTTAATAAAAATTTTTTTATCTATGTTAATTTTAATTATTTTTTATGGGTTATATTTGTATATTAAGATAGATCGATCAATTAATGGAAAAGTATGGAGTTTTCCTAATGCAATATATGGACGTATAGTGAATTTAGCACCAGGTAATTTATATTCTCAGAAAGAGTTATTAAGTCTTTTAAAAAGTAGAATGTATAGAAAAGTCGATTTAGTTATGTTACCAGGAGAATATAGTATAAAAGATAATACTATAGAATTTATACGACGTTCTTTTGATTTTCCTGATATTAAAGAAGGTGAGTTGCATACACTTTTATCTTTTAAAAAAAATACTTTAATAGAAATTAAAAATATTGAAAATAATCGTAATTTTAGTTTTTTTCGTTTAGAACCTAAATTAATTAATATATTAAAATCTCCTGAAAGACAGAAACGTATATTTTTTTCTCGTAATAAATATCCAGAAATGTTAGTGAAAACATTATTAGCAATTGAAGATAAGTATTTTTATGAACATGATGGTATTCAGATATCTTCTATAGGTCGAGCTTTTTTAGTAAATACGATGGCTGGTCGTACAATTCAAGGTGGAAGTACTTTGACGCAACAGTTGATAAAAAATATGTTTTTAACAAATAATCGTTCAATATTAAGGAAAATGAATGAAATTTATATGGCTTTAATTTTAGATGGTTTTTACACAAAAGATCGGATTTTAGAACTATATTTAAATGAAGTATATTTGGGACAAGATGGTGATGAACAAATTCGAGGATTTCCTCTTGCTAGTATTTGTTATTTTGGTCGGCCAATAGATGAATTAACTTTAGATCAGTATGCTTTATTAGTTGGAATGGTAAAAGGAGCATCTTTATATAGTCCTTGGACTCATCCTGAATCTGCATTAAAAAGAAGAAACTTAGTTTTATTTTTATTATATAAACAAAATTATATTACAAAAAAAATTTATGAAGATTTATGTAGACGATCTTTAAATGTTCAACCTAAAGGAAATATTACTTCACTGCATCCTTCTTTTATACAACTTGTATGCAAAGAATCTAAAAAAAAAATTAGTAGTTCAATAAAAAATTTTTCAGGAATTAAAATATTTACAACCCTAGATTCTATTTCACAAAATGCAGTAGAACAAGCTGTAAAAATAGAAATACCTATATTAAAAAGAAAAAAAGGACTAAAAGATTTAGAAGTTGCTATGATAGTAGTAGATAGATTTAATGGAGAAATTCAAGCACTAGTTGGAAGTTCTAAGCCAGAATTTAATGGTTATAATCGAGCTTTAAAAGCTCGTCGTTCCATTGGTTCTTTATCTAAGCCTATAACATATTTAACTGCTTTATCACAACCAAAAAAATACAATTTAAATACTTGGATTTCTGATCGTCCTATTTCAATTAAATTAGATAATGGTCAATACTGGATACCAAAAAATAATAATTTTTCTTTTAGTGGAAAAGTAATGTTATTAGATGCTTTAATTAATTCTATTAACATTCCTACAGTTAATCTTAGTATAGATATAGGTTTAAAAAAAATAGTTGATAGCTGGTTGCATTTAGGTATTTCTAAAAATCGTATTACTTCTTTTCCATCAATATCTTTAGGGGCTATTAATTTAACACCTATTGAAGTAGCACAAGTATTTCAAATAATTGCAAGTGGTGGTTACAAGTCATTATTATCATCAGTTAGATCAATTGTTTCTGATGACGGTAAAGTCTTTTATCAAACTTTACCTCAATCAAAACATATAGAATCTTCTGAAGCGTCTTATTTGACACTATATGCTATGCAACAAGTAGTTAATAGTGGAACAGCAAAATCACTAGGAGCAATTTTTAAGGAATTTTCTTTGGCTGGTAAAACTGGTACAACAAATAATTTAGTTGATAATTGGTTTGTAGGTATTGATGGAAAACAAATTGCAATTATTTGGGTAGGTAGAGATAATAATCAAACAACAAAGTTGTATAGTGCTTCTGGAGCAATGCAAATTTATAGGAGATATCTTCAATATCAACATCCAATACCTCTAATATTAAAACCTCCAAAAAATATTAATATGTTTTATATTGATGATTCAGGAAAATTATTTTGTGAAAAAAACGATAAACATAATCGAATTTTACCAATATGGTCTTTAAAAAATAAAGAAATTTGTACTCAAAATAAATTTTCAGAAAATCTTTCAATAAAAGAGAAAAAAAATTTTTTATTTTGGTTAAAAGATTTATTTTAAAACACAATAAAAATTTTTTTTTGTTTAACTGCATATTATTAATGTTAATTTGAGATTATTTTATTAATGAAAAATTTTTCATTATATTGTATATAAATAGAATTAAAATAATTGATCAAGTCACTTAAAGAATAATAAAAAAATTTTTTACTGTCATTTGATTCAAAAATTTTAAATATGAGAATTTATAGTATGTTAATTAAATTTTTAACTAAAATTTTTAGCAATCGTAATAATCGTTTTTTAAAAAAGTTTAAAAAAATAGTTTTATCTATTAATAAATTAGAAAAAAATTTTGAAAATTTATCAGATGAAAAATTAAAAGAAAAAACAACAATTTTGCGTCTACGATTAAGTAATGGTGAAACTTTAGATGATATATTACCAGAAGCTTTTGCTACAGTTAGAGAAGCAAGTAAGCGTATTTTTAATATGCGTCATTTTGATGTACAAATTCTTGGGGGAATAGTTTTAAATAAACAATGTGTTGCAGAAATGCGGACAGGAGAAGGAAAAACCTTAACGTCCACTTTACCTGCTTATTTAAATGCATTAAGCGGAAAAGGTGTACATATAGTAACTATGAATGATTATTTAGCTCAGAGAGATGCTGAAAAAAATACTCCATTATTTGAATTTCTTGGTTTAACAGTAGGTTTAAATTCATCTGATATGTCTTTTTCTTCTAAAAGAAAAGCTTATTTATCTGATATTACTTATGGTACAAATAATGAATATGGATTTGATTATTTACGTGATAACATGGTTTTTTCTCCTGAGCAAAGAGTACAAAGAGGATTACATTATGCATTAGTAGATGAAGTGGATTCAATTTTGATAGATGAAGCTAGAACTCCTTTAATTATTTCAGGTCCGTCAGAAGATAGTTCTGAACTATATAAAGAAATCAATAAAATTGTTCCTTACTTAATTTCACAAGAAAAAGAAGATTCAGATTTTTTTCATGGAACAGGACATTTTTCTATTGATGAAAAATCAAAACAAGTATATTTAACAGAAAGAGGATTAATTGAAGTTGAAAAAATATTATTTGACAAAAAATTAATGAATACAGGTGAATCATTATATTCTTCTAATAACATAATATTGATGCATCATGTTTTATCTGCACTCCGTGCTCATAAATTATTTATTCGAGATGTAGATTATCTCATAAAAGATAATTGTGTGATTATTGTGGATGAACATACAGGTCGTACTATGCCAGGAAGAAGATGGTCTGATGGATTACATCAAGCAATAGAAGCAAAAGAAGATGTTCCTATAAAAAATGAGAATCAAACTCTAGCATCTATTACTTTTCAAAATTATTTTCGTTTATATAAAAAAATAGCAGGTATGACAGGTACTGCGGAAACTGAATCTTTTGAATTTAGTTCTATTTATAATCTTGAGACTATTGTCATACCAACAAATAGAAAAATGATACGTCAGGATTTACCTGATTTAGTATATGTTACTGAAAAAGAAAAAATCAACGCTATTATTAAAGATGTGCAAGAATGTATAAGTTTAAATAAACCTGTTTTAGTTGGTACAGTTTCTATTGAAAAATCAGAAGTTATTTCTAAAGAGTTATTAAAATTAAAAATTGATCATAGTGTTTTAAATGCTAAATTTCATGCTAAAGAAGCTGAAATTATAGCACAAGCAGGAAAACCTAAATCCATTACAATTGCTACTAATATGGCTGGTAGAGGAACAGATATAGTTCTTGGAGGTAATTTAGAAGTAGAATTAAATCGATATAAAAATATAACTGAATATGAAGTAAAAAAAATTAAAAAAAAATGGCAAAAAGAGCATGATTTAGTTGTTTCTGCTGGTGGGTTACATATAATTGGAACTGAACGTCATGAATCGCGTCGGATTGATAATCAACTAAGAGGTCGTTCTGGTCGTCAAGGAGATAGTGGATCTTCGCGTTTTTATCTTTCTATGGAAGATTCGTTAATGCGAATTTTTGCATCTGATAAAATTATTTATATGATGCGAAAATTAGGATTGTCTTCAAATGAAGCAATTGAACATCCCTGGGTGACAAAAGCTATAGAAAATGCTCAAAAAAAAGTAGAAAATAGAAATTTTGATATTAGAAAACAATTATTAGAATATGATGATGTGATTAATGAACAGCGTAGTGCAATTTACTCGCAACGTAATAAATTAATTGATGCAAAAGATATAAAAGTAATAATTTACGATATTTTAGAAGATGTTTTGAAAAAAAATATTTTTGTATATATACCTAAAAATACTTTGAAAGATAAATGGAATATTATTGATTTAGAATACAAATTAAATACTGACTTTCATTTAAATATACCAATTTTAAATTGGTTAACTATAGAACCTAACTTAAAAGATAAAAAAATTATAAAAAAAATAATTGATTTTGCAAAAATTAATTATGAAAAAAAAGAAAAATTAATTGGTGAAAAAAATTTACGTATAATAGAAAAAACTATTATGTTGCAAACATTAGATTCACTTTGGAAAGAGCATTTATCAGCTATAGATTATCTAAGACAAGGTATCCATTTACGTGGTTATGCTCAAAAAGATCCCAAACAAGAATATAAACGAGAATCTTTTAATATGTTTTCTAGCATGTTAGAATTGTTAAAATATGAAGTAGTATCATTTCTCAGCAAGATTAATTTATCTTATTCAAAAAAATATATAGATTTAAATAAACATTTAACAGGAAATTTTAATAATACTAAAATCAGTCGAAATGCACTTTGCTTATGTGGTTCAGGAAAAAAATATAAGTATTGTCATGGTATTTTATGAAATTTTATTTTTATAAAAAAATAAAAGATATGTTTTATATTAAGGATAAATCTAATGAATTGTATAGAAGCAGCAATTGGGATTATTATAAATAAAAAAAAAAGTATATGTCACTAGAGGAAAATATAAAAAAAATATATGGGAGTTTCCAGGTGGAAAGATTAAAAAACATGAGAACATAGTACATGCATTAAAAAGAGAGTTATTAGAAGAAGTGGGAATTAACATATTAGAAGTTAATTTTTTTAAATATATAGAGCATATAAATTATAAAAAAAAAATAAAATTATATTTTTTTTTAATAAAAAAATGGAAAAATAAACCTTATAGTATTGAAGGATATTCTTATCATTGGAAATTTTTATATAATTTAAAATCTTCTGATTTTCCACCTGCGAATTATGATGTTATAACTTTTCTTAAAGAAAAATATTAATTTTTTTTTATTAAAAATATTTAAATTTAAGATTTTTTTAAAATAAATAATAAAAATATATTTAATATATTAGTAAAATTTTGTTAAATAATTTTTTTTAATGTCTATTATTTTTTTTTTATGATACTTTTCTGATAAATATGAATAAAATATATTAAAATAATAAATATATAAATTTATATTTTTAATGTTTTTATTATTGAAAATAATATCATCTGATATAGAAATTCTTGCTTTTCTAGTAGTTTGTAATGAAATAATTTTTTTAGCTTCTACATGACTAATATTATCTCTTTTAATTATACGTTTTATTTGTTCTTTTACTGGTGTATCAACTAAAAGAATTCGATGAGCTTTTTTTTCTAATTTTTTTTCAATTAATAACGGTACTACCCATAAACACCAATTTGATTGTGTAATTTTTATTTGATTTTTAGTTTCTTGATAGATTTTAGGATACAATAGATTTTCTAACCATAAACGATCATTTTTATTATTAAAAACATATTTTCTTAGTAGAAAACGATTAATTGAATTGTCTATATTTAATATTTTTTTTCCAAACTTTTTTTTGATAGACAATGATATTGTTGAATTAAATTCTATTATATTTTTTGCGATAGTGTCTGTATCAATAATGTTGATGCCTATTTTTTTAAATTCATTAGAGACGGTAGTTTTTCCACTACCAATACCTCCAGTAAGTGCTACAATATAAGTCATGATATTTTAAATTTTTATTATTAGTATAGTATGTTTAAATTAGGATAACAATTTTATGAGAATTGAAGAAGATATAAAACTAGGTTTTAAAGATGTATTAATTAGACCAAAACGTTCTACATTAAAAAGTCGTGCTCAAGTCGATCTTATTCGTTGTTTTTCTTTTAAATATTCTTCTAGTATTTGGTCTGGTATTCCTATTATTGCTGCAAATATGGATACTATAGGTACATTTGAAATGGTTAGATCTTTATCAGATTTTAATATACTAACAGCAGTCCATAAGTATTATTCTTTTGAAGAATGGAAAACTTTTGTTAATTCATCTTCTAAAGAAGTATTAAATCATGTAATTGTATCAATTGGAACTTCCAATATAGACTTTTCAAAAATGAAAAAAATTTTTTTATTATCTTCTGAATTAAAATATATTTGTATTGATGTCGCTAATGGTTATTCTGAACATGTTGTTTCTTTTTTAAAGTTAGTCAGAGAATGTTTTCCAGATAAAATTATTTGTGCTGGAAATGTTGTTACTGGTGAAATGGTTGAAGAATTAATACTTTCTGGAGCAGATATAGTTAAAGTTGGTATTGGTCCGGGTTCGGTATGTACTACACGCATGAAAACCGGAATTGGTTATCCTCAATTATCAGCTATTATAGAATGTGCTGATGCAGCACATGGATTAAATGGACAAATCATTAGTGATGGAGGATGTTCTGTTTCTGGAGATATTGCTAAAGCTTTTGGAGGAGGTGCAGATTTTGTTATGTTAGGAGGAATGCTTTCAGGTCATAAGGAATGTTCAGGAAACATAGTTGAAGAAAAATCAAAAAAATATATGTTATTTTATGGAATGAGTTCTATTTCTGCAATGAAACGTTATGAAGGTAAAATTGCAGGATATCGTGCATCTGAAGGAAAAACAGTTAAAATACCTTTTCGGGGAAATGTAGAAAATACTATACGTGATATTCTAGGAGGATTGCGTTCTTCTTGTACCTATGTAGGTGCAGAAAAGTTAAAAGAATTAACAAAAAGAACTACATTTATACGAGTTACTGAACAAGAAAATTGTGTTTTTAATATTTTTAAAGAATAAAAATATTTATTGAAAAAGTTTTTATATTTTAAAATCAATAAAATTAATTATACTTATGTATATTTAATTTTATTGATTTTTTTTAGATATTCATAACTAATTTTAAATTAAGATAATAATATATAAAGATAAAATTTTTATTAAAATAAAAAACTCATTGTAATAATTTTTTATATTAAATTTTAATTTAATCATTAAATACATATAATGTATAAGGAATTTATACCATGTCAGAACGTTTATATAATGACGTGGATCCAATTGAAACTAGTGATTGGGTGCAAGCTATTGAATCTGTTATTCGTCAAGAAGGTCGTGAAAGAGCTCATTTTTTAATTGAACAAGTTTTAAAAAAATCTAAAATTGATAGAGTAGAATTTTTTAGATGTTTTTTTACTAGTGACTATGTTAATACTATTTGTAGCGAAGATGAATTTGAATATCCTGGAAATCTTATTATAGAAAAGCGTATTCGTTCAGCAGTTCGTTGGAATGCTATAATGATGGTACTACGTGCATCAAAAAAAAATTTAGAATTAGGTGGTCATTTATCATCTTTTCAATCTTCTGCTACAATATACGAAGTATGTTTTAATCATTTTTTTCGAGCTAAAAATGATAATGATGGAGGTGATTTAGTTTATTTTCAAGGTCATATTTCTCCAGGTATTTATGCTCGATCTTTTTTAGAAGGACGTTTATCAGAAGAGCAAATTAATAATTTTAGACAAGAAGTTGATGGTATAGGTTTATCTTCTTATCCTCATCCTAAATTAATGCCAAATTTTTGGCAATTCCCTACTGTATCTATGGGTCTAGGACCACTTTGTTCCATTTATCAAGCAAAATTTTTAAAATATTTACAAAATAGAGGATTGAAAAATACTTCCAAACAAGTAGTTTATGCCTTTTTAGGCGATGGTGAAATGGATGAACCAGAATCTAAAGGTGCTATTTCTATAGCTGTGCGTGAAAATTTAGATAATCTAATATTTATAATTAATTGTAATTTACAAAGATTAGATGGTCCTGTAGTTGGAAATGGAAAAATTGTCAATGAATTAGAAAGTTTTTTTTATGGTGCAGGATGGAAAGTTATAAAAGTTATATGGGGTAGTAGATGGGATTATTTATTAAAAAAAGATAAAACTGGAAAATTAATTCAATTAATGAATGAAACAATTGATGGAGACTATCAAACTTTTAAATCTAAAGATGGTGCGTATGTTCGAAAATATTTTTTTGGTAAATACAAAGAAACATATGAATTAGTTAAAGACATGACTGATGAAGAAATATGGAAATTAAATAGAGGAGGGCATGATCCTAAAAAAATGTTTAACGCGTTAAAAAAAGCAAAAGAAACAAAAAATAAACCAACAGTTATTCTAGCACATACTGTTAAAGGATATGGAATGGGAGTTAGTGCGGAAGGTAAAAACATTGCTCATCAAATCAAAAAAATAGATATTAATGGCATAATACATATTCGAGATCGTTTTAATATTCCCATATCAAATGATGATGTAAAAAAATTACCATATATAACTTTTAAAAAAAATTCTGAAGAATATTGTTATATACATTCACAACGAAAAAAGTTAGGTGGTTATATTCCCTTTCGTTTATCTAGTTTTACTAATCAATTAGTTTTACCAGATTTAATTGATTTTAAATCATTATTAGAAGAACAAAAAAAAGATATCTCTACAACTATAGCTTTTATACGTGTTTTAAATATTATTTTAAAAAATAATTCTATTAAAGATTTAATAGTGCCAATTATTGCTGATGAAGCACGAACTTTTGGAATGGAGGGATTATTTCGAAAAATTGGTATTTATAGTTCTAGTGGTCAAAAATACATTCCTCAAGATCGAGAACAAGTAGCATACTATAAAGAAGAAAAAAAAGGTCAAATACTACAGGAGGGCATAAATGAATTAGGTGCTGCTGCATCCTGGTTAGCTGCTGCAACTTCTTATAGTACTAATAATTTTCCTATGATTCCTTTTTATATTTATTATTCAATATTTGGTTTTCAAAGAATAGGGGATTTATTTTGGGCTGCTGGAGATCAACAAGCAAGAGGGTTTTTAATTGGTGGAACTTCAGGTAGAACTACGTTAAATGGTGAAGGATTACAACATGAAGATGGACATAGTCACATACAATCTTTAACAATTCCTAATTGCATATCTTATGATCCCTCTTTTGCTTATGAAATTGCTGTAATTATACAAGATGGATTGAGACGTATGTATGGTCCTTCCCAAGAAAACATATATTATTATATTACTACAATTAATGAAAATTATTATATGCCTGCCATGCCTCTAGGTGTAGAAGAAGGTATTTGCAAAGGAATTTATAAATTAAAAACTTTACATGGTACTGCATCAAAAGTACAGTTAATAGGATCTGGTGCTATTTTACGCTCTGTTTGTCAAGCTGCAGAAATTTTATTAAAAGACTATTCTATTACCACAGATATATATAGTGTTACTTCTTTTACAGAATTAGCTAGAAATGGCGAAGATTGCGAACGATGGAATATGTTACATCCTAAAGAAAAGAATAGAATCGCATATATAAAACAAGTTATGAATAAAAATCCTACTGTTGCAGCTACTGATTATATGAAATTGTTTGCTGAGCAAATTCGTCATTATATTCCATCAAAAGAATATCATGTTTTAGGAACAGATGGTTTTGGCCGTTCAGATAGTCGAGATAAATTGCGTAATCACTTTGAAGTAAATGCTCATTATATTGTTGTAGCTGCTTTAAATTTATTAGCTAATATAAATAATATTAAGAAACAAGTAGTAGAAGATGCAATTATTAAATTTAATATTAATATTAATAAAATTAATCCGCGTTTAGCTTGAGAGGTAAAAAAACAGTGGATATAGAAGTAAAAATGCCTGATATTGGGTTAGAAGAAGTAGAAGTAATTGAAATATTAGTTAATAACAATGAAAAAGTAGAACCAGAGCAAGGGCTAATAACTGTGGAAGGAGATAAAACTTCTATGGAAATACCCTCACCTACATCAGGTATTGTAAAAAATATTTATATAAAAATTGGTGATAAAATTCGAACTAATTCTCTTATCATGATGTTTGAAGTTAATAACTTTAATTCTAATATACAGAAAAAAGAAGAAAATCATTTAGATGAAAATATTAATTTAAATCTTGATAAAAAACTTAAAGAAGATATTTTTCCACATGCCACTCCAGTTATAAGACGTTTAGCACGTAATTTAAATATTGATTTATGTACTATTGTTGGTACTGGTCCTAAAAATAGGATTGTAAAAAAGGATATAGAATTATATCAAAATAAAATTAAAAAAAAATTTTTAGAAGAAAAAAGTAAAATTTGTACTAATAATGATAATCAATCGAAAGAAGAAGAGTATGAATTAAATAATATTCAAAAAATAATTGGTCATAATCTACATCAGAATTGGATAAATATACCTCATGTAACACAATTTGATGAAGTTGATATTACTATATTAGAAAAATTTCGTCAAAAATATAATAATGAAAATAAAAATCAAAAAAAAACAAGTAATAAGATTACAATATTAGTTTTTATAATTAAAGTAATTGCATATGCATTAGAAAAATTTCCTATTTTTAATAGTTCTTTAACTTCTCATAATAAAAAAATTATTTTAAAAAAATATATTAACATCGGATTTGCTATAGATGTTGACAATGATTTATTTGTTCCTGTATTAAAAGACGTTAATAAAAAAAATATTGAACAATTATCTTTTGAATTAATGTTACTATCAGAAAAAGCCCGAAAAAGAAAATTAAATATTTCAGATCAGACAGGAGGGTGTTTTACAGTATCTAATTTAGGAGGTATTGGGGGGAGTTGGTTTTCTCCGATTATCAATGCACCTGAAGTAGCAATTCTTGGAATTTCAAAATCTCAGATAAAACCCTTATGGAATGGAAATGAATTTATTCCATCTTTAATGTTACCATTATCTTTATCTTATGATCATCGTGTAATTAATGGGGCTTATGCAGCGCATTTTATCACATTTATTAGAAAAATTTTATCTGATATACATTTTTTAATCATGTGATTTTTATGTATTTAAAATTATTGAAATATTACTTAATAAGAGGTTATAATGCATCAAAAAATTTACGCACAAGTTGCAATTATTGGATCAGGTCCATCAGGTTATTCTGCAGCTTTTCGTTGTGCAGATTTAGGTTTAGATACTGTTTTGATAGAACGTTATAATAAATTAGGAGGTGTTTGTTTAAATGTTGGTTGTATTCCGTCAAAAGCGTTATTGCATATAGCTAAAGTTATTAAAGAAGCTAAAGAATTATATAAAACAGGCGTTTCTTTTAGTGAACCCATAGTTGATATTGAAAAAATTAAAAATTGGAAAGAAAATGTTATAAATCAACTAACAAATGGTTTATCTAGTATGAGAAAAAAAAGAAAAATAAGAATTTTTCAAGGAAATGCTATTTTTGATACTGATAAAAGTCTTTTTGTAACAAGTAAAGAAGATAGATTTTCTATTTTTTTTGATCATGCAATTATTGCAACAGGTTCTAAACCAATTAAAATTTCTTCGATACCTAATGATGATATAAGAATTTGGGATTCAACTGATGCATTATCATTTAAAACAATACCCAATCGTTTTTTAATTATAGGAAGTGGTATTATTGGTTTAGAAATGGCTACAATATATAGTGCATTAGGTTCAAAAGTTGATATTATTGATCGATTTAATCATTTTCTTCCTGCAGTAGATAAAGATATTACTAATGTATATATAAAATCTATTAATCAAAGATTTAATTTAATGTTGAATACTCATATAGATAAAATTGAACTAAAAGAAAATGGATTAACAGTAGATATAGTACAAGAAAATATTTCTAAAAAAAATGTATTTTATGATGCTGTATTAGTAGCAATAGGTAGGACTCCTAATATTGATACATTGAAATTAGATAAAATAGGATTGAAAATAAATAGTTTAGGTTTTATTGATGTGGATAAGCAGTTAAAAACAAATATACCTCATATTTATGCTATTGGTGATGTAACTGGTGCACCTATGTTAGCTCATAAAGGAGTTCATGAAGGTCATATTGCCGCAGAAGTTATTTCTGGTAAACAACATTATTTTGAACCCAAAGTAATCCCATCAATAGCATATACTGAACCTGAAATTGCTTGGGTTGGATTAAATGAAAAACAAGCTAAAAAAGAAAATATAAATTATGAAATTGCAAATTTTCCTTGGAGTGCATCAGGAAGAGCTATTGCTTCAAACTGTAGTACAGGTATGACAAAATTAATTTTTAATAAAGAAAATAATAAAATTATTGGTGGTTCTATAGTAGGGACAAATGCTGGAGAATTAATTGGTGAAGTTGGACTTGCTATTGAAATGGGATGCGATGCTGAAGATATTGCATTAACTATTCATGCCCATCCTACTTTATATGAATCAATCGGTTTATCTGCAGAAATTTTTCAGGGTACAGCAACAGATGTATTAAATGTTAAATTTAATAAATAATTATTGATTTTTTAAAAGCTCTATTTTTATATTAATAAAATTTTTTCAGAAAAAGAAAAGATTATAGAAATTAATCTTCTATAATCTTTTCTTTTTCTAAAAAAAATTACTAATTCTGCATTACTATTAAATTTTTAAACACATACTACTAGATAGAATCTATCATAGATATATTGCGTCCATAATAAATTTCACGCATTTCCCTCCAAAGTAAATTGACAATATTAGAACGTTCCTCTTTTTTTAGATCTTTTAAATCAATATTAAATAAATAATTATTTAAATGAAATTCTCTTAATAACATTCGAGTATGAAAAATATTTTCTTGATATACATTTACATCTACCATATCATACATTGATTTTATATCATTTGACATAAAATTCTGAATAGAGTTTATTTTATGATCAATAAAATGTTTTACCCCGTCAATATCTCTAGTAAATCCCCGAACGCGATATTCAATTGTGACAATATCTGATTCTAATTGATGTATAAGATAGTTCAATGCATTCAAAGGTGATATAATTCCACATGTTGAAACTTCTATATCAGCTCGAAAAGTACAAATTCCACTTTGAGGATGACTTTCTGGATATGTATGTACACAAATATGGCTTTTATCTAAATGAGCTAGTACAGAAGATGATACAATTTTATTGTTTAAAACATTTATTTTCTCTATATTAATCGGTTCTTCACATACTAAAATAGTTACACTTGCACCCTGAGGTTCATAATCTTGATGGAATATATTTAAAACATTAGCACCAATAATCGAACAAGTTTCTTTTAAAATTTTAGTTAATCTAATAGCATTATATTGTTCATCAATATAAGCAATATAACTATTACGTGAATCGTTAGTATTCGCATAGCAAATATCATAGATACAAAAACTTAGGCTTTTAGTTAAGTTATTAAAGCCATATAATTTTAGTTTTTGCAATTTAATTACTCTCCTATGAAAGGATTTTTAACTTTCATTTAATGCATTAAGAATATATTGAGGTAAATAAAAACTACTTATATGAATTTTAGCGTTATAGTAATTAAAAGCTAATTTTGTATTTTTTATGCGTGATTGTATATTTATAAAACTATTTTTACGAAATTCTATATTATTAGTACCCCATGCAAACATCATAATTCCACCATAATAAGTGGGAATATTTGCTTGATAAAATTTTGTATCATAAAAATATTTTTTTAAATTTTTATAAGTAAGAATAGTTTCATTTTTTTGAAGAAAGAAAATACCATTTTGCGCTACAAAAATTCCGTTTTGTGTAAGACAATTCTTACAATTAAAATAAAATTCTGAAATAAATAAATTTTTTCCACATCCAACTGGATCTGTAGAATCTGATATGATTAAGTCAAATTTCTCTTTAGTATTCTTTGTAAAATTTAAACCATCATCAATAACTAGTTTTAATCGAGAATCTTCATAAGCATTATTGCTATGATTTGGAAAATATTTTTTACATAAATTAATGATATTAATATCAATTTCCACCATAGTAATTTTTTTAATATTTTTATGTCTACATACTTCACGAAGTATACCTCCATCACCTCCGCCTATGATTAATACGTTTTTTATTGAACCATGAGCAAATATGGGTATATGAGTTAACATTTCATGATATATAAATTCATCATTTTCAGTTGTTTGAACAATATCATCTATTACCATAATTTTGCCAAATATAGAATTTTGAAAAATCATCACTTTGTGATGAGGAGTTTTTTTTTTATATATTAACTTTTCAATTAGAAAATATTGTCCAAGATGACAATAAAGTTTTTCATGCCATATTTTTTTCTGATCCATGGGTATATTTGTATATCCTATAAAATTTAACCTTATAGATGATTTTGGGATTAATAAAAAATTACGATTATTATGAAATAGTAGATTTTATTTTCGGAATTTTAAAAAGAAGAATAATAATTTTTGTAAAAATGAATTTCTTACTTATATCACAAATTTTTTATGAAAATTTTTAAAAAAATGAAAATTATGAAAAAATTATCTTAATAGAGGTTATCAAAAATAATATAAGAATGCTATTATTTATTAAATAGATTACATGATATTTATATATTGATTAGATTTTCTAAAATTATTTTTAAAAATTTAGAAAATTGAAATGATGCAATTGAAATATTTTTTTTAAAATTTAAAGTGGCATTATTATCAGATAAATCAGAAATAGATTTTATAACGATAAGAGGAATTTTAAATTTGTAGCAAACTTGAGCTATTGCAGCAGATTCCATTTCAACAGCTATTGCAGAAGGAAAGTGATTTTTTAAACTTTTTATGCGTAAATTTTCTCTAATAAATGAGTCTCCGCTAATAATTAGTCCTTTTGTAAATTTTAATTCATATTTATAAGAATTCTGTTTACAAAATTTATATATTTTTTTGTTAATTATAAAATTTTTTGGGTATTGAGGTATTTGCCCTCGAAAATATCCAAAATTTGTTAAGTCTACATCATAATAACATGTTTTATCAGGTATAATAATGTCACCAATTTTTAATAATGAACTTAAACTTCCAGCAGAACCGCTATTAACAATCATATCTGGTTGATATAAATTAATAAGAATCATGGTTGCGATACTAGCTGAAACTTTTCCTATTCCTGATTGTATTAAAAAAATATCATTTTTTTGAAATTTTGCTATATGAATTTTGTAATTTTCAATTTTTTTCTCTATATATGGTTTTATTATTTTTTTAATTGTTTCAGTCTCTTGACTTATAGCGCTTATTATTCCAATTTTCATTTTAATATGATTTATGTTGAATGATAAAAAATCATACAAGATTATTTAATATATCTTGTTATATTTTAAATACTAAATGATGAACCACATCCACATGTATTTTTTGCATTTGGATTAGAAACTATAAACTTAGAACCTTCTAGGTTTTCTAAATAATCTATTTGACCACCATATAAATACTGCAAACTAATAGGATCAATAATTAATGAAATATCTGATTGAGTGATGATAATATCATCTTCGTTTATTAATGAATCAAAAATAAACTGATATTGAAAACCACTACATCCACCCCCAATTATATAAATTCTTAGTTTTAAACTATTATTCTCTTGTATTTCCATAAGATGTTTTATTTTTTTAATTGCTTTTTCAGTAAATTTAAGATAATCTTTAGAAGATTTTTCCATTTTTATTTTATTCTCATAATTTTTTAAATGCATATATATTTGACATAGATGTTCTATTTTAATTTTACCATAAATAAATATTTTTTAAATATTTTATATTTTTTTAATTTATAGTATGTCCATGCGCCGATAAAAAATACAGTCATTATTGGCGCAGGTTATTAAGGATAATAATATTATTAGTTAATACTGAATTCAATTTTTTTTAAAGGGATGTCTAAAAAAACTTAAAAAAATTAATCTGCTCTTTTACGAAGAAAAGATGGAATATCTAAATATTCTGGTTGTTTTTTAATTTTTTCCTCTGAATTTTTTATTTCTTTTTTTATAATTTTTTTATCTATTTTTGTTGGAGAGATATTTAAATATTGATAACGATAATCCATTAAAACTTCTCGAGAAGATTTGTTTTTTATTTGATTAATTTCCGCATTTTTTTCTATTCCAATACCAGTAGCAACAACTGTTACACGAAGAGAATCATTCATATCAGGATCTAAAGAAGTACCTATAACAACTGTTGCATTATCTGAAGAAAAAGATCTAATAGTATTTCCAACTGTTTCGAATTCATCTAATTTTAAATCAAAACCAGCAGTAATATTAACTAATACACCGCGTGCACCAGATAAATCTATATCTTCTAGTAAAGGACTAGATATAGCTATTTCTGCAGCTTCTTCTGCACGATTTTCTCCAGAAGATATTCCAGTTCCCATCATTGCATATCCCATTTCTACCATTACAGTACGTACATCAGCAAAATCTACATTCATCAATCCAGGCCTTGTAATTAATTCAGCAATTCCTTGTACTGCTCCTTTCAAAACGTTATTAGCTGCACTAAAAGCATCAAGTAAAGAAATTCCTCGACTTAGAACTTTTAATAATTTATCATTAGGAATTGTAATTAAAGAATCTACATATTTTGATAGTTCAATTATGCCTTGTTCTGCCACTATGGTTCTTTTTTTACCTTCGAAATTGAAGGGTTTTGTTACTACAGCAACAGTTAAAATACCTAATTCTTTTGCAATTTCTGCTACTACAGGAGCAGCTCCAGTTCCAGTTCCTCCTCCCATACCAGCTGCTATAAAAACCATGTCAGAACCATCTAATGCGGATTTTAGTAGTTCTTTATCTTCTTCTGCCGAATTACGTCCAATTTCTGGATTAGCTCCAGCACCTAATCCTTTTGTTATATTATTACCTATTTGTATAGTTTGTCCTACTTCTATTTTTCTTAAGGCTTGTGCATCAGTATTCACTGCAAAAAATTCAACACCTTCAATACGTTCTCTAACCATATGTTCTACTGCATTTCCACCTCCACCTCCGACACCAATTACTTTAATTATTGCGTTATTACTTAATTCTGCAGGTTCAAACATGATTTATTTCCATTATATATCTATATTTTATAAAGTTTTAAGTATAATATATTTTTAAAACTCTTTTTTAAACCAATTATTAATTTGTTTAAACATTTT
Organism: Buchnera aphidicola (Acyrthosiphon lactucae); assembly: GCF_005083565.1. Classification (NCBI taxonomy): domain Bacteria; kingdom Pseudomonadati; phylum Pseudomonadota; class Gammaproteobacteria; order Enterobacterales; family Erwiniaceae; genus Buchnera; species Buchnera aphidicola. The sequence continues at coordinate 234,041 of NZ_CP034891.1, forward strand.
TTTAAGAAAAGAAATTTCTTTGTTTTTTTTATCAATGTTTATATAAGATTCTTTTCCATAATGTAATAAACCAATTACTGTTGAATAATTTGATTCAGTTATGTTTTCTATTAATCCAGAAATATTAAAAGGTTTAGCAATTCGTATTTTTTTATTAAAAATTTTTTCTGCACAGTCGCTTAAATATGAAATTTTTGACCCACCTCCAGTAAGTACTATGCCACTTAATAACTCATATTTTTCTCCTCCTTTATGAAGTTTTTTCTGTATATCAACAATCTTATCTTGTACCAAAGATAATAATTCAATATATCTAGATTCAATGACTTCTATTAATGTATCTTCTTGAAAAGTATTTTGAAAATTATTATTAGTATCAGACAAATCAATATTTTTTGATAATCCTAAAGATGGTTTTTTTATAGAACCATACTTAATTTTCATATTTTCTGCATCATAGTAAGAAGAACTAAAAGCATAGGATATATCACTAGTTACAATATTTCCAGCGTATGGTATAACTTGGCTATATTGTATAGAACCATTAATATAAATAGTAAAATCTATTGTTCCTCCACCTATATCAATCATACATACGCCAAGATTGCATTCATCTTCAGTTAAAACAGCTTTACTTGAAGCGAGGCCTGAAAAAATAACTTGATCAACTTTTACATCGCATTTTTCTACAGCTTTAATAATATTTTTAGCCATATTTTTATGACAAGTAATTAAATGAACTCTTACTTGCATACGAACTCCAGATAAACCTATAGGATTTTTTATTCCAGATTGTTGATCAATTGAGTATTCTTGAGGTATTACATGTAATATATGATGTTCATTAGGAATTTGAACAGATTTTGCAATGTGTATTACATTTTCTAGATCTTCTTTTGTTACTTCATCTTCAGAAATTGGAATTATACCTATTTCGTTTTGACAGTGAATATATTTGTTAGATAAAGATAGATATACAGAAGTAATTTGACAATCTGCCATAATTTCAGCTTTATTAATAGATTCTTGTATACATGAAACTATTAAATCTAAATTATTTATTCTACCTTTATCTATGCCTTTAGATGCACAAGTTCCAAATCCAATAATTTTAATAGTGTTATCTGTTAATATTTCTCCTACCAAAGTTACGACTTTAGTAGTACCAACTTCTAATCCGACTACTAATTTTCTGTCTTTTGATATGATCATTATTTTTTAGCCTGTACTTTATTACTTTAGTCATTTCTTTTTTTAAATTAGCTAATTTCTTATTTTTTTATATATTTAAGTATAAAAGTCACATTAATATTTTTTAAAAACAAACTATTCTAGTTAACTTTATTTTGAAACAAATTTTAATTATTCATATTTAAAATTAATAAGACTAGTTCATCAAATGATATTCCTATTTCTTTTGCGGACATTGGAACTAAACTTCTATTTGTCATACCAGGTATAGTATTTACTTCTAATAACCAAAATTTATTTTGATTATCTAATATAAAATCAATTCTCCCACATCCACTACATCCTAGTGTATTCCATGCTAAGATTGCTATTTTTTTTAGTTCTGTTTCTTGAGTTGTATTTAATCCACTTGGACATAAATATTGAGTAGAAGAAGATATATATTTAGCATTATAATCATAAAAATTATTTTTAGTAGAAATATGAATAGAAGGTAATATCTTTTCACCTAGAATAGATACTGTATATTCTTTTCCTTTTATAAATTTTTCAATAAGAATATTATCATCATAATTAAAAGCTTTTTTTATAGCATTATTAAGTTCTTCAAGACAAGATACTAGTGTTATACCTATACTTGATCCTTGACTATTTGGCTTAATTAAAAGAGGAAATCCTAATTTTAATGTTTTTTTTAATATAGATTCATATAAAGATGGAGTATTTTTTTTTTTGAAAGATAAATATCAGGCGCTGTCAAAAGACCTTGAGATCTCCATAATAATTTAGTTCTAAATTTATCTATAGAAATTGAAGAAGACATAATTCCACTACCTGTATAAGGAATATTTAAATATTCAAGAACTCCTTGAATACTACCATCTTCACCACCTTTTCCATGTAATGAAATGTATACTTTATCAAAACCTTCTTTTTTTAACCGCATTATAGAATGATCACGTGTATCAATTGGATGTGCATTTATTCCAGATTTTAATAAACTTTTAAGAATGGCATATCCTGATTTAATTGAAATTTTTCTTTCAGAAGATATTCCACCTAATAAAACTGCTATTTTTTTTTTCATTTTATCACTTTTTTATTTTTAATTAATATTTTATGAATTATTGTATCTATATTTCCGGCACCTTGTATTAAAACAATATCGTTTCCATTTAATTTAGATACAAGAGTATCTAATATTATATTATTATCAGAAATTAAAGTTACATGATTTTTTCTTAATTTTTTTATATCACTATAAAGCGAAAAACTATCTGCACCAATAATAAATTTTTCGTTTGCAGAGTATACATTTAATATTAAAAGCACATCAACTTTAGATAAAATGTGAACAAAATCATGATATAAATTATGTGTTCTTGTATACCGGTGAGGTTGAAATATCATTATTAAGTTCTTATTTGGCCAGCTAAGACGTATAGTTTTAATAGTTTCAGATAGTTCTGTAGGATGATGTCCATAGTCATCTATTAACATACAATTATTATTAGTATAAATACCTTTTTTCATTGAAAGAAATCCAAGGAATTCAAATCTTCTACAGGTACCTTGAAATTTTTTTAACGATAAAATTATATCATGATTTTTTAGACCCACATGGATCGCAAGAGCAATAGCAGCGGCTGCATTTAATGCATTGTGTTTACCAGGTATATTTAGTGTTATATTCAATTTTTTATTATTTTTTATAATGATTTTAAAACTTCCAACGAAACCATTTTGTTTATAGCAAAGAATTTGTATATCTGAATTTTTATTAAATCCATATGTAATTAATTTGCATTTAATATTAGGTAAAATATCACAAATAGCGTTATTATCTATACATACTATAGCAGTTCCGTGTAAAGAAATTTTTTTTAAAAAAACTAGAAAGGCATGTTGTAATTTTTTAAAACTATGATAATAATCTATATGATCAGCTTCAATATTAGTTACAATCACTATTTTTGGACTTAAATATAAAAAAGAAGCGTCACTTTCATCTGCTTCTACAATAAAATAACGAGAAGAGCCTAATTTTGCATAAGAATCAATTGATTTTATTATTCCTCCGTTAATTATAGTAGGATTTAAACCATTTTCCATAAAAATATCTGAAATCATTGAGGTGGTGGTACTTTTTCCATGTGTTCCAGAAATTGCTATTCCAAATTTAAAACTCATCAATATTTCAAGCATTTCTGCTCTTAATAATACAGGAATATTGTTTTTTTTAGCAGCAATTATTTCTTTATTTTGTGATGATATAGCACTAGATTTAATAATAAAATCAATATTTTTAACATTTTTTTCAGCATGTCTAAAATATATAATTGCTCCTAAATCGATTAGTTTTTTTGTAATTAAATTTTTTGACAAATCAGAACCGCTAATTTTATATCCTAGTTTTAATAAAATTAAAGCAATTCCTGCCATTCCTGTACCACCAATTCCAATAAGATGAATATTTTTATTTTTTTTTTCAGAAATAAAAAAGTTAATTTTTTTTATATCTTTCGTATTCATACCTTTATCTTTTTAATTTTTATTAGTTGAAATTATAAGATTTATGTTTTTTTCGCAATATTATTAATAATATTGAAAATATTTAACATTGAATCACGAACACCGAGAGAAAAAGCTTTTTCTGCCATAATTAAAAGTTTATCTCTATTTAAAGAATTAAGTATGTTAACTATTAATGTAGTATTTAATTTTGATTGATCAATTATTTTCGCAGCACCAATCGATTCCAAATTTTCTGCATTTAGATGTTGTTGTTTATCTTTATGTGGATAAGGTATAAATATAGCAGCTATTCCTACTATAGATATTTCACTTACAGTTAATGCTCCAGAACGACAAATAATTATGTCAGCCCATTCATATGCAGAAGCTATATTTTTTATAAAACAAGTGATTAAACATTGATTTAATTGAAATTTTTTATATTTTTTTTTTGTTTTTTCAAATTGATAGCTTCCTGTTTGATGCCAAACAATAATTTTTTCTTTTAATAAAAATGATACTTCTGGTAATATATAATTTAAAACTGAAGAACCTTGACTACCACCAACAACTAATACTCGTAAAAGACCTTTTCTATTTTTAAAACGATAAATAGGAGGAAGAATGTTAATAATTTTTTCACAAACTGGATTTCCAACTACTTCTGCATTCTTTAAAACTCCAGGATACGCTTGCATGTTTTTTGTAGATATTTTAGAAAGCCAGTAGTTTGTAATACCCGCAATTTTATTTTGTTCATGTAAAATAAAAGGAATTTTACAATTCCAAGCAGCTATTCCTCCTGGACCAGAGACATATCCTCCCATACCTAAAATAACATCTGGAGACCAATTTTTTATTATTTTTTTAACATCACAATAAGCACGTAATATATATATTGGTGAAATAATTAAATTTTTTAAGCTAGTATTACGTAATCCTTTAATTTTTATAAAATGAATTTTGATGCCATATGTAGGTATAATTTTAGATTCTATACTATTTTTTGTACCTATCCAATTAACACACCATCCTTTTTTAATTAAATATTGTGCTATAGTTAGTCCTGGAAAAACATGGCCACCACTTCCACCTGCCATAATTATTATTTTTTTGGAAATCATTTAGGTCCTCTAGGAAATGCTTGTGATGTTCTTAATCTTGTTTCAAAATCAATTCTTAATAGAAAAAAAATAGCTATTGAATTTATAATTAAACTTGAACCACCATAACTAATAAATGGTAAAGTTAATCCTTTAGTTGGTAAAATACCAGTAACAGCACCAACATTAATCAATGTTTGAAAACTAAACCAAATACCAATAGAACATGCTAAAAATCCTGGAAAAGTTTGTTTTTTTGCTAAAGCTCTTTGTCCAATATACATAGCACGAAACGAAAGAGTGAAAATTATTAATAATATTAAAGAAGAACCAATATAACCTAATTCTTCACCTATAATAGAAAATATAAAATCACTATGTGCATCAGGCAAATAATCTAGTTTTTGTATTGAATTTCCTAAACCTTGTCCTAAAAAATTTCCACGACCTAATGCTATTAATGATTGTGTTAATTGATATCCATTTCCAAATGGATCTTCCCAAGGATTCCAAAAAGATAAAATTCTTTTAATACGATAAGGTTCTAATAATATTAATAACATTACTATTACTATACTAATAGTGATAATTATAAAAAATTGTCCTATCTTAGCACCAGAAAGGAATAAAATTGATAAAGTAGTAAAAAAAAGAACAATAACAGTTCCTAAATCAGGTTCTGCTAATAGAAGAATTGATTGTATTATAATAATACTCATAGGTTTAAAAAAACCCCAAAAATTATTACATACTTCGTTAGATTTTCGTGATAAATAACTAGATATATAACAAAATGAAGAAATTTTGCATATTTCAGAGGGTTGTATATGTAAAAAACCTAAGCTAATCCAGCGAAAAGATCCATGTATTGAATGACCTATTAGTAATACAAGAATCAGTAATAAAATTGAAATAATTAGTATAATATTACTATTTTTTTTCCAAAAAATAATTGGGGTGCGTAAAAAAATAAAAGATAACAAAAATATTAAAAAAAAATAAAAAATTTCTCTTTTTATAAAAAAAAATGGATTATCATATATTTTTTGACTTATAGGAATTGATGCAGAGATAACCATAATTAATCCAATAGAAAATAAACTTATAGTTAACCATACTAATATACGATCATATAGTATAAAAAAAGAATCTTTTTTATCGTTGTTTTCTTTAATATTTGTTTTATTTTTTTTATTTTTTTTTTGTAAATATATCAAGTTATTTCCTTTATTAACTTTATAAAAAGATTACCCCTCTCTTCAAAGTTAGAAAATTGATCTAAACTGCTACATCCCGGAGATAAAAGTACTGTATCACCTGGTTCAACTTGTTTGGAAATTAATATCATTGCTTTTTTTAAATTTTCAACATAAATAGATTTTTTTTTACATATTTTTGATAATTTAATACCATCTTTTCCAAAACAGTAAATTTTTATATTTAGATTTTCAAAATAGATTTTTAATATATTAAAATTTGCAGATTTGCTATCTCCACCTAATAATAATCGTATTTTCCCTGTTTTTTTTATAGAATTTAAAGCAACTTTAGTACTATTTACATTTGTAGATTTAGAATCATTTATCCAAACTATTCCTTTTTTACTTTTTATTATTTGACATCGATGTGGTAAGTTTGAAAAATTTTTAAGTGTATTTATTACGTGATTTCTAGGAAACTGCATTGCATCTGAAATAGCGATAGAGACTAATATATTATTATAATTATGATAACCTGATAATAATATTTCATTAGTATTTAATATTTTTTTACTTTTATAAACTAAGATAGTTTCATGATTTTTACGAGAGATATAATAATCACTTTTACTTGTTCCAAAACTAATCCATTTTTTATTGTCATTAAAAACAAGATGATTTAATTTATCATTAGAATTAACTATGCAAATTTCTGCTTGATTATAAATAGATGTTTTAGTTTTTTTGTATTGTTGAAATCCCTGAGGATATCGATTGATATGATCTTCACTGATATTTAGAATAACTGCTATTTTTGATTTTAAAGTAAATGTGTTTTCTAGTTGAAAACTAGATAGTTCTATTATGTATAAATCTGTTTTTTTATCAAGCATTTTAAGTACAGGAAAACCAATATTTCCACCTAAAGAAGCTTTATAACCTGATTCTTTTGCGATTTTTGTAATCATTGTCGCTACAGTAGTTTTCCCATTAGTTCCTGTAATTGCAATAATAGGAAAACTGACTTCTCTAGCAAATAATTCAATATCACTAATAATTTCAATTCCTAGTAAGCGAGCTTTAATTAAAATAGGTCTAAATGAAGAAATTCCTGGGCTTATAATAATTAAATCTGATTCTAAAATCCATTGATGTTCTAAATTTCCTAAACTATATTTAATTTTTTTAGGAATTTTAATTAAATTTATAGGATGTTTAGATTCATCAATAATTTTAGGTTTTATTCCTTTTTTTAAAAAAAAATTCAGACATGATATTCCTGTTAATCCCATACCTAAAATTAATATTTTTTTACCGAAATAATCATATGACATTAACACACCTTTAAAGAAATAAGTCCTATTAATAGTAATATTAATGACACGATCCAAAATCTTATAATAATTAAAGGTTCTAATATTCCCTTGATTTCATAATGATGATGAATTGGTGCCATTTTAAAAATTCTTTTTTTTCTAATTTTGAATGATATAATTTGTAATATAACAGATATTGTTTCACAAACAAAAACACCACCCATAATAATTAGCAATAACTCTTGATGTAATAATATTGCTATAGTCCCTAAAGAACCACCTAATGATAGAGAACCAACATCTCCCATAAATACCTTGGCTGGGTAGCTATTAAACCATAAAAAACCTAATCCTGAACCAATAATTGCCATGCATAATATAGCTAATTCTCCTGAATTTTTTACATAACGAACATGTAGAAAATTAGAGTTATTTATATTTTCACTAAATAAAGCTATTAATGTAAAACCACAAGTTAAAAAAATAACAGGCATAATAGCTAAACCATCTAATCCATCTGTAAGATTGACTGCATTACTAGTTCCTACTATTATAAAATAAGAAAGAAATATGTATAAATAATTTATTTCAAAAGAATTTTTTATATAAAAAGGAATTATTAATTCAGTAGAAATGATATCTTTATTATAAAAATTTATTATACAAATAAATCCTAAAGCAAAAATAGATAACCAAAAATATTTGTATCTTAGTTGTAATCCCTGAGTATTTTTATATTTTATTTTTTTATAATCATCTATTAAACCTATTACTCCATATCCTATTAAAATACTGGTAACATACCAAATATAGATATTAGATAAATTACAATATAATATTGTTGAAAAAAATATAGAAAAAATTATAAAAATTCCACCCATAGTAGGGGTATTATTTTTTGAATAGTGTGTTTTTGGTCCATTTTTTCGTATTATTTGATATTTTTGTAATTTTTTTAGGTGATAAATAAAATATGGTCCAATGTATAAATTAATAAAAAAAGAAGTGAATAAGCTAAATATTGCACGATATGGAAGATAAGAAATAACATTTAAATTCAAATTTAAGTATTTATTGAAAAAAATTAACATTTTTTGTTGTCCTTAACAAGTTCTTCGACTACTTCTTCCATTTTTGCACTACGAGATCCTTTAATTAATATTACAAATTTTTTTTTCTTTAATAAAAAACTTTTTAAATGTTCATTTAATTTTTTTTTATCAAAAAAATGTTTTCCATTATTAAAAACTTTAGTAATTTCATTACTCATATTCCCGATACTGAAAATTTTATTAATTTTAGATAAATTAGCAGTATTTCCTATCATTTTATGGTATAACATACTTTTTTCTCCTAATTCAGCCATGTCTCCAGTAACCAATATTTTATAACCTGGCATTTTTTCTAATACTTTTATTGCTGAAATCATAGATGAAACATTAGAATTATAAGTATCATCAATTAAAATTTTATTAGGTTCTAATATAATAGATTCTAATCTTCTTGAAATTACAGGAGTTTCTAATAGTCCTATTTTTATTTTTTTTAAAGGTATTTTAAGTGCAAAAGAAAGAGCACTGGCTGCTAATGCATTAGATATGTTTTGATAACCTAGAAATGGTAATGAAATATTTATTTTTCCACATGGTGTATGCATTGTGAAAGATGTACCATATACATGAATTTTAATATTACTACAAAAAAAGTCACTACATTTTTTTTTTTAATAGAAAAATATAAAATATTATTTTTTTTTATATCTTTTTTCCATTTTGAAAGATGATGGCTATCTAAATTAATAATAACTGTGCCATTCGTTTTTAAACCAGAAAATATTTCTGATTTTGCTTTAGACACTCCTAATAATGATTTAAATCCTTTTAAATGAGCACAATGAATATTATTAATTAATATAATTTCTGGCTTACTAATATTACTAGTATAAGAAATTTCACCTGGTTTATTTGCTCCTAATTCAATTACAGCATATTTATGTTCTTTTGTTAACTGTAATAAAGTCATGGGAACACCAATATTATTATTTAAATTCTCAATAGTAGATAACGTATTTCCATTCTTTCTAAGTATAGATGCTGTCATTTCTTTTACTGTAGTTTTTCCACAAGAACCAGTAATAGCTAATAGCTTTACATGACTTTTTTTACGGATCCAACTAGCAATTTGACCTAAAGCAATAGATGTATTTTCTACTATAATATATGAAATATGAGATTTTATATATTTTTGTGTAATAAAAGAGGAACATCCTTTTTCAATAGCCTCGTTTATAAAAATATGAGCATCAAATTTTTTACCTATTAAAGCAATAAAAAGACAACCTGGAATAATCTTTTTGGTATCAATAATAATTTTATCTATTAATAAATTTGTTCCATGTAGTTTGCCATGAGTGATTGAAGCAATTTTTTTTAACGATAAAGAAATCATATCTTTTCTTCCAATAAGTTTAAGACTATTTTTTTATCTGAATAATTGATATATTTATTGTGAATTATTTGTTTTTCTTCATGTCCTTTTCCAGCTATCAAAACTATATGATTATATCTTGCTTTTAAAAAAGCATAAGATATTGCTTTTTTTCTGTTTGGAATAATAAGTATTTTTCTTTTATTTTGACAACCATTTAAAATATCTTGAATAATTTTTTCTTCTTTTTCATTTCTTGGATTATCATTAGTAATGATAACTTTATTTGAAAGTTTTTCTGCAATAGCTCCCATAATAGGACGTTTTTTTTGATCTCTTTCGCCTCCACATCCAAATATGCACCATATATATCTTTGATAATGAAAACGAATTGCATTAAGTGTTTTTTTTAATGCATCAGGTGTATGAGCATAATCAATAATAAAAGTTGGTTTTTTAATAAAAGAAAATGTTTCCATTCGGCCATGTACAGGTTTTATTTTATGAGATGTACGAATTAAATCAGATAAATTGTGACCTAGTTCTAAAAGACAAGCTAATGATAACAAGAGATTCATTACATTAAAACGTCCAATGAGACAAGATGATATTTTACCTACTCCCCAACTTGATTCAAATGTAATGTAAATAAAATTATTACAATATTTAATATCAGTAGCATTTATCCATTTTGTAGAATATTTTTTCTGTCTAGAATTTTGAATAGTAACCGCTATAGTATAATAATTAAGTAGTTTTTTTAACCATATTTTTCCATATTTATCATCAGCATTTAAAATAATTTTTTGAACTTTATGTGTACTAAATAATAACCATTTTGCAGATTCATATTTTTGCATGTTTTGATGATAATCTAGATGATCTTGTGTTAAATTTGTAAATATTGCAATATAAAAAGGAACGGCTTTAACACGATTTTGTATTAATCCATGTGAAGAAACTTCCATAGTAACTAATTTAGCTTGTTTTTCTAAGACTATAGATAAAAATAAATGAATAAAAATAGCAGAAGACGTTGTATTTTTTGTGGGTTCCAAGCAGTTATAAAAACCGTTTCCTAAAGTTCCCATAGTTGCAGTTTTATTACCTAAAATTTTTCTCCATTGATTAATTAATTGTGTTACAGTTGTTTTCCCATTAGTTCCAGTTATACCAATTATTTTTAATTTTTTTCCTGGTTCTTTATAAAATCGACTTGCTAACATCGATATATTTTCAGATAGTTTAAAAAAATATATTATAGGAATATTATTAATATATTTAAAGATTCCATGATTTTCTTGTTTTTCTGTTTCATATAGAATTGCTGCTGATTTTTTATAAATAGCTTCAAAAATAAAGTTACGTCCATCTTTTTTAGTTCCTGGGATGGCTATAAATAAATCACCTTGATTTAAAGATCTGCTATCCATATTTAAATTTGAAATATATTTATTTGGAATGTTTTTAATCCATGGTGATAATAAATATTTTAAGCAAGTTTGGTCCATTTTTTTTCTTTTAAGTTAATTTTTAAAATAGAATGTTAATTTTATAAATTATCTGGTTTTATATTCATTGTTTTTAATGTTGATTTCATTATGCTACTAAAAACTGGAGCAGAAACCGCACCACCATAATATTTTTTTCCCTTAGGATTATCAATAACAATTATTAATGAAAATTTTGGATTGCTAGCAGGGGCAATACCTGCAGTATAAGCTATATATTTTTTAATATAACGTCCATGAATTCCTACTTTTTTTGCAGTTCCCGTTTTAATGGCAATACGATATCCTTTAACTGCTGCTTGAATACCTCCTCCTCCTGGTTTAGCAACATTTTCCATCATATTAATTACTTTTTTTACATATTTTTTAGGGAAAATTCTTTTTTCATATACTGGATTGTTAATTTTTATAATTGATAGTGGACGATATATTCCATAACTACCAATAGTAGCATATAATCGCGCGAGTTGAAGTGGGGTTACCATTAGTCCATAACCAAAAGAGAAAGTAGCTTTATCTAAATCAGACCAGTTTTTTTTTTTAGGGAAAAAACCACTGTTTTCACCAATCAATCCTAGTTGAGTTGGTTTTCCTAATCCAAATTTAATATAACTATCAAGTAATTTTAAAATTGGAATAGATAATGCAATTTTTGATACTCCTACGTTACTTGATTTTTGTAATATTCCAGTTATTGTAAGTTTTTCATGATAAGAAACATCTTTGATTTGATGTCTTTTTATGAAAAAAGGTTTTGTGTTAATTATTGAATTTTCTTGAATTATTCCAAGTTTTAATGCTTCCATAATAACTATTGGTTTTACTGTAGAACCTGGTTCAAAAATATCCGTAATTGCTCTATTACGAATATTTTCTTTTATCACGTACTGTATATTATTAGGATTATATGCTGGACTATTTGCCATAGCTAGAACTTCTCCAGTTTTAATATCAACTAAAATTGCAGTTCCAGAATCAGCTTTGTTTTGTTCTACTGCTTTGTTTAATTCATGATATACAATAGTTTGTAGTTTTGTATCAATACTTAGGGTTAAATTATTAGATGAACTTTTATTGATTAAAGATATATTTTCAATAATTTGTCCTTTATTATCTTTTCTGATTTTTCTTTTACCTGGTTTTCCTGTTAATAATGTGTTAAAACTTTTTTCTATACCTTCAATTCCCATACCATCGATATTAGTTATACCTATAAGTTGAGCTGTAATTTTTCCAAAAGGATAATATCTTTTTGATTCTTCTAACAAAAAAATACCTGGCAATTGTAAATTTTTAATATATTCTGAAATTTCAGGGCTGATTTGACGAGCTAAATAAATAAATTTTGATTTTTTATAAGAATCTATATGTAAAAATATCTCTTTCAATGGAATGGAAAGAGCTTCTGATAAAGCTTTCCAACGTTCATTATTTTTAATATTTTTTGTATTAATAATTACTGATGGATCAGCACAAATAGCATTGACTGATACAGTAACTGCTAGCGGATAACCTTCGCGATCATTAATAATACCCCTTGTACTTAGTAAGGATTGTATTCTTAATGTTCTACGATCTCCTTCTATTATAAGTGAATGAGAATGAATTATTTGTAAAAAAATTACACGTAGAGTCAAAATAAGTAAGGATAAACAAATAAAACTATATAATATAAAAAAACGCCAATTTATATAATTTATTTTTTTTTCTTTTAAAAAATTAATTTTTTCTTTATTGTACATTTTCTAAAAAATATCCATCAATTTACATTTTTTTATCAAATAAAAATTATTTTTTTTGAATTGTAGAATGAATAGATAAAGAATTTTTTTCAATTATTAAATTTCTCCATTCGTCATTTTTTTCTTTTTTTTTTAAAATAAGCTTTTCTTCTTGAGTAATTAATAATCGAGTTTTATAAACTGTTATAACGACCAAACTAGCAGATAATATAATAGCTATTAATAGAATTAAGTGTGTTTTTCCATATAAAAGAAAATCATTTTTAATTATTGTTATTAAATCATAACGTTTAGTCTTCATGTTTATTTTTTTATTTCTGCTACACGAAGTATTGAGCTACGAGCTCTAGGATTATTATTTATTTCACTTTGATTTGGTATCATACGATTAATAATTTTTAATTTACATATTTTTAAATTATTTAATTGTTTTTCTGTAATAGGCATTCCATATGGAACTGTTGCTTTTGTACTATTTTCCATTATAAATCTTTTTACTATTCTATCTTCTAAAGAATGAAAACTAAGAATTGATATACGTCCTCCTGGACTTAATATTTTTAGTGTACTTTCTAAAGCTTTTTTAATTTCTTCTAGTTCTTGATTAATATAAATTCTAATAGCTTGAAAACTTCTTCTGGCTGGATGTTTAAATTTATTTTTTATCGGTATAGCTTTTCTAATAATATTAGCTAATTCTAGAGTACTGTTTATTTTTTTTTTTTGATTTGCATTTTTAATTGCGTAAGCTATTTTTTTGGAAAAACGTTCTTCTCCAAAATTTTTTAAAACAAAAGAAATTTTTTCAACACTACTTTTAAAAAGCCATTCTGAAGCAGAAATGCCATAGTTAGGATTCATTCTCATATCTAAAGGACCATCTTTTTTGAATGAAAAACCTCTTTTATGATTATCAATTTGTAATGAAGAAACTCCTAAATCAAATATAATTCCATTAACTTTTCCTATAATTTTTTTATTTTTTGCGTAATCTAGCAATTTTGAAAAATTGTCATTAATTATATGAAATCGCGAATCTTTAATTGCATTACCTATGGAAAAAGCAATTGGATCTCTATCAATAGAATATAATTTTCCATCTTTTCCTAATTTTTTTAAAATTTCATTTGAATGTCCACCTGTTCCGAATGTACTGTCAATATAAATACCGTTTTTTTTTATTTTTAAAGATTGAATTAATTCTTTTTTCATTACTGGAATATGTTTAATTGTACGATTCATTATGAAACACATATAATCTAAAGTAAGAATATGATACATGACCATTTTTATGAAAATGATCATGTTTAATATATTTTGTTTTAAAAAATTTAATATTTAAAATTATTGAATTTTAGAATTTTTATATTTTTAAAAAATTTTTTTAATATTTTTATCAAAACATTTAAAAAATTTATAAATAATTTAAAAATTTTTAATAAACATGAATATAATGTATAAAAACTTATCCCCGAGCAATACCTACAATTCCAGAACGAGTTACTTCAATAATTTCTGAGATATCACGTATTTTTTTTAAAAACGAATCAATTTTTTTTGTAGTACCAGATAATTGTAATATATATGTTGTAGATGCTATATCTACAATTTGTCCTCGAAATACTTCAGTAATATGTTTTATATCATCTTTTATATGGTTATTAATCTGAACTTTTAATAATATAATTTCACGTTCTATATAAGAAGATTGTCCAATTTGTACAACTCTTAACACATCTATTAATTTATGAAGTTGTTTTTCAATTTGTTCAATTGCTTTTTCATTGCCTACTGTTTGTATAGTCATTTTTGATAAAGAAGCATCTTCCGTGGGTGCTAATGTAATAGTTTCGATATTATATCCTCTTTGTGAAAATAGTCCTATTACTCGTGATAATGCACCTGATTCGTTTTCTAATAAAATAGATAAAATTCTTCGCATATTTTAGGAAACCTCTTTTTTCCTCAACCACATTTCATTCATACCCCCGCCTTGAATCTGCATAGGATAAACGTGCTCAGAATTATCTATTTGAACGTCTACAAAAACCAAATGGCCATGAGATAATTTATTTAATGCTAGTATTAATTTTTCTTCTAATTCTATGGTTTTAGTAATTTTGATACCAAAATGTCCATAAGATTCTGATAATTTTACAAAATCTGGAAGTGAATCCATATAAGAATGAGAATGTCGTCCTGAATAAATCATATCTTGCCATTGCTTAACCATACCTAGAGAAGAATTATTAAGATTTAATATTAATATTGCTAAATTATATTGTCGTGCTGTAGATAATTCTTGAATGTTCATTTGAATACTACCATCTCCAGTAATACAAATAACAGTTTCTTTAGGTAAAGCTAATTTAACACCTAGTGCTGCAGGTAATCCAAATCCCATAGTACCTAGACCGCCTGAATTAATCCAATGTCTAGGTTTATTAAATGGATAATATAATGCAGTAAACATTTGATGTTGTCCAACATCTGAAGTAATATAAGATGTACCTTTTGTAAGTTTAAAAAGAGTTTTAATAACTGTTTGCGGTTTTATTTTATTACTTTTTTGATTATATTTTAGACTATTAATTTTTTTCCATTTTTTAATAGTATTCCACCAATCTTCTAAAAATAAAATTTTCTTTTCTTTTTTTAATAGTTCTAGCATTGTTTTCAATACGTATTTTGCATCTCCAACAATAGGTATATTAGCTGAAACAGTTTTAGAAATGGAAGTAGGGTCAATGTCAATATGTAGAATAATTGCATTTGGACAGTATTTTTTTAAATTATTTGTTGTTCGATCATCAAATCTCACTCCGATTGCAAAAATCACATCAGCATGATGCATTGTCATATTAGCTTCATAAGTACCATGCATTCCTAGCATAGAAATATTTTGAACATGATTTCCCGGAAAAGCACCCAATCCCATTAAAGAAGTAGTAACAGGACAGTTTGTTTTCTCTGCAAAAACTCGTAATTCTTCACTACTGTTAGAACTAATGATTCCACCGCCTGCATAAATCACAGGTCGTTTAGCTTCTAATAATGTACATAATGCTTTTTTAATTTGTCCTATATGACCTTTAGTTGTTGGATTATATGATCTTATATGAATATTTTCCGGCCATTTATAACAGAATTTATTTTCTTTTTTTAAAATATCTTTTGGTAAATCAATTACTATCGGTCCTGGACGTCCACTTGATGCTAACCAGAAGGCTTTTTTAAAGACAACTGGTATATCTTCAGTTTTTTTAACTAAAAAACTATGCTTAACTATTGGACGAGAAATACCAATCATATCACATTCTTGAAAAGCATCATAACCGATTAATGAAGAAGCAACTTGACCAGATATTACAACCATAGGTATAGAATCCATATATGCTGTAGCAATACCAGTAATAGCATTAGTTGCACCTGGTCCAGAAGTAACTAATACAACTCCTATCTTTCCAGTAGAACGAGAATAACCATCAGCCATATGAGTTGCAGCTTGTTCATGTCTTACTAAAATATGTTCAATTCCACCAACAGTTTTTAGAGCATCATAAATATCTAGTACAGCACCACCAGGATAACCAAATATATGCTGTATTCCCTGATCAATTAATGATCGAACAACCATTTCGGCTCCTGATAACATTTCCATTTTTTTCCTCCAGGACACTAATTTATTAGGTTTTACTTCCTAGTTCGCTATCTATCAGTTTATCCTGTAGTTTATCTAGATAAAATTAGCGCTATTTAGTATAAGAAATTTTAAAAATACAATATTTCAAAAAATTTATTTTTTATTATATAAAAATTAATTATTTTAAATAATAATTTTAATTTTTATTATTACAAATATATCAGAGATTATCAATGAATAGAAAGAACTAAGTATAATTTATATGATTTAATTTTTACATAAAATTAGTGTAAATTATTTTTTTTAACCAGAAATTTTTTAAATTTAGGAGAAATCCATGTTGAAAAAATATTTTTTTCTTTAGTAATAAGACAAACAGCTAATTGTTCTTTTAATGCTAATTTTTTAGCTTTTTTAAAACCTAATATTAACAAACCTGTATCCCAACCATCTGCTTCTAAACCTGTTGAGGAAATAACACTAACTGAAACTAAGTTATGATTGATAGGTTTTCCGTTATCAGGATCAATTAAATGTGAAATATATTTTCCTTTAAGATAATAATAATTACGGTAACTACCTGCTGTACTAATTGAATTATTGTTTAAATGTACTAATAAATGTATTGATTTTTTTTGATCAATTGGTTTTTGAATAGCAATTATTTTATCTTTATTTTTTTCTGTTTTAACTAATACAGTTCCACCAACTGAGATAGTATAATTTTTGATTTTTTTTTTAAGTATATACGATAGATGGTCAACAGCAAAACCTTCACCAAGAGTAGAAAGATTGATTTCTATTCCATCTATATCTTTTTCTAGAAACATCCCAAAAGAATTTTTAATAAGTTTTAAATGTTGACTACCAGAAAGTTGCATTTTTTCTTTTATTTTTTTTTTAGAAGGATAATTAGTTGGTTTTTCTCTAGTACCAAAACCCCATATATTAATTAATGAACTAATTGTTATATCTAATTTTCCATTAGTTTTTTTATTAATTTTTAAAGCTGTATCAATAATATTAAAAAAATTTTTATTAATTATTTGTGGTTGATTTTTTTTTCGTTTATTAAATTGAGATACAAGAGAATTTTGTTTCCAAGATGAAAGCAGATTTTCATCTTCATCTAAATTTTTTTGTATTAAATTTTTTATATATATTTTATTTTTTAAATTTGGAATTTTAACTTGCCAATATGTTCCCATAGTTTTTCCTTTTAATGTTGTAATATTTTGTTTTTCTTTATTTAAAGGTTTATTATAAAAATTAACTATCATGAATATGATAAAAAAAAAAGGCTATAAATGATACTAAAAGACATAAAGAATTTATTCTCCTAATTAAAATAAATTTTAGTAATTAAATTATTAAAATAAAATTGTAGATTTTTTTTATAACATAATTATTGTTATAATTTTTAAAAATTTTTTTAAAATATAAATATTTATTATATTGCTAGTCTCTTTTCTAATCTTGATATTAGTATGAATTTTTATATATTATAGATATTAATGAGCAATAGAGTTAAATATCGATGGAGTGTATAATAAAAATTTATTCTATTGTGTACTCCATTATAATAATATTTTTATTTGCAGAGTAGATTGTAATTATGAGAAAGAAATAATGAAAAAATCAGCCATAATATTAAGTAAAGTAACACTGATTTTAATGCTTTTTCTAAGTTTTGGAATGTCTTGGAGTGATATTTCTCCTAGTACAAAAAACAGCACTGTTTCAAAAGAAATATCTCCTAGTTTAGCACCAATGTTGGAAAAAGTTATGCCTTCAGTAATTAGTATTAATGTTGAAGGAAGTACTGTTGTGCGTACTTCTCGTTTACCGCATCAATTTCAACCATTTTTTGGCGATAATTCACCTTTTTGTCAGGAAAATTCTCCATTTCGACATTCTCCTTTTTGTCGAGTTAATCCTGATTCTGATAATACAAATGAAAAATTTCGTGCATTAGGTTCTGGTGTTATTATCAATGCTGATAAAGGATATGCAGTAACAAATAATCATGTTGTTGAACATGCAAGTAAAATTCAAGTTCAATTAAGTGATGGACGTCGTTATGAAGCTCATATAATTGGAAAAGATGCACGTTCTGATATTGCTTTAATACAGTTAAAAAACGCAAATAATTTAAGCGCTATAACAATTGCTGATTCCGACAATTTAAGAGTGGGAGATTATACTGTAGCTATTGGAAATCCATATGGTCTTGGAGAAACTGTTACCTCAGGTATTATTTCTGCCTTAGGAAGAAGTGGTTTGAATATTGAGCATTATGAAAATTTTATTCAAACTGATGCAGCAATTAATAGAGGCAATTCTGGTGGAGCACTAGTTAATTTGAATGGTGAATTAATAGGAATTAATACTGCTATTTTAGCACCAGATGGTGGCAATATTGGAATAGGATTTGCGATTCCTGGAAACATGGTTAAAAATTTAACTGCACAAATGGTTCAATTTGGACAAGTAAGACGAGGAGAATTAGGCATAATAGGTATGGAACTAAATTCAGATTTAGCACAGATTATGAAAATAAATGCGCAAAAAGGAACTTTTGTTAGTCGAGTTTTACCTGATTCTTCTGCATTTGAAGCAGGAATTAAGGCTGGTGATATTATAATTTCTTTAAATAAAAAACCCATTTCTAGTTTTTCAGCATTGCGTGCTGAAATAGGATCTTTGCCAGTTACAACTAAAATGGAATTAGGAATATTTAGAGAGGGAAAAATAAAAAGTGTTATTGTTGAATTAAAACATTCTGTAAAAAATAATTCAAATTCAGAGAATATTTATATAGGAATTGAAGGTATAGATTTAAGTAATTATACATCTAATCAACAAAAAGGTGTCAAAGTAGAAAATGTAAAATTAAATACATCTGCATCTAAAATTGGCTTTAAAAAAGATGATATTATTATCGGAGTTAATCAGAAATTAATAAGTAACTTAGAAGAATTAAAAAAAATATTAGATACCAAACCTAAAATATTAGTTTTTAGTGTAAAAAGAGGCAATGATAGTATATATTTAGTAAGTGAATAATTGTGCTATATTCCCGCCCGAAAAAATACGGGCGGTTTTTATTTATTTATGTTATATTTCTTAATAATTTATTTATTTCTGTTTTTTTTAATGTTTTGAAGTCTACTTTTTTTACAATAATAGCTGCGTAAAGATTATAATTTCTATTTTTAGATGGTAAACTTCCAGAAACTACTACAGAATTAGCAGGCACTTTCCCATAAAAAATTTTTCCATTTTCTCTATCGTATATTTTAGTACTTTGTCCAATAAAAACACCCATAGAAATTACGCATCCTTTTTCTACAATAACTCCTTCTACAATTTCAGATCGAGCACCAATAAAACAATTATCTTCAATAATGGTAGGATTGTCTTGAAGAGGTTCTAGAACACCTCCTATACCTACACCTCCAGAAATATGTACATTTTTACCAATTTGAGCACAAGATCCTATTGTAGCCCAAGTATCTATCATAGATCCTTGATCAATATATGCACCTATGTTTATATAAGAAGGCATAATTATTGTACTATGATTGATAAATGCGCCATATCTTATTGTTGCTGGTGGTACTATTCTTATTTTTTCTTTTTTAAATTTTTTTTCGTCATATTTTTCATATTTTAATGGAATTTTATCGTAATAATTAGTATGACTACCTTTTATGAAGTTATTTTTTTTGATATACATATATAGTAGAACTGCTTTTTTTAACCATTCATGTGTGATCCAAGTACTGTCTTTTTTTTCTGAGATTCTAATTGTTCCATTATTTAATAATTTAATTACATGAAAAATGGTTTTTAAAATATCATGTTCAATATCATTAAAGTCAATTTTATTTTTATTTTCATAAGCTTCTTCAATTATTTTTTTTAGTTCTTGCATTTTTTAATTTAACCTTATTTATTATTAATGAATAAAAATTTTTTATAAAAAATTGGATAAAAGTTAATTTTTATTAAATAGTTTTTGAGAAATCTTTTCGTTTTTTTGCCATGTTAAAATATCGCATCCATACTCCGTTACTAATACAGTATGTTCATATTGTGCTGATAAAGAGCGATCTTTAGTTTTTACAGTCCATTTATCTTTCATGCATCTTACTTGAGGATTTCCAGCATTAATCATTGGCTCAATAGTAAAAATCATACCTTTTTCTAAGATAATGCTATTTTCTTTATTTTTATAATGTAGTACATGAGGTTCTTCATGAAAATTACGACCAATTCCATGGCCACAATATTCTTTTACAACAGAAAAATTGTTCTTTTCTACATGATTTTGAATAATTTCTCCGATTTTATAGAGGGGTATACCTGGTTTTACTAGTTTTAAAGATAGGTAAAGGCTTTCTTGAGCGACTTTACATAAACGTTTAGATAAAATACTAGTTTTACCTATAAAAAACATTTTTGAAGTATCACCATGATAATTATCTTTAATAATTGCAATATCTATATTAAGAATATCTCCTTCTTTTAATATTTTATTTTTATTTGGAATTCCATGACATACTACATCATTAACAGAAATACAAATTGATTTTGGAAATCCATGATATCCTAAACATGCTGAAATAGCTTTTTTTTCGTAAACAATGTAATCATGACAAATTTGGTTAATATCTTCTGTACTTATTTTTGGTTTAAGATATTTTTCTATCATTTCTAACACTTCAGCTGCTAATTTTCCAGATATGCGCATTTTTTTAATTTCTGATTCTGTTTTAATTATACAACTCATAATATTCAGCCGTTTTTTATATCAATTTTAAAAATTTAAGATTTATTTAAATTATACTGTAAAATATATATTTTTTTTAAAATTTAATTGTAAAAATATAAAAAAAATCAATAACTTTTTATTTTATTAACATAAAAAATGATATAAATTATTTTATGTGGTATATAAAAGAAAAATAAAAATTAATATATTGATCTTTATTTTTATTTAATATAATACTTACTAAGTATTTAATATTTTCACATTAGAGGTAATTATGGAAATAGTATCAATGCGCGATATGTTAAAAGCAGGTGTTCATTTTGGTCATCAAACACGTTATTGGAATCCAAAAATGAAACCTTTTATTTTTGGAACTCGTAATAGAGTACATATTATTAATTTAGAAAAAACTCTTCCAATGTTTAATTTTGCTCTTTCTGAATTAAAAAAAATTTCTTTAAGAAAAGGAAGAATATTATTTGTAGGTACTAAAAAGGCTGCAAGCAAAGGAATTAAAGAAGTAGCTATTAATTGCGAACAATTTTATGTTAATCATCGTTGGTTAGGTGGAATGCTAACAAATTGGAAAACTGTTAGACAATCTATAAAACGTTTAAAAGATCTAGAAATAGAATCCAAAGATGGTACTTTTACTAAGTTAACTAAAAAAGAAGCTTTAATAAGATCAAGAGAATTATGTAAATTAGAAAACAGTTTAGGTGGCATCAAAAATATGGGAGGATTACCTGATTGTCTATTTGTTATTGATGCTGCACATGAAAATATTGCAATAAAAGAAGCTAATAATTTAGGCATTCCTGTATTTTCTATAGTTGATACTAATTCGAATCCTGACGGTGTAGACTATATTATACCTGGTAATGATGATGCAATTCGATCAGTCAATCTCTATTTAAAATCTGTAGAACTTATTATTTCTAAAGAAAAAAATCAAAATTTATCAGATAAAGTCTTAATTGATTCTAAAAATAGTCTAGATATTGAATAAAAAAAGATTTATTAAAATTTTATAAAAATAAATTGATAAATTTTACATAAATTATTTATAAAAAAGGAAACTAATATATGACGAATACTAATGTTGATACTTGTCTTATTAAGGAATTAAGATCTCGTACAGGAGTAGGTTTTTTAGAATGTAAACGAGCATTATTGGAAGAAAAAGGGAATATTGAATCGGCAATTGATAATTTGCGAAAAAAAGGACAGTTAAATGCTGAAAAAAAAATCAATAATGTTACTAATCAAGGTGCAATTTTTTTAAAAATTCAAAATAATATTGGTGTTATGCTTGAATTAAATTGCGAAACTGATTTTGTATCTAAAGATAATTCTTTTATTTTCTTAGGTGAAGAGATTATACTACAAGCATTAGAAAGAAAAATAAAAGATATTAATCATTTAAAAAATATTTTTGAATTAAGAAGAACTGATTTAATTTTAAAAGTAGGCGAAAACATCAATATAAATCGTTTTCATTTTATAGAAGGCGAGAATCTTTCTTCCTACCTTCATGGGAATAGAATTGGTGTATTAGTTAGTGCAAGTTCTTTAAATAAAAAAATATTAAAAAATATTGCAATGCATATAGCTGCAAGTAAACCAGAATATTTACGTCCAGAAAATGTATCCAGTATAGTTTTTAATCGTGAATATGAGATTCAATTAGAATTAGCAAAAAATCTTAAAAAACCACCTAATTTATTAAAAAAAATTATTGATGGAAGAATGAATAAATTTATTAATAATATTTCTTTAACAGGTCAAAGTTTTATTATGGATCCTACAAAAACAGTCGGAGAAATTTTAAAGGAACATAATTCTTACATTATATCATTTATAAGATTTGAGTTAGGTGAAGTTATCCTTAAATAAATTATAGATTTAAAAACATGTTAATATAAAATATATTTAGGTTAACAAATATGTCTGCGAATAAGAAATTTATATATCGACGTATTTTATTGAAAATAAGTGGAGAAGTATTACAAGGCGTTAATCAATTTGGTATTGATATAAATGCTTTAAAAAGAATAGCTAAAGAAATTCAATCTATAGTAGAAATTGGTATTCAAGTAGGTTTAGTTATTGGAAGTGGTAATTTATTTCGTGGTGCAAAATTATCTAAATTAGGTCTCAATCGAGTTTCTGCTGATCATATTGGTATATTGTCAACAGTTATTAATAGTTTAGCTATGAGAGATACAATAAATTCAATTTCTTCTATTAAGACTTGTTTGATGTCCGCAGTACCATTAAATGGTATTTGCGAAATATACAGTTCTGAACGAGCAATAAATTTGTTATCTAATAATTTTATTATAATTTTTGCTGCTGGAACAGGTAATCCTTTTTTTACAACGGATTCAGCCGCTTGTTTACGTGGTATTGAGACGGAATCTGATATTATTTTAAAAGGGACTAAAGTAGATGGAGTATATTCAAATGATCCTAAAAAAGATAATCGTGCTATTTTATACAAACAACTAACATATAAAGATGTTCTTAAAAAAGAATTAAAAGTAATGGATTTAGCTGCTTTTACACTTGCTCGAGATTATTATTTACCTATTCGAGTTTTTAATATAAATAAACCTGGATCTTTATATCGTATTATGATCGGTAATGACGAAGGTACTCTTATTACTAGATAAATTTTTTAAAAATTTTAATAGTATATATTTTATAAAACGATATTTTATTAAGTTAAGAATATATTATATAGGTAATCATGTGATTAATCAGATTAATATAAAGGCTCGTGAACGAATGGAAATATGTATTCAAACATTTCAGAATAATATTAATAATATTAAAACTGGTCGAGCATCACCAACATTACTTCATAATATTTATATTGAATATTTTGGTTCTAAGACCTCTTTACGTCAAGTATCTAATATAATAGTTGAAGATTCTCATACTCTCAAAATTAATGTTTTTGATAATTCTATTACATCTTTAATTAGAAAAGCTATTTTAAATTCTAATCTTGATTTGAATCCAATTCTACAAGGTAAAGATATATTAATACCCATACCTTCATTAACAGAAGAAAGAAGAAAAAAATTAATTAAAGTAATTCGTAGTGATGCTGAAAATAGTCGTATTAATATACGTAATATTCGTAGAGATACTAATGATAAAATTAAAAAACTTCTTAAAAATAAAACTATTAGTGAAGATAATGAACATACTTCTCAAATAAAAATACAAATTATGACAGATGAATATATTAAAAAAATAGATTATATTTTATCTAAAAAAGAAATAGAATTGATGAAACTTTAAGATTTTTATTTTTAAAATATATAGATATTATCTAATAAACTATAAATTAAAAAATTTATTAATTTCTTATAATTAAGAATATTTATGAAAAAAATTACTATTCTAGGATCAACTGGTTCTATTGGTATTAGTACATTATCTGTTATTAAAAAAAATCCGAATTTATTTAAAGTAATCGCTTTAGTAGCTAATACTAACATTGCTACCATGTTAGAGCAATGTGAGTTGTTTTCACCTGATTGGGTAGCAATGGGAGACGAGAAATCTGCTAATATATTAAGAAAAAAATTAAAACGTAGAAAAATCAAAACTCAGGTTCTTTCCGGGGAAAAAGATATTTGTAAATTAGCTTCATTAAAAGAAACTGATCAAGTTATATCTGCAATCATTGGAATAGCAGGTTTATTACCAACGTTATCTGCAATAAAGGCTGGTAAAACAATATTATTAGCTAACAAAGAGTCTTTGATTACATGTGGTTATTTATTCATGAAAGCACTTGCTTTAAGTGGTGCTAAAATTTTTCCTATTGATAGTGAACATAATGCTATTTTTCAAGTTTTGCCTATAGAAATGCAAAAAAATTTAGGTGTTTCTAGTTTAAAACAAAATAGTATTAAACATATAGTTTTAACTGGTTCTGGAGGACCATTTTATAAACTATCTTCATCTGATTTATCTAATGTAACTCCAGTTCAAGCATGTTCTCATCCAAATTGGTTAATGGGGAAAAAAATTTCTGTAGATTCAGCAACTATGATGAATAAAGGTTTAGAATATGTTGAGGCAAGATGGTTATTTAATGCTTCAGAATCAGAAATTAAAATTTTAATTCATCCTGAGTCAGTAATTCATTCTATGGTACAGTATTGCGACGGTTCTTTATTAGCGCAATTATCAATACCTGATATAAGAATATCTATTTCATATGCGATGTCTTGGCCTAATCGTATTTATTCAGGAGCTAAGTATTTAGATTTTTATGCAATAAATAATCTATCTTTTTTTGAACCTAATTTTATTCAATTTCCGTGTTTAAAATTAGCTATTGATTCTTTCGCTCAAGGTCAATCTTCTATGATTGTTTTAAATGCTGTTAATGAAATCGCTGTATCAGCTTTTCTTGACTCTAGAATTTCTTTTACTAAAATTTATGAGATAAATTTTGAAATATTAATGTCTTCCTGTTTTTCTGAACCTAATTGTATTGAAGATATTTTAGAAATTGATAGGAAAGCAAGAATATTAGCTAAAAATAAAATTTCATCTTTAGTTTTTTAAACATACATTATTAATGTATTAATGATTTTATTTAGAATTTTTTAAAAAAATTCTATTTTTGAGAGAAATATATACATACTATGAAGTATAAATCTTCATTAGAAAATAACGAAAAATATCATAAACACAATCCACGTCATGTAGCAATTATTATGGATGGGAATGGACGATGGGCTAATAAAAAAGGTAAAATGCGTATTTTAGGTCATAGAGAAGGTTTTAAAGCAGTAAAAAAAGCAATAAGATTTTCTCTTATCAATAATTTAAAGATATTAACATTGTATGCTTTTAGTAGTGAAAATTGGAATCGTCCGTTATTTGAGATTAAATCGTTAATGGAATTATTTTCTTATGCATTAGATAGTGAAATTCAAAATTTAAAAAAATATAATATTAGATTTAAAGTTATTGGTGATATAAAATATTTTGATAAAAAACTACAGAATAGTATTTATAATGCAGAAAAAATGACTTTAAATAACAGCGGTTTAATTTTAAATATAGCTGCAAATTATGGTGGAAGATGGGATATAATTCAAAGTATTAAAAAAATTATTAACAAAGTTCAACAAGGAGTTTTACATGTAAATAATATTAAAGAAAAAACTCTTTCTCAATATTTGTCAACTAGCAAACTTCTTCCAGTAGATTTAGTAATTAGAACAGGAGGAGAAAAGAGAATGAGTAATTTTTTGTTATGGCAAATAGCTTATTCTGAATTGTATTTTACTGATGTTTTATGGCCTGATTTTAATCAGAATATTTTTCAACATGCTATAGATACTTTCATATCTCGCGAACGTCGTTTTGGTGGATTTAAAAAATATGAAAAATAGAATATTTTTATATTATTCATTTTTTTACGTAAATAAAATTTTAATTTATGTTAAATAATAATTTTATAAATCTATTTAAAAAAAAATCACTCAATAATTTAATAAAAAACATAAATAACAAATAAGTGTCTTTTAAATTTTATTTTTAATTTATAATTCCTCCTAAATTATAAAGTTTTTAATAAATTTTATAAAAGAAGAAATATTTTTCAGGAAAAATTATAATAATAATGTTAATTAAAAATTTTTTTATAGCTTTTTTAATATTTTTTAGTGTAGCAGTACATGCGGATGATACATTCATTGTAAAAGATATTCAGTTTAAAGGATTAAAAAATTTTTCACAAAATGAAGCGTTAAAAAATATTCTTTTTAGTATTGGAAGTCAAATATCTCAATATGATATACAAAATAGCATTAAATCTTTATTTAAAACTGGAAAATTTGAAGATATTAATGTAGTTTTTTTAGAAAAAATTATTATCTTTAACATTAGAGAACGACCTATTATTTCTAATGTTGCTATTTCTGGTAATCATATTGTTAGTAATTCTATTTTAAATAAATATTTAACAAAAATAAATATTAAAAAAGGAAAACCGTTTAATAATTTTTTTAATGATACATTTATTAAAACAATAAAAGATTTTTATGATGATCTTGGAAGATATAAACCAAATATAAAAATATTAAAATTTTTTTCTAAAAATAATACTGTTGATTTAAAAATATTAATTAACGAAGGTATGCCAATAAAAATTGAAAATATTAAAATATTAGGTATTCAAGATTTTTCGAAAGAAAAAATTTTTTCATTATTTAAGCAAAAAGATCATCATTCTTGGTGGAATTTTTTAGATAAATGTATTTACTCTCCAAAAGAATTAAAAAATGATTTAAAAAATTTAAAACATTTTTATTTAAATCATGGATATTTTTATTTTAATGTAACGAATAAAAAAATAGATTTTTTTCAAGATAAAAATAAGGTAAATATTACAATAAATATTTCCGAAGGAAATAAATATAGAATTTCAAATTTCTTTATTAATGGTAATTTATTTCCATATCAAGAATTAATTAAAAATTTAATTAAAATTAATCGTTATGAACTTTATAATAAAGAAAAAATTGATATTATAACAAGTAAAATAAAAAGATTGTTATCTGAAAACGGATATATTGATTCTAAAATTATAGTGAATCCACAAATTGATCATGCAAAAAAAACAATAATATTAGATTTTAATATTGATATTCAAAAACGTTTTTTTGTAAAAAAAATTTATTTCATGGGAAATGAAATAACTCAAGATAAAGTTTTACGTCGTGAAATTAAACAAATAGAAGGTAAATATTTTAATATAAAACTAGTAGAATCAGGAAAAAAATTATTAGAAAAAACAAAATATTTTAGTAATGTTGAAATAATTAAAAAAATAAATCCTAGTAAATCTAATCAAATCGATATTATTTATAAGGTACAAGAGCAGCCTACTGGTTCTATAAATTTTGGTCTAGGATATGGAATAGATAGCGGTACGAGTTTTAATATTTCTTTTTCTCAAGAAAATATACTTGGTTCTGGAAATTCTTTTAAAGCTAGTACTATTAAAAATGATCATCAGAAATATGCAGATATATCAATAATTTATCCATATTTTTTTTGTAATAATACAGATTTTAATCCTAGATTTTTTTATAATGATTTTAAATATAATTTCAATAGCATTTCAAATCTTATTAAAAAAACTTATGGTTTTGAAAGTAATTTAGGATTTTTGATTAATAATACTAATAAAATAAACTTTGGATTTGGATATACTCATAACGATATTAATAATATAGAAAAAAAAATTGATAAAAGTCTATTAATAAAAAAACCATTAAATTCAATTTTTTTAAGAAATAGTTTAGTAGATGATTTCACTATAAATTATTCTTGGATATATGATGATTTAGAATATCTTTATTTTCCGATCTCTGGTAATCAAATACATATTAGTGGAAAAAATACTATTCCAGGATCTGATGATAATTTTTATAAAATAATGTTTGATAGTGAACAATATATTCCATTAAATAAAGAAAAAAGTTTTATATTTTTCAGTCATATTTTCATGGGAATAGGGAATATTTTTAATAAAGAAAAACTTCCTTTTTACGAAAATTTTTATGCTAGCAGCTCAAATAATATTCGTGGTTTCCGTATGAATACTATCGGTCCTAAAAAAATCTATGATAGTATTAATTCAGACAATTGTATTGGATATAAAAATAATAATACATGTGAATCTATCGATTCTATTGGAGGAAATTTAAACCTAGTTTCTAATTTAGAGCTCGTTATACCTTTTCCTTTTATAAATAATAAATATTCTAAATATTTTCGTACTTCTTGTTTTTTAGATATTGGTAATATTTGGGATACACAATCTAATAATAGCAAAAATGTTAATTTTTTTTCATTTTTACAAAATGACATATTAAATGATATTTATTCATCAGTTGGTATTTCATTACAATGGTTTTCTCCAATTGGTCCGCTAATTTTTTCTTATGCAATTCCTATTCAAAAAAATAAAAATTATCAGTTGGAACCATTTCAATTTAATGTCGGTAAGAATTGGTAATTTAAATACAAGTTAAGAAAAAATTATTTTATATAATTATAAAAAATATAAATATTTTGCTTCTTGATATCAAATACAAAATAAAATTGAAATTTCATCTATATTTTATTATGAATTATAATATTTATTATAATAAAATATTTACAATAAGGTAAATATTTTGAATTTTATAAAAAATGTATTAAATATTAAAAAAATTTTAACAATTCTACCTCATCGTTATCCTTTTTTACTAATTGATCGAGTTTTAAAATGTGAGAAATTTAAATATTTACAAGCAATAAAAAATTGCACTATAAATGAGCCTTTTTTTCAAGGTCATTTTTTAAACGAACCAATTTTCCCTGGTGTATTAATAGTAGAAGCTATGGCTCAAGCAGCAAGTGTTCTAATATATGAAAGTACAGAAAAATTAAATATAAATGAATTGTATTATTTTGTAGGTATAGAAAATACTCGTTTTAAAAAAATAGTTATTCCTGGTGATCAAATGTTTATAGAGGTGTTTTTATTAAAAGCTAATAAAAATATTTTAATTTTCAAAAATATGGCTTTAGTAAATGATAATGTTGTTTGTAAATCTAAAATTGTTTTTGCTAAAAAATATTTATTTTAAAAATATATATTTATATAAATTTCGGAAAATATATGAATGAACCAAAATTTATTCATCTTCATGTACATAGTGATTATTCAATTATTGATGGATTATCAAAACCTGAAGAATTAGTTAAAAAAGCAGTATCTTTAAATATGCCAGCTATTGCAATAACTGATTATAATAATTTATATGGTGTGATCAAATTTTACAATATAGCTCATCAATTAGGCATAAAACCTATTATTGGTATTACAGTAAAATTTTTTTCTAATTTAATAAATAATGAATTAACAAAATTAACGTTATTAGCATCTAATCAAGAAGGATATAAAAATTTAATTTTATTAATTTCTCGTGCTTATCAAAAAAGACAGATTAATAATAACGATATTACTATTGAAAAAAATTGGTTGTTGGAAATGAATAAAGGATTGATATTACTTTCTGGAGGTTCTCAAGGCGAACTTGGAAAAGTTTTACTTCATGGTCAATCATCATTAATATTAAGTTGTTTATCATTTTATCAGAAATATTTCCCTGATTCTTATTATTTAGAATTATTTCGTACAAATCGAGAAAATGAAGAAAAATATTTACATTTAGCTGTAGATTTATCTTTGTCGACAGGGGTTCCTGTTGTTGCTACTAATGATGTTTGTTTTTTAAACAAAGAAGATTTTAAAATTCATAAAATTAGAATTGCTATTAATGAGGGGGAAACATTACAACATTCAAAAATTCAAAATAATTATAGTAATCAACAATTTTTAAAGAGTATAAAAGAAATGTCTGATCTTTTTTCAGATATTCCAGAGGCACTTATAAATAGTGTAGAAATTGCGAAACGTTGCAATGTTTTTATAAATTCAGGAAAATATTTTTTACCTCAGTTTCCAACGGGAAAGATAAGTGTTGAAAATTATTTAATTACACAATCATATAAAGGTATAAAAAAACGTTTAATTTTTTGTCGATTAAATAATAAAAAATATCAAATTATATTTGATAAATATAAAAATCGTTTAGATATGGAATTAAATGTAATTAACAAAATGGGTTTTCCTGGATATTTTTTAATTGTTATGGAATTTATACAATGGGCAAAAGATAATAATATACCAGTAGGACCAGGACGAGGTTCTGGTGCAGGTTCTCTTGTAGCGTATGCTTTAAATATCACAGAAGTAGATCCTTTATCTTTTAATCTTTTATTTGAAAGATTTTTAAATCCAGAACGTATTTCAATGCCTGATTTTGACATTGATTTTTGCATGGAAAAACGTGATAAAGTAATTGAACATGTTTCAGATATATATGGAAGAAACTCAGTAGCACAAATTATTACTTTTGGAACATTAACAGCAAAAGCTGTTATTAGAGATGTAGGTCGAGTTTTAGGATATTCATATGGATTTATTAATAAACTATCTAAGTTAGTTCCTTTAGATCCTGGCATAACTTTAAATGAAGCTTTTTCTAAAGAATCTGAATTATCTAATCTTTATAAAAATAATGAAGACGTTAAAAATTTAATTAATATTGCGAAAAAATTAGAGGGCATAAATAGAAATGTTGGGAAACATGCCGGAGGTGTAGTGATTTCACCTACTAAAATTACTGATTTTTGTCCATTATATTGTGACGAACAAGGAAATAATCCAGTAACTCAATTTGATAAAAATGATATAGAATATGTAGGATTAGTAAAATTTGATTTTCTTGGTTTACGTACACTTACTATTATTAATAGTACAGTAGAAATGATTAATATAAAGCTAAAAATTGAAAAAAAAAATCTAATAAATATTAATTCAATTCCTCTGAATGATATGAAATGTTTTGATTTATTAAAAAAATCTGAGACAACTGGTGTTTTTCAATTAGAATCTTATGGAATGAAAGATTTAATTAAAAGACTACAACCTGATTGTTTTGAAGATATAATTGCCTTGGTAGCACTTTTTAGGCCCGGTCCTTTACAATCTGGAATGGTTGATAATTTTATTAATCGAAAACATGGACGTGAAAAAATTTCATATCCTGATCATAAATGGCAACATATATTATTAAAACCTATATTAGAATCAACATATGGTATCATATTATATCAAGAACAAGTAATGCAAATAGCACAAGTTTTAGCAGGTTATACATTAGGAAGTGCAGATATTTTAAGACGAGCAATGAGTAAAAAAAATTTAAAAGACATGTCAAAACAACGTGCTATATTTGAAAAAGGAGCTTTAAAAAATGGTGTTAATAAAAAATTATCAGTAAAAATTTTTGATTTATTAGAAAAATTTGCAGGATATGGATTTAATAAATCTCATTCTGTAGCTTATGCTTTAGTATCTTATCAAACTCTGTGGTTAAAAACACATTATCCTGCTGAATTTATGGCAGCAGCAATGACATCTGATATAGATAATACAGAAAAAATTATTATTTTATTTAATGAATCTTTAAATATGGGAATAAAAATTATTCCTCCAAATATTAATTTGAGTAAATATAAATTTTATGTAGATAATCAAAATAATATAGTTTATGGTATTGGTGCCATTAAAGGTATAGGAGAAAACTCAGTACAAAATCTTATTCAAGAACGTGAAGAAAACGGATTTTTTTATGACTTATTTGATCTTTGTATGAGAATCGATACTAATAAAGTAACGCGTAAAGTTTTAGAAAAGTTAATAATGTCTGGAAGTTGTGACTGTTTTAATCAAAGTCGAAATTATTTACTTAAATCAATTGATGATGCTATAAATGCATCAAAAGAATCTCGTAAAACAAAATTTTTTAAACAAGAAAGTCTTTTTGGTATTTTTAAAAATGAGTTAAAACAAGTAAAAAAGAATAATTTTTTTAACCTAACTCATCCTGAAAAAAACAAATTAGAAAACGAATATCAAGTATTAGGCTTTTATCTTACAGGACATCCTATTGATCAATATAAAAAAGAACTAAAATATTATGTGAATAATATAAAGTTATCAGAATTAAAATTTTTTGAAAAAAATAGAAAAGTTCTAGTTGTAGGAGTTATAGTTTCTATTAAGTTTAAAGTAACTAAAAATAAGAATCGTATAGCGGTTTTAATATTAGATGATAATACTAGTCGTGTAGAAGTTGTAATCTTTTCAGATTTATTAGATTTACGAGAATCTTTTTTGAAACTAAACGCACTGTTATTTGTAAGAGGAGTTTTAAATTTTAGTTTTGTAAATAAAAATATTAAAATGATAGCTTATGATCTTATGGATTTAAAATTTATGAGAGAAAAACATATACATAAATTAATAATTATATTAAATGAAGAAAAAACTAATATGTTTTTTTTAAAAAAGTTATATAAATGTTTAGATAATCAATCTAAAGGGAGAATTCCCGTTTGTATTTCTTATTATAAAAAAAGAGTATCTTTAAACTTAGAATTAAATAAAAAATGGTCTGTTATAATTACTGATGATTTTTTAAATGAATTAAAATTATTAGTAGGATCAAAAAAAATACAATTAGAGTATATTTAAAAAAATTAAGTAATTTATAAAATTTTTTTTTTAAATAAAAGAAATTATTTTTTATATTTTAGTCTATATTATATTGCTGAATTTTTTTATACAATTTATATCTTAATATGTATCGATATATAGAAATTATATTTATTTTTTAAATTTTTATTAAATAAGATATTCTTTTTAGATAGAGTGATATATAAAAAAATATAAATATTTAGAATAAAATTCTTAATCAAATTTTAAAAAAATTTTTTATTAAGAATTTTTTTTATTACTAAAATAATATTTTTAAGAAATCATTATTTTTTTAGTTTCTGTAAAACAAAATTTGTTATATCTTTGATCTTAATTAGAACATTTTTTTTATTTTTTCTTTCACGATATTCAACATTATTATCATTAATAGAACGTATACTAACAATAATTTGATGAGGAATTCCAATCAAATCCATTTCATTAAACATAATTCCTGGTCGTTCAGATCGATCATCTAATATAACATCTATGCCTATTTTTTTAAAATTTTGATATAAAATATTTGCTACTTTTTTTATTTTATTATATTTTTCCATGTTTATAGGTAAAATAACGATTTCAAAAGGTGCAATAGAATTTGGCCAAATAATACCACTTTCATCGTGATTTTGTTCAATAATAGCTGCTGCAATTCGTGTTATTCCTATTCCGTAACATCCCATATAAAAATTTTCTTGTTTACCATCTTGTATTTTAATGGATTTTTTCATTATTTTAGAATATTTTTGTCCAATTTGAAATATATGACCAATTTCAATGCTTTTTTTTACATTCAAATACCCTGTACCATTAGGACTTAAGTCGTTTGTATTTACTTTTCTAATATCTTCAATTATTGGTATAGGCAAATCAATATTCCAATTTACATTAATAAAAAAATGTTCGTTAATATTTGCACCAATAGTAAAATTTTTCATTTCATAAGTAGAGATATCAGCAATAATAGGAATTTTTAATCCTAAAGGACCTAAGAATTTTTTTTTCACTCCTATTAATGAAATAGTTTCTTTTTCATCAAGAAATGATAAAGGCTTTTTTATTATATTAAGTTGTTCTATTTTAAATAAATTTAATTCATGATCTCCTCGTATTAATAATGCTGCTATTGAAGTAGTATCTTTTGTTTTTATTTTAACTAAAAAAGTTTTAATTTGATTTTTTAATGGTGTATTTAATTTTTTAGAAATTATTGTAGATTTTTTACTGTCTTTTTTGCCATGAATAATTTTGTATTCATCTTTTTTTTTAAAAAAATTAATTGTTTCTATAGATTTAGCCATATTCATATTTGAAGAATATGATTTATCATTCGAAAAAACTATTTCATCTTCTCCATTCTCAGAAAAAGCTTGAAATTCATGAGAAATATTACCTCCCATAGAACCTGAATCAGCTTTTACTACACAAAAATCTAACTGCATTGTTTTAAATATATTTATATAGCTTTGATAGAATTTATTATAAGTGTTTTCCAGACAATTTTGATTAATATGAAAAGAATAAGCATCTTTCATTGTAAATTCACGTGTTCTAATCATACCAAAGCGAGGTCGTATTTCATCTCTAAATTTTGTTTGTATTTGATATACAATTAATGGCAGTTTTTTATATGAATTAACTTCATTACTAATAAAGTTAGTAACAATTTCTTCATTAGTAGGGCCTAAAATAAAATGGTTTTTACGACGGTCAGAAAATCTTAGTAATTCTTCTCCGTATATACTTAATCGTCCGCTTTTTTCCCATAAAAATTCAGATTGAATTATAGGCATGAATATTTCTAATGCATTTATTTTTTTCATTTCTTTTCTAATGATTTTTTTTATTTTTTTTAGTACTCTAATTCCAGTTGGAAGCCAAATATATAAACCTGAAGATGTTTTTCTAATCATACCACTTCTTAGCATTAATTGATGGCTAATAATTTTTGCATCATAAGGTGTATCTTTTAAAGTTGATAATAGATATTGACTTGTAAGCATTTATTAAGATCTCAAAAGTAAAATTTTTAAATAGTGAATGTAATTTCATTATATAATAAAATCTTATCTTAAATAATTTATTTTAAATTAATATATTTTAAAAAAATTAATATATTTGAAAAAATAAAGTTAGTCTATTTACATAATCAATAAAATT
Source organism: Buchnera aphidicola (Acyrthosiphon lactucae) (assembly GCF_005083565.1). Classification (NCBI taxonomy): domain Bacteria; kingdom Pseudomonadati; phylum Pseudomonadota; class Gammaproteobacteria; order Enterobacterales; family Erwiniaceae; genus Buchnera; species Buchnera aphidicola. Next base: position 269,823 of record NZ_CP034891.1, read on the forward strand.
AACTTGTTTTTTTTTTGATACAGAGGTCTAATGAGTTTTTTATGCATAAAAATAGTGGTTAAATATATTTCTTATGAATCATAATATCAATGAGGAAAAAACAGAAAATCCTACTGAACATCGTATTAGAAAATTTCGTAATAAAGGAAAAACACGATATTCTAGAGAATTAAATTCTTTATTCATTTTATTAGTTGGATTTATAAATTTATGGTGGTATAGAGATTTAATTATTTTTAATCTTAGCAAAATAATGTCTAATAGTTTTTGTTTTGATAAAAATGATTTTTTAAATACAAATAAAACTTTATTAGAAATATTTGCATCTTTAAAAAATATCTTTTTTGTCTTTTTTCCATTTTTAATATCTTTATTAATTGTAGTTACGATACCTTCTATACTTTTAAGTGGTATTAAATTAAATTTTACATCATTAAAATTTAATTTTATAAAATTAAATCCCTTTCAGGGTTTAAAAAGAATTTTTTCTTTTCAAATAATAGTAGAGTTTTTAAAGATAATATTAAAATTGTTTATAGTGAGTAGTATATCTTGTTGGTATTTATGGATTTATTTTCCTGAAATATTATTCTTAATTAATAAAAATTATATATCTTCTTTATCAGATGGATGTAACATAATTTCTATTTGTTCTTTTTTAGTTATACTAGGATTAGTTCCGATTGTTTTTTTTGATATTATTTGGCAACAATTCAATTACTATAAAAAATTAAAAATGACTCGTCAAGAAATCAAAGATGAATTAAGAGAAAAAGAAGGAAATCCAAATATCAAAATGCGTATTCGTCAAGAAATGAAAGCGGCTATGCGTAGAAGAATGATCGCAGATGTTCCTAAAGCTGATGTAATTATAACTAATCCTGTATATTATTCTGTAGCACTTAAATATGATGAAACAAAAATGAATGCGCCTAAAGTAATAGCTAAAGGTATAGGTGAAGTAGCTATTAAAATACAAAATTTAGCTCTTAAACATAATATCTCAATTATTTCCGCCCCATCATTGGCTCGTTCATTATACCGTTATTCCGAAATCGGACAATATATTCCAGGTCCTCTTTACAAAGCTGTTGCAGAAGTTTTAGCATGGGTTTGGAAAGTACGAAAATGGAAAAAAGAAGGTGGTATTTTCCCTGAAAAACCTAAAAATATATTAGTTCCATCAGAATTAACTTTTACAGGAGAGCATAAAAATAATGTTTAGTTTGTCTCATTTTTTTCGTTTTACAAAAAGTTTAAAAACAATTCAATGGCAAATACTTGCAGGTCCAATACTTATTTTGATGATTTTATCAATGATGGTTTTGCCATTAGCACCTTTTGTCTTAGATGTTTTTTTTACTTTTAATATTGCATTATCAATAATAATTTTACTTGTTTCTATGTTTACCCGTCATACTTTAGAATTTACTGCTTTCCCAACAATTTTGCTCTTTTCTACATTGTTACGTTTGGCTTTAAATGTAGCTTCTACTCGTATTATTTTTTTAAGAGGTCATACTGGTACTAATTCAGCAGGAAAAGTAATTGAATCATTTGGTCATTTTTTAGTAGGTGGAAATTTTGCTATTGGGATAGTTGTATTTATAATTTTAGTTATTATTAATTTTATTGTTATTACTAAAGGAGCCAGTAGAATAGCGGAAGTTGGTGCACGATTTGTATTAGATGCTATGCCAGGAAAACAAATGGCAATTGATGCAGATTTAAATGCAGGTTTGATTGGTGAAGAAAAAGCTAAAAAACGTCGTATAAAAATAACACAGGAAGCTGATTTTTACGGTTCTATGGATGGTGCTAGTAAGTTTGTACGAGGAGATGCAATTGCTGGAATTTTAATAATGATTATTAATATTTTTGGTGGTTTAATTATTGGTCTAATACAACATCATATGTTATTAAAAAAAGCTGTAGAAGTTTATACATTATTAACTATTGGAGATGGTTTAGTTGCTCAAATTCCAGCATTAGTTATTTCTACTGCAGCAGGTGTTATTGTCACACGTGTTAGTAGTAATCAAAATGTTGGTGAACAAATGGTTAGTCAATTATTTTATAATCCTCAAGTTATTTTATTAAGTGCAATAGTTTTAGGTGTTCTTGGTTTAGTGCCAGGTATGCCTAATATTATATTTTTAGTTTTTACAGTCTTATTGTTTATTTTATCTTGGTGGTTATATGAAAAAAAATATGATTTAGAAAGTAATTTTTTAAATTCTAATAAAAAATATAAATTAATACATGATTCAATTTCAGAAGCATCTTGGAGTGATGTTCAATTAGAAGATCCAATTAGAATAGAAATTGGTTATAAATTAACACCCATGACTGATGTTAATCAAAAGGGTGATTTATTAGATAGAATTCGTGTAGTTCGTAAAAAAATTGCTCAAGAAATTGGATTTTTACCTCCACTAGTACGTGTTAAAAATAATATGAATTTATCAGGAAATGTTTATCGTATTTTTATTAAAGGAGTAGAAGTAGGACAGGGGAAATGTTTTTATGGACGTCTTATGGCTATTCATACAGGTAGAGAAACGGAACCTTTGCCTTTTGAAAAAATATATGAACCAACTTTTGGTTTATCTGGATATTGGATTGATGAAGAATTTAAAAATACAGCGCAAAAAAAAGGCTATTCTGTTATAGAATCTAGTGTTGTTATTTCAACACATTTAAATTTTTTAATGACTAATCATATTGATGAGTTATTTGGTCGTCAAGAAACTCAACAATTATTAGAACATGTTAGCATAGAAATGCCAAAATTAACTGAAGATTTAATTCCAAATATAATCAATTTAACAGTTTTTCATAAAGTACTTAAAAATTTATTATTAGAAAATGTTCCAATACGCGATATGAGAACGATTTTAGAATCACTGTCAGAATGCGCTGATATTCAAAAAGATCCAATTGAATTAACTAGTATTGTACGTATTGCATTGAGAAAAATTCTTATACAAAAATTATTTAAACAAGATAGTATTATTGAAATAATAGGATTAGAATCGAATTTAGAGCAATTATTATTAAATAGTTTAAAATCAGGTGCTAATACTATAGAACCTACTTTATCTGAAAGTTTATTAATAAAAACAAAAGAAGCTATTAAAAAACAACTATTAATAGGCTCTCCTCTTGTATTATTAGTTAGCCATCCGTTACGATATTTTTTATCTAAATTTTTACGACAAAGTTTTCCGGAATTAACTGTTTTATCTCAATTTGAAATTGTAGATGTAAAAAAAATAAAGATGACTAATATAATTGGTTCTTAATAAGAAATAAAATTAGCTTATTCATATTTTGAATACAGATTGGTGTGGTAGTAAGTAGTACATTTTCGTACTATATTATTTCCTCACCTTGCTGAATTTTTAGGATTTAAAGATTGTATGAATTATATTTTACATCTTTTTTATTATTTTTATACCAAGCATATTAAGTCCTTTTTTTAATGTTTTAGCTGTTAAAATAGATAATTTAAGTCTACTTTTACAAGTTTTTATTTTTTTTGAAAAAAGTATAGAACAATTTTCATAAAAATTAGAGAAAATTGTTGCAAGTTGATAAAGATATTTACATAAGATATGAGGTGTACCTTTTTGAGCAATTAAAAGAATAATTTCTTCAAACTCTAATATTTTGATAGCTAAATTAATTTCAGTTTCTTCTTTTAAAATAATTTTTTCTTTTAATTTATTTATAGGAATAATAGATTTTTTTAAAATAGAATTAATTCTAGTATAAGCATACTGAATGTAAGGAGCCGTATTACCTTCAAAACTTAGCATTTCATCCCAATTAAATATATAATTGGTGTTTCTATTTTTCGATAAATCTGCATATTTTACTGCACTAATACCTATAATTTGAGCCAACTTTACAAGTTTTTTTTTAGATAATTTAGGTTTTTTATTTTTAATTAAACGCATAGCTCTTTCTTTCGCTTCATTAAGAAGTGAAGAAAGTTTTATAGTGTTACCATCACGAGTCTTAAACGGGCGTTTATTTTTTGAAAGCATCATTCCAAAAGTATGATGTTCTAATAATAAATCTTGAGATATATAATTAGCTTTTTTTGCTATAGTCCAAGCTTGTATTAAATGTTGATGTTGACGAGGATCAGTATAATATATAATACGATTAGCATGTAATTTTTGATATCTATATTTAAAACAAGCAATATCTGTAGTAGAATATAAAAAGCCTTTATCTTTTTTTTGAATAACAACACCCATATATTCTCCTAATCTATTCTTAAATTCTTTCAAAAAAACAATAGTAGAACCATTTTTTTCAATTGCTATTTTTTTATTTTTAAGATCTTGAATAATATCAGGAAGCATTTTATTATATACACTTTCTCCCATAGTATGCTTCTCTTTTAAAGTCACATTTAGTTTCTTATATATTTTATAATTTTCTAACATAGTAATAGATACTAATTTTTTCCAAATAAAATGACAGTATTTGTCTCCATTTTGTAATTTTACTACATATTCTCTAGACTTTTCTGCAAATAATTGATCAATATCGTATTTTTTTTTCGCTTTACAATAAAAATCTTCTAATTGTATAAGAGATAAATTATCATATTTTATTTTTTTATCTTTTAAATATGCAATTAACATGCCAAATTGTGTTCCCCAGTCACCAATATGATTTGCTCTAATTACATTATGTCCTAAAAAATCTAATATTCTTGCTGTAACATCTCCAATAATTGTTGAACGTAAATGTCCAATATGCATTTCTTTTGCAATATTCGGAGAAGAATAATCTATTACAATATTTTGTGATTTAGAGTGTTTTATACCAAGACGAGATGAAATAAAAATTTTTTCTAATTGTTCAGAGATCCAATTTTCATTAATGAAAATATTAATAAAACCTGGTTGAGAAAATGTCATTTTTTTATAAATACATTTTTTTTTAATATTAAATATTATTTTATTTGACAATTCATATGGCTCTAAATTTAATATATTAGATATTTTAATTAAATTATTAACTTGGTAATGACCTAATTTTATTTTTTTATTTAATGTTATAATAGGATCATAATCTATAGTACCAATTTTAATTAACGCATTTTTAATGTCTTTTTTAATTATATTTTTTAGATTCATTATAGAAGCCTTTTTTATATTATATGAAGTATGTTTATTATTTTTAAAAAAATAAAATAGATGTTTTATGAAATTTTACTAAAAAAATTAATATTTTATCTTTTAAGATATATTATAATTTTATATTTTTTTAGTAATTTATTAAATATGATTTTAAATCATTTATTTCGTATAAAACATATAAAAATGACTTTGGAATAAAAATAAAAAATTTTTTATAAAAATGTTGACAACAGAACAAAAAAAGTATAATCTCTTGATATAAAGTTTTACATATAAAAATGCTCTTTAAAAATATATTAGATAATCTGTGTGGGCACAAACAATTAAGTACAAAATTTATTTTGTTATTTTAAAAATCTTAAAGATTTACTTCTTTAAGAAAAGTTTTTCAATTGAAGAGTTTGATCATGGCTCAGATTGAACGCTGGCGGCAAGCCTAACACATGCAAGTCGAGCGGCAGCGAAAGAAAGCTTGCTTTCTTGTCGGCGAGCGGCAAACGGGTGAGTAATATCTGGGGATCTACCTAGAAGAGGGGGATAACTACTAGAAATGGTAGCTAATACCGCATAATGTTGTAAAACTAAAGTGGGGGACCTTATGGCCTCATGCTTCTAGATGAACCCAGACGAGATTAGCTTGTTGGTAGAGTAATAGCCTACCAAGGCAACGATCTCTAGCTGGTCTGAGAGGATAACCAGCCACACTGGAACTGAGACACGGTCCAGACTCCTACGGGAGGCAGCAGTGGGGAATATTGCACAATGGGCGAAAGCCTGATGCAGCTATGCCGCGTGTATGAAGAAGGCCTTAGGGTTGTAAAGTACTTTCAGCGGGGAGGAAAAAAATAAAACTAATAATTTTATTTCGTGACGTTACCCGCAGAAGAAGCACCGGCTAACTCCGTGCCAGCAGCCGCGGTAATACGGAGGGTGCAAGCGTTAATCAGAATTACTGGGCGTAAAGAGCGCGTAGGTGGTTTTTTAAGTCAGGTGTGAAATCCCTAGGCTCAACCTAGGAACTGCATTTGAAACTGAAAAACTAGAGTCTCGTAGAGGGAGGTAGAATTCTAGGTGTAGCGGTGAAATGCGTAGATATCTGGAGGAATACCTGTGGCGAAAGCGGCCTCCTAAACGAATACTGACACTGAGGTGCGAAAGCGTGGGGAGCAAACAGGATTAGATACCCTGGTAGTCCATGCCGTAAACGATGTCGACTTGGAGGTTGTTTCCAAGAGAAGTGACTTCCGAAGCTAACGCATTAAGTCGACCGCCTGGGGAGTACGGCCGCAAGGCTAAAACTCAAATGAATTGACGGGGGCCCGCACAAGCGGTGGAGCATGTGGTTTAATTCGATGCAACGCGAAAAACCTTACCTGGTCTTGACATCCATAGAATTCTTTAGAAATAAAGAAGTGCCTTCGGGAACTATGAGACAGGTGCTGCATGGCTGTCGTCAGCTCGTGTTGTGAAATGTTGGGTTAAGTCCCGCAACGAGCGCAACCCTTATCCCCTGTTGCCAGCGGTTCGGCCGGGAACTCAGAGGAGACTGCCGGTTATAAACCGGAGGAAGGTGGGGACGACGTCAAGTCATCATGGCCCTTACGACCAGGGCTACACACGTGCTACAATGGTTTATACAAAGAGAAGCAAATCTGCAAAGACAAGCAAACCTCATAAAGTAAATCGTAGTCCGGACTGGAGTCTGCAACTCGACTCCACGAAGTCGGAATCGCTAGTAATCGTGGATCAGAATGCCACGGTGAATACGTTCCCGGGCCTTGTACACACCGCCCGTCACACCATGGGAGTGGGTTGCAAAAGAAGCAGGTATCCTAACCCCTTAAAAGGAAGGCGCCTACCACTTTGTGATTCATGACTGGGGTGAAGTCGTAACAAGGTAACCGTAGGGGAACCTGCGGTTGGATCACCTCCTTAAAAATATATACTTTTTTGAAGGTGCCCACACAAATTATCTAATAAAAAATTAGAAGGCTTGTAGCTCAGATGGTTAGAGCGCACCCCTGATAAGGGTGAGGTCGGTGGTTCAATTCCACTCAGGCCTACCATAAAATTATCTGGGGCTATAGCTCAGCTGGGAGAGCGCCTGCCTTGCACGCAGGAGGTCAGCGGTTCAATCCCGCTTAGCTCCAAAAATCTTTTTTTAATCTCAAATTTAAAAAAACTTCAAAAGAACTGCAACTATTTTCTAATCCTAGTGATTTTTTAACACAATTTTCATTTGTTCTCAAAAATAAATTAATTTTTTTTTCAAAAAAAATATAAGAAGGTAAGCTAGACTTTCCAATATTTATTTTCATTTTTATTATTTTAAAATATGATTTAATAAAATAATCATTAGGTAAAAAAAACATAGAAAATTTTAAATTTGATAAAGTATACTCATGCGAACAACATAAAATAGTATTGTCAGGTAGAGAAGAAATCATTTTTATAGAATTATACATTTCTAGGTGTTTATTCTTATAAACGCGTCCACAACCTCCTGAAAAAATAGTATCTCCACAAAAAATATATGGATTGCTATAATAAGAAACATGACCTAGAGTATGGCCTGGAGTACCAATAACGTAAAAAATTTTATCTAAAATAGTAATTTTATCTCCTTGTTTTACAATCTTATTAACACCATATTTTTTTGTTTCATTAGGTCCAAAAACAGTTATATTTGGAAAATATTTAATAATATCTTTTACTCCTCCTGTATGATCAATATGATTATGAGTTAATAAGATAGCTATAGGAAACCATTTTCTTTTTTTTATTTCTTGTATTATAGGTTCAGATAATCCCGGATCTATAATTATACAAAAACCATTATTGTTATATAGAACCCAAACATAGTTATCAACCAATATAAGTATTTTTTTTAAAATCATATTTTTTAATTTTATTTATATATTTTTTTATATAAGAGATTATGTTTTATTATTTACTATTTTCATAGTAAATGTCCTTAATTGAAGGATATTTAGCAGATTGACGTGCTATTATATCACATCTTTCATTTTCTAAGTGACCAATATGAGCTTTAATCCAAAACCAAGTTACGAAATGTTTTTTTAAAGCTTCATTAATACGAAGCCATAAGTCTATATTTTTTACAGATTTTTTTTTAGTAGTTTTCCATTTTTTTTTTTCCATATAGGCATCCAATCAACAATTCCTTTTTTTACATACAAACTATCTGTTGTAATTTCAACAAAACATGATTGATTAAGAGATTCTAATCCCGATATTACAGCCATTAATTCCATTCTATTATTAGTAGTTAAGTGAAATCCTGAAGTTAATATTTTTTCGTGTCTTTTATAACGTAATATTGTACTATATCCTCCTGCACCAGGATTACCCAAACAAGAACCATCTGTAAACATTTTAACTATTTTTAACATAATGATAGTTATTCCAAAATAATTTTAATTATATGTAAATAATTTAAAGGTATTATGAATAAAAAAAGAATAATTATATTAGATACCGAAACAACAGGTATAAATAAAACTAATCTTCCTCATATAAATCATAGAATTATAGAAATTGGAGCTGTTGAAATTATTGGACGTCGTTTTACAGGAAATAATTTTCATGTTTATATTCAACCTAATAGATTAATAGAATCTGGAGCGTTAAAAGTTCATGGTATTACTAATGATTTTTTACTAGATAAACCTTTTTTTAAAGATATTGCTGATCAATTTTTAAAATATATTAATAAATCTACATTAGTTATTCATAATGCTGCTTTTGATTTAGGATTTATAAATCAAGAATTATCAATATTAAATAAAAAAATAAAAAATATTAATACATTTTGTTCTATTATTGATACGTTAAAATTAGCACGTGTATTATTTCCTGGAAAAAAAAACACATTAGATGCTTTATGTAAACGTTATAAAATAAATAAATCTCATAGAAAATTACATAGTGCAATGGTAGATGCTTATCTTTTAGGTAAATTATATCTTTTAATGACTGGTGGTCAAGAATCTTTTTTTTCTTCTGATATAATTAGTCTCAAAAAACAATCTCAGAAATTAAAAAAGAATATTAAAATAACAAATTCTTCTTTAAGAATACTATATTCTACACCAAAAGAAGTTGATCTTCATAAAAAATATTTACAATATATGAAAGATAATAGTATGTGTTTATGGCATTAATTCTTAAATAAATATATAAAAGATTATTGACTGATTTTTTTAAAAAATGTACAATATAAAAATACTAACAAGGTGTGGTAGTTCAGTTGGTTAGAATACCGGCCTGTCACGCCGGGGGTCGCGGGTTCGAATCCCGTCCGCACCGAAAAAAATATTATATAAATTTATCTTTTTAGAATAAGATATTTATTTTTTTAATCAAAAAAATAACAAATTTAAAATTATGTATAAAAAAATAATTTTTTCTGAATTTAATAATGCATTAAAGACATTAAAAAAATTTTTAAAAGATGACAATCAAATACAAAAAATTCAAAAATCAGCTATTCTTATTGCTCAATCATTTAAAAACGGTAAAAAAGTAATATCATGTGGAAATGGAGGTTCACATTGTGATGCCCTACATTTTTCAGAAGAATTAACTAGTGTATATAGAAAAAAAAGAGCTGGATATCCTGCAATATCTATTTCAGATAGCAGTTATATTTCTGCAGTAGGAAATGATTTTGGTTATGATCAAGTATTTTCACGATTTATTGAAAGTGTTGGATGCTCAGGCGATGTATTATTAGCAATTTCTACTTCTGGAAATTCTTTAAATATAATAAAAGCTATAGAAGCAGCACAGAAAAAAAAGATGAAAGTTGTTGTTTTAACAGGAAATGATGCAGGTAAAATTAAAAAATTATCTGATATAGAAATTTGTGTTCCTTACTATGGATTTTCAGATCGAATACAAGAAATGCATATTAAAATTATTCATATATTGATATTAATTATCGAAAAAGAAATGCAAAAAAACTAACTAATTATTAAATAATTTTTTTTACTATATTCAAATCCTATAATAATTCAAGTTATTTCCACTTTCTTATAAATACTATTTTATAGTTTCGGAATTTCTTTTTATGAGTGAGAAATACATTGTCACTTGGGATATGCTTCAAATTCATACTAGAAAACTAGCCAGTCGATTACTTAAAAAAAAAATAAATTCTTGGAATGGAATTATTGCTGTAAGTCGAGGTGGACTTGTTCCATCAGCTTTATTAGCTAGAGAGTTAGGTTTGCGATGCGTTGATACTGTTTGTATTGAAAGTTATAATTATGATTGCTTAAAAAAAAATAGAAAAATAATTAAAAAAGCAGAAGGTAATGGAGAAAAAGTTATTGTAATAGATGATTTAGTAGACACTGGAGGTACTGCAAAAATTATTCGAAATTTATATCCAAAAGCATATTTTGTAACTATTTTTGCAAAACCAATGGGCCGTTTATTAGTCGATGACTATATTATAGATATACCTCAAAATATATGGATCGAACAACCATGGGATATGTCAATTTCTTATATTCCTCCTCTTATTAAAAATTATAAAATCAAATAAAACATCTTAAAAAAGATAATATTATTTCCATTAACAAATTTTTAATATATTCATGTCAAAAAAATAAAATTAAAAATTTTTTCAAAAATAAATACATACTGAAAAAGGATGTTTTTATGACAAATAAAGAAGAAAAAAAATTAGAAAAAATAAATAACAAAAATACAAAAATAAATAATAATGAAAAAGATGAAAGCAACAATTTAATAAAAAAAAATTTAACTGAGCTTTTAGAAGTTCAATTAAAAGAATCTAAAGAAAAAATTATAGAAAAAGAAAAAATTACTGAACAAGAAATTGCATCAGTCTATAATAGACTAAATAAAGAAATTGAAAATTCTATAAAATTTTCTTTAGAAAAATTAATTATAGATTTCCTACCTATTGTAGATAATATTGAACGTGCAATGAATTTAATAGAGACAACTGATTCAAAAGAGAGTTACATAGAAATCTTCAATAAGTTAGAATGTATTTATGATTTGTTAAAAAAATCCTTTATATTATTTAATATTAAAAAGATAGATAAAATAAATATATTATTTAATCCATCTATTCATCAAGCAATGTCAGTTCAATATACTGATCAATTAGAATCTAATCAAATAGTCACAGTTATGCAACCTGGCTATATTCTTCATGAAACTCGTTTATTACGTCCAGCTATGGTTATAGTTTCAAAGAAAAGAAAATAAAAATATTATCTTTTTAGATTTAATAATATTATTAAATTTTTTATAGTTATTAAATCTAAAAATAACTTTTTAAAAAATCAGTATTTTTTTTTATCTTTTTTTAATAAAAAAATGTTTTTTCTTCTCCATTCTTTAGGATCTATTATCAAATTTCTATAAATTTCAATTCTATCTCCATCTTTTATTTTTGATTTTATATGTACTATCTTATTATATATTCCTATACTATTATTACAGAACGAAAAATTATTTATTAAATTTAATAAATTTGATGCTAAGATAGCATCTTTTACAGTAGAACCTGATTTAATATAAACTTTACGAATGTATTGAATTTCTGATAAAGCATAAATAACTGTCACTTTTATAATATTCATATTTTATTAAAATTTTTTTAATGGTATATAAAGATTATTTTTATAATAACTGATTTTAATTTTGGAATGAATCTAATTATGTTACATAAAAAAAAATCTCATAAAAAACTATCTAAAATTGTGATTAATAAAAAAGCATATCATAATTATTTTATAGAAAAAATATTTCAATCTGGTTTAGTATTAGAAGGTTGGGAAGTTAAATCTATTAGGTCAGGTCAGGTCAATATTTCAGAAAGCTATATAATAAGTCATCTTAATGAATTATATCTTTGTAACTCTTTCATTCAACCTTTGAATATGTCTTCAAGTCATATTCTTTGTAATCCAATGAGAAAAAGAAAATTATTGTTACATAAAGATGAAATTAATTTTTTATCTCTTAAGAAAAAAAAAATAGGATATACAATCGTTTCTTTATCTTTATTCTGGAAGAAATCTTGGTGTAAATTAGAATTTGGATTAGCAAAAGGTAAAACTGTACACGATAAAAGAATAATTTTAAAAAAAAAGGAATGGGAAAAAGAAAAATTTAAAATACTTAAAAAATAATAAAAATATATTAAAAATTTTTATGATATATAAAAAAGATAAAGATTGGATGAAAATTGCTTTAAAATATGCATATTGTGCTAAAGAAAAAGGTGAAGTTCCAATAGGTGCAATATTAGTATTTAAAGAACGTATAATTGGAATAGGATGGAATTGTTCTATTACTAAAAATGATCCTACCGCACATGCAGAAATTATAGCAATACGGCATGCAGGAAAAAAAATAAAAAATTATCGGTTATTAAACACTACATTATATGTAACTTTGCAACCTTGTATTATGTGTTGTGGAGCAATTATACATAGTCGTATTAAACGTTTAGTATTTGGTGCAAATTGTAAAAAATTAGATAATAAATATTTTTTTAAAAATATTTTTTTAAATTCACAACAAGATTATAAATTAGACATCAAAAAAAATGTTATGCAACGTGAATGTTCTAAACTTTTAACAGATTTTTTTAAAGAAAAGAGAAAAGAATAAAATTTATATTTATAAATAATTAAAATTAATTTTCTAAAATAACTAAAGCATGAGCATATAATTTTTGATCAGATATACTTACATGAATAGATTTACATTTTATTTGTTGAGATTTTTTTAGAGCATTTTTTAAAAAACGTAATTTTGGTTTTCCTGATTTATTATTATAAAATTCTAACTGATTAAATGTTACTCCATCATTTATACCTGTTCCTAATGCTTTAGAAGCTGCTTCTTTAGCAACAAACTTTTTTGCAAGAAAATTAATATTATTCTTACTGATAATATACTTTTCCCATTCTTCTATAGATAAAATTCTTTTAGCAAAATTATTTCCATAGTTAAAAATAATATTTTGAATACGTAATATTTCTATAAAATCTATTCCTATACCTATAATTGACATGATAAAAGTACACCTTTTATAAACATAATTTATTTGATTTAAAAACATGATGATTTTTTTTAAAATTAGTTAAATATTTTAACTTTAACTAATTTTAAAAAATTAATTATGTTTTTGATTCTACTTTTTTGAATTATTATATTTAACCCATAAGAGAAGATGAGTTTTAATATGAAATTCTTTTTCTATTTTTTTTCTTGAAATAATACTAATTTTTTTTATTTTTTCTCCATTAAAACCAATTACAATACCTTTTTGCCTTATATTTTTTACCCAAATTATAGCTCTTATATAAAGTATTATTTTTTCTTTCTTATTAAAATATTCAATTTCTACTTTTATTATAGAAGGTAGTTCATCTCCTAAAAATAATATTAATTGTTCTCTAATAATTTCAGATACTGTAAAAATTTGAGAATTGGTTGTAATATAAGATTTAGAATATACATGAGGTTTCTGGGGTAAATAAGATTTAATGATATTATTTAATGAAATTATGCTTTTTATTTCTTTTGCAGAAGTAGGAATAATTTCTACAAAATTAAATTTTTTTTTAAGAAAGTCAATAAAAGGTAACAAAATAATTTTGTTATGTATTTTATCAATTTTATTGATTATAATAATAATTGGTATTTTATTTTTTTTTATTTTATTTAAAATTATTTCATCATATTCTGTCCAATTAACTCGATCAATAATAAAAATTATTAATATTGCAGTTTTTATTATTTTATAAAAATTCTTTTCTTGATTTTTAATTTGATTTTTTCTTTTATCAAACATTATTCCAGGTGTATCTATATAAATAGATTGATAATTTTTTTGAGTTTTAACACCAGTAATATTATTTTGTGTTGTGTTTTTTTTTCTTGATACAATAGAAATTTTTTTTCCAATTATTTTGTTTAGCAATGTTGATTTTCCAACATTTGCTTTTCCAATAATAGTGATGTATCCACAATATTTTTTATTTTTCACTCTACACCTAATTGAATTAGTGCTTTTTGTGCCGCATCTTGTTCAGCTTTTCTTCTGCTTGAACCAGTACCAATTAAATATTCTGAAATTACGCTGATTTTACAATGAATAGTAAATAATTGATTATGAGCTTCACCATATACTTCAACTATGAAATATATAGGTAAAGCTAAATGTTTTGATTGTAAATATTCTTGTAATCTTGTTTTAGGATCTTTTTGTGTATCTCCTGGACTAATTTTTTCTAAACGTTTTTCATACCATTTTAATATTAACTCTTCTACTGTTTTAATGTTACTATCTAAATAAATACTTCCAATTAGAGCTTCTACAGTGTTAGCTAAAATAGATTCACGACGAAATCCTCCACTTTTTAACTCTCCTTGTCCTAATTTTAAATATTCTCCTAAATCAAACTCATATGCAATTTCTGCTAAGGTGTTTCCTCTGACTAAAGTTGCTCTCATACGACTCATATCACCTTCATCAATATATGGAAAATGTTGATATAAAGCACTAGCAATTACAAAACTTAAAATAGAATCACCTAAAAATTCTAGTCGTTCATTATGTTTGCTACTTGCACTACGATGTGTTAATGCTTGTTTTAGAAGATCTTTATGAGTAAAAGTATATCCTAATACCTTTTGTATTTTTTTTGTCACGATGTGATTCATTTTATACCGATTTCAATAATATTTTAATTGATTATATAACAGGAAAAACAGAAAACTTGATAAAATTGAAGGTGTACGTTAGTATAAATATATAATATTAATTATATTCCTACTATATTACGTTTTCTAATATATATTTCCAATTCTATTTATACGTATACCAGTAGGCCATTCATTTTCATTTTTATCAAAACTCATCCATATTTTAATGGCTTTTCCCACTAAGTTTTTTTCAGGTACAAAACCCCAATAACGACTATCTAAACTATTATCACGATTATCTCCCATCATAAAATATTCACCTTTAGGTACAATCCAAGTTAATTTTGGCATATTTTCTTGTTGAAAATAATCTTTTGTTGAATTTTTTATATTATTTAGTAATAATATATCATGTCTAACATTGTTAATATTTTCTTCAACAACATCAAAGTATAATGAGTTATATATTTTTTTTTCTTCTTTTTTATTTTTTTCATTAAAGAAATATACTTTTTGAATAAATTTACTTATTTTAGATTTTGAATAATTAATTAATAATTTTTCTTTACATTGTTTTTTATTTAAATAATTCGTATATATATGTATATGTTTATTATTAATATTATATTTAATTTTATCTCCTGGTAATCCTATTATACGTTTAATATAATTTACATTATGATCTTTAGGATTTTTAAAAACTACAACATCACCACGTTGAGGATTTTTTGTATGTATTAATATTTTATGTGTGATTGGTTCTTTAATACCATATGAAAATTTTTCGACTAAAATAAAATCACCTACTAAAAGAGTAGGCATCATAGAGCCTGAAGGAATTTGAAAAGGTTCATAAATAAATGAACGTACAATAAATATTATTAGAAAAATCGGAAAAAATGATGCTAGAGATTCAAAAAAATATATTCTATTTTTTAAAATTACTGTATTTTTTTGATATAAATTATTATTCTTAATTATTTTTTTATTAATTAAATAATTTTTAATATTTTTAATATGATAGAAAATCCAAAGTATTCCAGTTACTAATGTACTAATTAATAAAAAAATAGTTAATATATTAGCCATTTTAATTTCCTTATATTAATTTTTATTAGTATTTAAAATTGAAAGAAATACTGTTTTAGGCATGTTAACATTACCTATTTTTTTCATTCTTTTTTTTCCATCTTTTTGCTTTTTTAATAATTTTTTCTTTCTACTAACATCTCCACCATAGCATTTTGCTAATACATTTTTTCTTAACTGTTTAATAGTCGAACGGGCTACAATTGAATTATTAATTATAGCTTGAATAGAAATATCAAATTGATGTCGAGGTATCAAAATTTTCATTTTTTCTACTATTTCGCGAGAACGATATTGTGCATTTTTATAGTAAGACAGTGTTGTTAATGCATCTACTTTTTCTGAGTTAATTAATATATCTATTCGTACTATTTTAGCAGGTTGAAAACATTTAAAATCATATTCCAATGAAGCATATCCACTAGATATAGATTTTAATTCATCAAAGAAATTTAATACTACTTCATTCATAGGTATATTATATTTTAATAATACTTGATTTGTATGATAAACCATATTTATTTGTACACCTCTTTTTTTTATGCATAATTTCATTACTGATCCAAGGAATTGAGGAGGTAACAAAATATTACATTCTACTATAGGTTCTTTGATTATTTTAATATTATTCATGTTTGGGAATTTAGAAGGAGTATCTAAATAAATTATTTTTCCATTAATTAGTTCTATTTCATAAACAACTGTAGGAACTGTTGAAATTAAATCAATAAAATATTCTCTTTCTAAACGTGCCTGAACAATTTCCATATGTAATAAACCCAAAAATCCACATCTGAATCCAAAACCAAGAGCCGTAGAATTTTCTGGTTCATAAAACAAAGAAGCATCATTTAAACTAAGTTTACCTAAAGCATCTCTGAAAGTTTCATATTGATCTGATGTAATAGGAAATAGACCAGCATATATTTGAGGTTTAATTTTTTTGAAGCCTACTAATTTTTTTTTTGCTGGATTTTTAGCAGTTGTTAGAGTATCTCCAACTGGAGCAGCTATAATATTTTTTATACCGCAAATAATCCATCCTACTTCACCACATTTTAATTCATTTCTATTTAATTTTTTAGGTGTAAAAACTCCAATTTGATCAACAAAATAATGCTTTCCTGTACTCATTACTTGAATTTTATCTTTTTTAAATAGAATTCCATTTTTAATTCTTATTAAAGATACTACACCTAGATAATTATCAAACCATGAATCAATAATTAAAGCTTGAAGAGGAGCATTGATTGAACCATTAGGATGAGGAATTTTAGTAATAATACGTTCTATGAGATTTTTTATGCCTTCTCCTGTTTTAGCAGAGCATTTGATTATGTCTAATGCAGATATTCCTATAATATCTTCGATTTCTTTAGATACTTTATCTATATTAGCATTTGGTAGATCTATTTTATTTAATACTGGAATGATTTCTAAATTCATTTCTAATGCAGTATAGCAATTAGCTAAAGTTTGAGCTTCAACTCCTTGAGTAGAATCAACAACTAATAATGCTCCTTCACAAGCAGCTAATGATCGAGATACTTCATAAGAAAAATCTACATGACCTGGAGTATCAATAAAATTTAAATTAAAAAGATTACCTAATTTATTTTTATAATCAATCATAACACTTTGAGCTTTAATAGTAATTCCTCTTTCTCTTTCTAACTCCATTGAATCTAATACTTGATCAGACATTTCTCTTTCAGATAACCCACCACATATTTGTATTAATCGATCAGATAAAGTTGATTTTCCATGATCAATGTGAGCTATAATAGAAAAATTTCTTATATTTTTCATATTTTTCATACCATATTTATTTTTTATATATTTTAACATGCAGTAAAAATGTTTTTTATCATTTTTATAAATTTTTAATAAAAATAATTAATTTAAAATAAAAATATTTTCAAAAAAATATATTTTAGAAATACAAAAAATATAATTCATTTATTATTTTTTTTATAATATATAATGTAACATTAAATATTTTAAAAAATATCTATAATAATAAGATTAAAAATAATGTTCTTTAATATGAAAATAAAAAAAAACAAAAAAGTGATTGTTGCTATGTCTGGAGGTGTAGATTCATCCGTTTCCGCATGGATTTTAAAGAAAAGACAATATCAAGTAGAAGGTTTGTTTATGAAAAATTGGGAAGAGGATGACAAAGAAGGATATTGTAATTCTACTAAAGATTTATTTGATGCTGAAAAAGTATGTAAAAAATTAAATATATATCTTCATAAAATTAACTTTTCTTCAGAATATTGGGAATATGTTTTTAAAAATTTTTTAAGTGAATATAAAAAAGGAAAAACACCAAATCCTGATATCTTATGTAATAAAGAAATAAAATTTAATATGTTTTTGAATTATTCGATTCAAGAACTTAAAGCAGATTATATTGCAACAGGTCATTACGCTCGTATAAAAAAAATAAATGGTAAATATTTACTATTTAAAGGAATCGACCTTAACAAAGATCAAAGTTATTTTTTATATACTTTAAATAAAATTCAACTTAAAAGAATTTTATTTCCTATTGGGCATTTAAAAAAAAATAAAGTTAGAGACATAGCTAAAAAAATAAATTTAAACATTGCAGAAAAAAAAGATTCTACTGGTATTTGTTTTATCGGTCCTAAAAAAATAAAAAAATTTTTAAGTCTTTATATTCCTGAAAAAAAAGGTGATATAATTACAGTTTCTGGGGAAGTTATTGGAAAACATAACGGTATTTTTTATTATACTTTAGGTCAAAGACAAGGATTAGGTATTGGTGGAATAAAAGGAAAATACAACATACCATGGTATGTTGTGGAAAAAAATATCCAGAAAAATATTTTAATTGTTGCTCAAGGTTCTTATAATAAACATCTTATGTCTATAGGGTTAATTGCTAAAAATATTAGTTGGATTAATAATGAAGAATTATGTTTACCCTTTTCTTGTATGACTAAAATAAGATATCGTCAAAAAGATATTATGTGTAAAATAGAAAGTGTAAATAATAAATATATAAGAATATTATTTGATTCACCTGTTATTGCAGTTACGCCAGGCCAATCAGTAGTTTTTTATTTGTCAGAAAAATGTATCGGTGGTGGAATTATTGAATCTAGATTGCCATTATTATAATTCACATTGTTTTAAAATAGTAAGGAGACAATTGTGATAAAAAAAATACACTTAATTACATTATCACTTGCAGGTATATTTCAATCAGCTTATTTAGTACAAGAATTAGCTCATTCAGGAAAATGTGATAGTAATGCATTTAGCATATGTTTAAAAAGTATTTTAGAAATGAATCCTACTTCTATAATTACAATATACGGAAATCATGAAAAAAATCTAATTATAGGATTGAAAATATTAGTGTCAACTTTAACTTTTTCTACTTTTTCTTATTCTTATTTTGAATTAATTAAATATATTTTTAATATGATGATTATTGAAAGAAAATTAAAAAATAATCGTATAGCAATCTATTCTTTAAAAAATAAAATATCAGTTATATCTAATGAATATCGTTTAAATTGTAATATCGAAAATTTAACTAGTAAAATAGCAAGACTATATCTTGAAATTATCAGTTCTTTAGGTTCTCGTATTTTAGTAAACGGAGTAAAAAATTTTTTACAAGATCTTCGAATACAAGAAAAAATTCGATGTTTGTTATTTTCAGGTATTCGTGCAATAGTTTTATGGAAACAATTCGGTGGAAGTAAACTACAATTAATATATTTTAGATATTTTATTATTAAAAAAGCAAAAAAAATATTATATACTTTAAAAGTATAATTTAATTCTTATTTTGAATTATTGAAAATTAGGAATAATATATGAAATTAAATTCATTAACAGCCATCTCTCCTATTGATGGCCGATATAGCAATTTAACAGTATTATTAAGAAATATTTTCAGTGAATTTAGTTTTTTGAAATATCGTCTTAATATTGAAATTCAATGGCTAAAAAAAATAATTAGCACGTCTGAAATATTAAAGATTAATAATATTAAAAATAAAGAAATATTATTTCTTGATAATATTTTTAAAGAATTTAATGAACAAGATGCAAATTCTATTAAGAATATAGAAAAAGTAACTAATCATGATGTCAAATCTTTAGAATATTTTCTAAAAAAGAAAATTTCTAAATGTAAAAATCTTTTATTAATTTCAGAATTTGTACATTTTGGATGTACTTCAGAAGACATTAATAATATATCATATGCATTAATGATTAAAGACGCTCGTGATCAAATAATTCTACCATTGTGGGAACAAATTATAAGTACCTTAAAAAAAATAGCTTATAAATATCAAAAATATCCTTTGTTGTCTTTAACTCATGGACAACCAGCTACACCATCAACTATGGGTAAAGAAATCGCTAATTTTTATTATCGAATGAAACGTCAAGTAAAAATACTTAAAAAAATAGAAATATTAGGGAAAATTAATGGAAGTACTGGTAATTATAATGCACATTTAGCAGCATACCCTAATATTAATTGGCATAAAATAAGTAAAGAATTCATAACATCATTTGGAATTCAATGGAATCCATATACTACACAAATTGAACCGCACGATTATATTGCAGAATTTTTTAGTTGTATATCACTCTTCAATACTATATTAATTGATTTTAATCGTGATATGTGGGGGTATATTTCTCTTAATTACTTTAAACAAAAATCTAGAGATTATGAAATAGGTTCTTCAATAATGCCACATAAAATTAATCCAATTGATTTCGAAAATTCTGAGGGTAATTTAGGATTATCTAATTCTTTAATGAATCATATGATAACAAAGTTACCTATTTCTAGATGGCAACGTGATTTAAGTGATTCTACAGTATTACGAAATTTAGGTGTAGCTATTTCTTACTCAATAATTGCATATCATTCTGTATTATCAGGAATTAATAAATTAGAAATTAATGAATCTCAATTATTAAAAAATTTAGATGAAAATTGGTCTATTTTATCTGAACCTATTCAAACTGTTATGCGCCGTTATGGGATACCAAATGCATACGAAAAATTAAAAGAATTAACTCGAGGAAAAAAAATAGATAAAAAAATTATACATGTATTTATTTCTAATTTAAATATTCCCGAACAAGAGAAAAAACGTTTAAAAAATATTACTCCTTTTAACTACATCGGTCGAGCTATTCAAATGGTTAGTGAAATAGAATAAATAATAATTTTATAATATATGTTATAGTATTTTTTATTATAATAAATATTAAAATATTTAAAATATTAGGAGATTTTTTGTGACATTAGGAATTTTAGTTATTTCTTTTCTATTATTAACTGGATGCAATCAGTTTGTAAATATAAAACAAAATTCAAAAATAAATTATTTTTTAAACAAAAATAGTATAGAAAATACTTTAAGAGATTGGAACAATATTATTCAAGTTGCTGCACATAAGTATAAAGTTGAAGAAAAATTAATTAAGTCTATTATTTATGTAGAATCTTCTGGAAATCCTTATGCTAAAAGTAAATCTAATGCTATTGGATTAATGCAAATTAAGCCTTCTGCAGCAGGAATGGAAGTATATCGTTTAAATGGTAAAAAAGGTCAACCTTCTATTAAAGAATTATATAATCCAAAAATAAATATTAATATAGGAACTGCTTATATTAGTTTTTTAGAAAAAAGACTAATGAACATTAAAAATAAAGATGTAATGAGATATGCTACTATTGTTTCATATGTTAATGGAACTAGTGCATTACTTAAAACATTTTCTAAAAATAGAAAAGAAGCAATAAATATAATAAATACAATGACAACCGAAGACTTTTGTACACACATAAAAAAAAACATCCAGCAATTCAAGCATCTCGTTATTTAATGAAAGTAATTATGATTTACAATCTGATATAAAAAAATATTTTTTAAACATATAATTAATAGAACATTAAATCACTATATTAATGATAATATTTATTTTTGAGATATAAAAATGGGATTTTTAAAAGGTAAAAAAATTTTAATAAGTGGAATTTCAAGTATGAGATCACTTTCTTTTGGTATAGCAAAATCTTTATATAGCCAGAAAGCAGAATTAGGATTTGTATGTCAAAATGAAAAAATGAGTAAAAAAATAAAGAAATTAACAGAATCTATGAAATCTTCTATTGTATTATCTTGTGATGTTACTAGTGATGAAAATATTAAAAAGTTATTTATTGACTTAAGTCAAGTATGGAAGAAATTTGACGGATTAGTTCATGCTATTGCTTATTGTCCTAAAAAAAATTTTAATGGAGATTTTATTGAGAATGCTACTAGAGAAGGATTTAATATTTCTCATGAAATTAGTTCCTATAGTTTTTTAGGATTAATTAAAGAATGTAGAAAAATGTTAAATAATTTTTCTTCCTTATTAACTTTATCCTATTTAGGTGCACAACGTGTAATACCAAATTATAATATTATGGGTTTAGCTAAAGCATCATTAGAAGCAAATGTTCGGTATATGGCTTATTCATTAGGTAAAGAAAATATTAGAGTTAATGCTATTTCATCTGGTCCCATTAAGACTGTTTCTTCTTATCAAATTAAAAATTTTAAAAAAATACAAAATTATTCTAATTCATCTTCATTTTTAAAAAATTCTATTACTATTGACCATATAGGAAATGTAGCATCTTTTTTATTATCTAATTTATCCTTAGGTATTACAGGTTCAGTTATTTATGTTGATAATGGTTTTAATATTAGCGCTATAAATAATGCATTATAATATGATTTTTAAAGTTTAGCAGATTTTAAAATAAACAATATAACTTTTTATTATTAAAATAAGTTATTATGATACATAAATTTCCATAAAATTAAGAAATAATTATCTATGATATTTTATAAATGAATTATATATTTAAATTTAAATTTATAAAATTATTAATTTTCTACTATGACAATTAGGTCGCATTACTATGTTCCAAAACAATCCATTACTTACACAGTTAAAAAAAAATATGCATGCTAAAACACCGCGCGTTGAAGGCATAGTAAAAAGCACTGAAAGAGGATTTGGATTTTTAGAAATTGATATACAAAAAAGTTATTTTATACCTCCTAAAAATATGAAAAAAGTTATGCATGGAGATAAAATAATTGCATTATTAAAAATAGAAAAAGACAGAGAAATAGTCGAACCTGAAAAATTGATCGAACCTTTTTTAAATAGGTTTGTTGGAAAAATAGAAAAAAAAGATAATAGACTATTTATAATACCAGATTATCCATTTTTAAAGCATCTTATAATATGTCAACCTAATAAAAATTGCATAAATACCTTTCAGAATGGCGATTGGGCTATAGCTCAGTTAACAAAACATAAACTTAAGGGACATCATATTTTTTATGCTGAGTTGACCGAAAAAATTACACAAGAAGATGATCCATTGATACCATGGTCAGTAACGTTAGCAAGGCATAATCTTGATAGAAAAGAACCTCTAATAGAAGAAAACGATCTTGTTTTAAAAGAATATTACGACAGAAAAGATTTAACAAATTTAGATTTTATCACTATTGATAACATCAATACTAAAGATATTGATGACGCTATTTTCGTCGATGAAAAATCTAATGGTGAAATTTCTTTAACTGTGGCAATTGCAGATCCAACAGCTTATATAGAACATGGTAGTAAGTTAGATATTATAGCATCTAATAGAATATTCACAAATTATTTACCAGGTTTTAATATTCCTATGTTGCCTAGAAAATTATCAGAAGATATATGTTCATTAAATCCTAATAAACGTCGTCCAGTAGTAGCATGTCATATGACTATTTTAAACGATGGAAGTATTTCTGATAAGATTCAGTTTTTTTTAGCATGGATAAAATCAAAATCAAAATTATCTTATGATCATGTTTCAGATTGGATTGAAAAATGCGGAACATGGATCCCTCCAACAAAATCTATCGAAAAACAAATATTAATTTTACATCGTTTATGTTTATTACGTATGAAATGGCGTAAGATAAATGCGGTATTATTTAAAGATAGTGTAGAATATCGGTTTCATTTGTCTGAATGTGGAAATGTTATAGACGTTATAATTGAAAAGAGACGTATTGCTCATAAAATTATTGAAGAGTCTATGATAATCGCTAATATATCTGCTGCTAATTTTTTATCCAAAAATATCGGATTTGGTATATACAATGTACATACTGGTTTTGATCTTGTTAATGCTGAAAATGCAGTTTCTTTTTTAAGGAATTATAATTTAAACTTTAGCGCTAAAGAAATAACTACTTTAAAAGGTTTTTGTAATCTTAGACGCGTTTTAAATATATTATCAAATAATTATATTGATAGTCGTATCCGTCGTTTTCAATCTTTTGGAGATTTTAGTACTACCCCAGGTCCTCATTTTGCACTGGGTTTTTCAGAATATGCAACCTGGACTTCTCCGATTCGTAAATATAGTGATATGATTAATCATCGTTTGTTAAAGTCTATCATAAAAAAAGAAAAACCAATTAAACCTAGTGAAGATATTAAATTAAAAATAAGTGAACAAAGACGACGTAATAGAATGGCTGAAAGAGATGTTTCAGATTGGCTCTATACTATATTATTACAGCAAAAAAAATATCAGAACAAAATATTTAATGCTGAGATAACTGATATTGCTAGAAGTGGAATAAGAGCACGATTAATAGAAAATGGTGCTAATGTCTTTATTCCTGCATCCTTTATACATCCTATTAGAGAAGAATTAAATTTTAATCAAGAAGTAGGACAGGTATTTATTAATGATATTATACATTATAAAATATCTGATTTAATTCAAGTAAAATTATCAGATATTCGCTTGGAAACACGTAGTATTATTGCTAAACCAGATTTTCACAATTAAAATAAACAATAGAATGAAAAATTTTATATTTTTTTAAAGGCAAAATATTATATTAATAATAAAAAAATATTTTTAAATAAGTTATAAAAATTCAATATAAATTAGGAGTATAATATGAATATTTCAATTTTTGATTTATCTATATATATAAAATTCTTTATAGGTTTATGTGCTTTAGTTAATCCAATTGGAATGATTCCTATCTTTACAACTATGACAAATAATCAGTCTTTTTTAGAAAGAAAAAAAACTAACTTGATAGCTAATTTTTCAGCTTCATTAATTTTATTAATATCATTATTTTTTGGTACTAATATTTTAAACATCTTTGGTATATCTATAAATTCTTTTCGTATTGCTGGTGGAATGCTAATTATTAGTATAGCTTTTTCTATGATTAGTGGTCAATTTATAAAAAAAGTAGAACACCAAAAAGACAGAAAAGTAGAAAACAAATTCACTAACATTAGTGTTGTTCCTTTAGCTATGCCCTTAATCGCAGGTCCTGGAGCAATTAGTTCTACTATTGTATGGAGTACTTATTATTCAAGTTGGATGAATTTATTTGGATGCAGTCTAATAATTTTTTTATTTTCATTTGTGTGTTGGCTGTGTTTTGAAGCTGCTCCATGCGTAGTACAAATTTTAGGTAAAACAGGAATTAATATTATTACTCGCATTATGGGTTTATTACTAATGTCTCTTGGCATAGAATTTATTAGTACTGGTATAAAATCTATTTTCCCTGGATTATTAAATTAATCTATTTTTTAAATTTAAATTTTTATTGGATAATTCTTGCAAAAAAAAATAATTTTTTTTCGTAATTTAGGAATAGAAAATTGGTTAAAAACTGTTAATAACATGAATATTTTTACAAACTTACGTAATTTTAATACATTTGATGAAATTTGGTTTGTAGAACATTATCCAATTTTTACTCAAGGACAATTAAAAATAAAAGAGAATATAAATTTTATTGGTGATATTCCGATAGTAAAAACTAATAGAGGTGGTCAAATTACATATCATGGACCTGGACAACAAATCCTATATTTCCTAATCGATTTAAAACGTCGAAAAATTAGTATTCGTCAATTAATAGACATAATGCAAAAAATAGTAATAGAAACTTTAAATGATTTTTCTCTTGACGCATATAGTAAAAAAAAATCACCAGGTGTATATATAAATGAAAAAAAAATATGTTCTTTAGGATTACGAGTAAAAAAAGGTTCAACTCTACATGGTTTAGCACTCAATGTTGATATGAATTTAAAACCATTTAACTACATCCACCCCTGTGGTGATATAAATATAAAAATGACACAAATAAAAGATTTTGATTTAAATATTAAGCTAAAAGATATACGAATTATTTTAATTAAAAAATTATCTAAATTTTTGAAAGTTATTATGATAAATAACGAGTACAAAAAAAAACAATTCATTAATTAAAATTAATTATAAATATGTAATATAGGATTTTAAAATTTTACTTAAATAAGTATTTTAAATTTAATATATAGTAAATATTTTAATAATTTTAAATCGAGATAATAAATTTCATGAAGAAAAATAAAGATGTTTTATTAAAAAATAAAACATTAAAAAAATTAAAGATTATTACTACCAAAAATACTTATAAAATCACAGAAAAGTTAAAAAAACCTGATTGGATAAAAATTAAAATACCTGTTGATACATCTCGTATATATAAAATAAAAAATGCATTACGTAAAAATAATTTACATTCTGTTTGTCAAGAAGCTCAATGTCCAAATTTATCAGAATGTTTTAATAATGGTACTGCAACATTTATGATTCTCGGTCCTATCTGTACACGAAACTGTCCATTTTGTGCAGTTTTTCATGGCATACCTAATCCTGTAAATTTAGCAGAACCTAAAAAATTATCTAAAACTATCTTTGATATGGGAATTAATTATGTAGTTATTACTTCAGTTGTACGTGATGATTTATATGATGGAGGTGCTCAACATTTTGTCAATTGTATTCAAGCTATTCGTAGTAAAAATAAGGTTAAAATTGAAATATTAGTTCCTGATTTTCGAGGGAGAATAAAATTAATTTTAAATATTTTTAATAATACACTGCCTGATATTTTTAATCATAATATAGAAAACGTTCCTAGAATGTATAAAAAAATTCGTCCTGGAGCTAATTATAAAAGATCTTTATTACTATTAGAATCTTTTAAAAAAAAATATTTTGATATCCCAACTAAATCAGGTCTGATGTTAGGTATTGGAGAAAAAGATATTGAAATTATTCAAGTCATGAAAGATCTTTATTCAAGTGGAGTTACATTATTAACAGTAGGTCAATATCTTCAACCTAGTATTCGTCATCTGCCAGTAAAACGTTATATATCACTTTCAGAATTCGAAAATATAAAAAAAGAAGCTCTATCTATTGGTTTTACTAATGCTTATTGTGGTCCTTTTGTTCGTTCATCATATCATGCTAGTTTTCAATCGCATTTATCTATTAAGAAATAATAATATTAATAGTATTTAAAAATTAATATTTATATATCATGTAACTAGCACGTTTTACATAAAAAAATATATAGGAAATAATATTTTTCTATTAATATATGTTATTTATACTAGAGGTTGCATAGTGTTGAATCCTAATTCGGTTAAAATGCCAAAAATCATCATTGCATTAGATTTTTGTAATAAAAAATCAGCTATGAAATTAGTAAATCTTCTTAATCCGTCATTTTATTATTTAAAAATTGGAAAAGAAATGTTTACAATTTTAGGTTGTAAATTTATAAAAGAATTACATCAACTGGGATTTAACATATTTCTTGATTTAAAATTTCATGATATCCCAAATACTGTTTTTAATGCTACAAAAGCAGCAGCAGATTTAGGAATTTGGATGTTAAGTGTTCATGCTGCTGGTGGTAAAAAAATGCTGATTTCTGCAAAAAAAGCATTAAAATCTTTCAAAAAAGCTCCTTTATTAATAGCAGTTACAGCGTTAACTAGTTTAAAAGAAGAAGAATTGAAAGAAATTGGAATTCACATTTCGTTAACAGAATATATTCTAAAACTATCAAAATTATCTAATGATTGTGGTTTGGATGGTATTGTTTGTCCAGGAAAAGAAGCAAAAAAAATTAAGTTTTTATTTGGAAATCAATATAAAATTATTACACCAGGTATTAGAATTTCTAAAGATTTACTATATGATCAAAATAATATCATTACTCCTAAAGAAGCAAAAGAATGTAAAATAGATTATATAGTAATAGGACGCTCTATTACTATGTCAAAAAATCCGATTAAGAAATTAGATTTGATAATAAAATCTATGAAATAAATTTTAAAAAATATAAAAACATTATAAAATATTTATTTAATCCTGAATTAGGAGGATTTATGCGATTAATAGAAAAAGCTATATTACCTACTCCCTGGGGAAATTTTTTCATATTTGGTTTTGAAGAAAAGAAAAGTGGTAAAAATCATGTTGCTCTTGTATATGGTAATATAAAAAAAAGTACTCCTACTCTTTCTAGAGTACATTCAGAATGTTTAACAGGTGATGCTTTATTTAGTTTACGATGTGATTGTGGCAGTCAACTAGAAATGTCTATGGAAAGAATTTCTCAAGAAGGAAGTGGTGTATTAATTTATCATCGTCAAGAAGGAAGAAACATTGGTTTGCTTAATAAAATAAGAGCATATGCTTTACAAGATAGAGGATTAGATACAGTTCAAGCTAATCAAAAACTTGGTTTTTCTGCTGATGAGAGAGATTTTTCATTATGTGCTAAAATATTTAATTTACTAAATATTAAAAAAATTCGTTTATTAACAAATAATCCATTTAAAGTTCAGATGCTTATTAATGCTGGAATAAATATTATAGAACGAGTTCCTCTTATTGTAGAAAAAAATTCTAAGAATGCTTATTATTTAAAAACTAAAGCTGAAAAAATGGGTCACTTGTTATCTGAAGAAATATAATTAATTATTTAAATATAAATTAATTTTTTGTTAAAAAAATACTTTACTATTTAAATAGTAGGGGTTTTTTTGATGAACCCCTGGATAAAAATTATAATAAAAAATCTTTTAATATTTTTTTATTTTTTAAAATAGCATTTTTAATTACTGATGGAGTTCGTCCCTGACCAGTCCATGTTTTAAAATCTCCGTTTTTGTTAATATATTTATATTTTGCTGGTCTTTTAGGTCTTTTGCGTTTTTCTAACGATTTAATAGAATTGTTTTTTGTTAGTAACTCATTAGGACTTATACCATCAGCAATCAACATTTCTCTGTATTTTTTTAATTTGATTATCCTCTGTTCTATTTCTTTTTGAATTTTTTTTTCTTCTTCTTTTCTTTCATTAACGACAATTTTTAATTTTTCTAATATTTCTTCTAGAATTTCTAAAGAACATTCTCGTGAATGCACACGAAGCGTACGAATATTATTTAGAATTTTTAGTATTTCGTTCATTAGTATGTTCTCATCATATTAGTTAAAGATAAAAATATTTTTACTTAACAATCAATATTAAAAATGAGAAATCAATAATTTGAATAAAAAAACTCATTTATTAAAAATATAAAAATTTTATGTATTTTAAAATTCATAAAAATATACATAGTTTTTTTGATAAGAAAATTTTTATATTTTTACATTTATAATGTATAAAAAATATACAATACTTAAAGTTTTTATATAAATATATAACATGGTTTTATTATAGGTACAACAAAAGGATTCTATTAAATATAAATATATATTGAAAGTTTAAGATTAAATTTATAAAATTAATAATCTATTTAAAAAACTTTAATTAAATATTACTATTATAATAATGGACTTAAAAAGTAAAATATTTTTTCTAATATTCTCGTCCAATATGAACGCATAGACCAAACTTTTTTATCTATTAATTGAGAATCAGAAATATATTTATTTTGAATATAAAATAAATTCTGTCCAAAATCACTATCGTCAATAACCAAAGTTATTTCAAAATTTAACCAAAGACTTCTCATGTCTAAATTTACAGTTCCAATTAAACTTAATTGCTGATCTACTAATATGCTTTTACTATGTAAAAGTCCTTTTTTAAATTGATAAATTTTTACGCCGGCTTCTAATAATTCACTAAAAAATACTCTGCTTGCCCATTTTACTAAAATCGAGTCATGAGACAAAGGTATAATAATACTAACTTCGACTCCTCTTTGAGCAGCAGTACAAATAGCTTGCAGTAAATCTTCACTAGGGACTAAATAGGGAGTAGTTATGATTAATTCATTTTTAGCTGAATAAATAGCAGTTAATAATGCTTGATGAATCATATTTTCAGGAAAACCTGGTCCAGATGCAATAACTTGAATACTAGAATTTTTATTATACTGATTATCTAAAATTTTTTCATTTGGTAATTGAGGTAAAATTTTTAAACCTGTTTCAATTTCCCAATCACAAGAATAAATTATCCCGATTGTTGTAGCTACAGGTCCTTCTATTCTTGTCATTAAATCAATCCATTGACCAATTCCAGAAGATTTTTTAAATAAATAAGGATCAGCAAGATTCATGCTACCTGAATATGCAATATAATTATCAATTAATACAATTTTTCTGTGTTGTCTAACATCAATACGTCTTAAAAAAACTCGTAATAAACTAACTTTTAAAGATTCTACTACTTGAATACCAGATTTTCTCATTATTTTAACCCAAGGACTTTGAAAAAATTCAATACTTCCTGCTGAATCAAGCATCAATCTACAATGTATTCCGCGTTTTGCAGAATCAATAAGAGCTATTGCAACATCATCTGCTATCCCACCTGGTTTCCAAATGTAAAATACCATTTCAATATTTTTTCGTGCTAAATAAATATCACGTATTAACATTTGCATAATTTTTTTAGTATTAGTTAAAAGTTTAAGTTTGTTGCTTTTTATCCCATATATACCTTGTCTATGTTTACATAATTGAAATATAGAAGTAGCTACTTCACTATTTTTTATTTGAAAAATATGTTTACAAGATTTTAATTCATTAAGCCATGTATTAGAAATAGACCATATTCTATTTGCTATTTTTTTTTGTCTTCTTCCCAAATACAATTCCCCAAAAAAAAACCAAAAAGAAATTCCAATGAATGGAATAATATAAACTGTCAACAGCCAAGACATAGAAGAGGGTATATTGCGGCGTTTAATCAAAACTCGAAAAGTAATATTAGCAATTAATAACCAGTATATTAAAAAAACTAGACATTGGATTAAAATATAGAAAATATCCATCCATTGAAGGTCCTATTTATGATATTTCAAAAATTTTATATTTAATTAAATATTTTTCTATTTTCGAAAATAAAGTATGTGTGATATTTAAGTATTAGAATAATTAATTAAAATCCAAAATTTATTTTTTATTATTTTTAAAAATTAATTTTACTATTAAAATTAATAAAAAATAATATAAAAATATTTTATTTAACACCTTAGAAAAAAGTAATTTTAAATCAAATAAAAATATAATTAATTTTATCAAATATGAACGTAATACCTTAAAAATTTTTTGATAAAAATTAAAAAATTTTAGAAGTATATATTGCTTTAAATTTTAAAAGTGAAAATATAAGATATTAAAATAAATATAAATATATTTTTAATTTTATTAATAATTAGTATATAAAATTTAATTAATATATTTTAAAAAATAATTATTTTTATTTTCGTAGAGTTTTACTTAAATAATACTCATAGGTAATAATTCACGTGATTTTCCTGTTTTATCAATAGCTACATAAACGAATGCTGCTTCTGCAGCACAATAATATTTTCCTAATGGTTTAGAATAAATTTTTTTAATCCATATTTCTATATTAATTTTAATAGAACTCTTACCAATTTTAATACATTTTGCATAGCAACTAACAATATCACCAACTGATATAGATTTTAAAAAATTAATACTATTAACTCGTACAGTAGCTACTTTTCCACCTGCTATTTCTTTTGCTAATATTGCTCCACCCATATCCATTTGAGACATAATCCAACCGCCAAAAATATCACCATTAGCGTTGGTATCTGCAGGCATTGAAAGTGTTTTTAATACTAATATTCCCTTAGGTAATTTATTTTCTTCTGACATTATTAAAATTTTCACTCTATTATGTTGTAAAAAATTATTTGTCTTTCGATATTTTACGATTTATATAAATACTAGTGACTAAAATTAAAAAAAATGTTAAGGATGTAAAACCAAAAACTTTAAAATTCACCCATGTTGTTTCTGAAAAATAAGAAGCTATATAAATATTTAAAATACCGCAAAATAAAAAAAATAAAGACCAAAAAAAATTTATTTTACGCCAATAAATATTAGATATTTTTATTTCTTTTTCTAAAAATCTTTGTATCATTGGTTTTTTTGTCGAAAACTGACTAATTAATAAAATTATAGAAAAAAATATATAAATAATTGTTATTTTCCATTTAATAAATTGACTATTATGAAAAAATATTGTAAGAAAACCAAAAAAAGAAACTACAAAAAAACTAAATAAACTAATTTTATCTATTTCATTATAAAACATCCAATGAAGTATACATACTAACCCTGATGTAACAATTAAAGAACCAGAAGCTACAAAAATATCATAAAACTTATAAAATATGAAGAAAATGAGCATTGGTAATATATTTAAAATTTGTTTCATAATATAAACCTAGATAATCTTTGAATTTTTAGGAACGTGACAAAATCATGTAAAATCGAAATAAGTATATAATCAAAATAGAAAATAATATATTTATACTGATATTAAATATTAAAAACAAAATATTTTTATTAAAAAAATTAATATGAGATACTAATATTGTTAAAATAAATTTACTACATATCCAAAATAAAATACCTGGTCCTATTATTTTTATATATTTCCAAGAAATATACATACTCAAACGCATTGAATCTATTAATCCGTGTTTTTTAAAAGAAAAAATAATAGGTGATAATGATAGTGTTATTGATAATAATATTCCTGGAATAATTAAAAACATAAAACCTATTTGAGTAATAAAAGTAATTAAAAAATTTAATATAAATAAATTTGGTAAAAATGACAAAAAAGAATATATTGCTGATACAATTGATTTGTTTCTATTTTCAGATAAAAAAGAAATTAAAATTATAGTACTTCCTAACAATAATGTTTTGCTCATTAATGATTCTATAATTTTAACAATAGAATATTTCAATAATTCATTTTTTTCTTCTAAATTCATATTACCAATTAATTCTAATAATGAACCAGTATTAATAAATTTATTATTTTCTATTATAGAGACAATATGTATATCCGGTTCAATAAACATATCTATTAGTATATTAATTAAAGCAACAAATATAGATATAAAAAAAATAATTCCTATTTGTTTATAAAAAAAATAACGAGTATCATGACATAATTTACTTACCGTAATTGACATATGCATATTCCTTATAAATACTTTATATAATGCGAAGATTATACATATTATTTAAGATAAGAATATTTTTTATATATATAAATTATATATTTTAATAAAGTATATTATTATAATTTAGTAGAAAGTTTTAATGCACTAGTAAATTCTTTTATTTTTTCAATCATTTTTTCTTCTTCATGTAAATATTTTTCAATTATATTTATAATAGCAGAACCACATATTACACCAGATAAACCTGATAATATTGCTTGTTTAACTTGTTTAGAACTTGAAATTCCAAAACCTTGTAATAAGGGAAGACTATTATATTTTTTTATTTTTTTTATAAATTTTTTAGGTAATGATAAGGTTTTATTTTTAATCCCTGTGACTCCAGAACGAGACAATACATAAATAAATCCCTGTGCATATAAAGAAATTTTATTTAAAAAGTCATCATCTGCATCCGGAGGACAAATAAAAATAGAATTAATTTTGTATTTATTTGCAGTTTTATAAAAAACTTTTGATTCTTCAATAGGAACATCTGCTATAAGTACAGAATCTAAACCAGAATTAAAACATTGCAAATAAAAATTATCAATACCTTGATTATATATAAGATTAGCATATATCAAAAGACCAATAGGTAGTCTTTTATATTTTTTACGTATTTTTTCTAATATTTGAAAATAATCTAAAAAAGTATTTTTTTGAGATAAAGCACGTAAATTTGCTTTTTGAATAATTGGTCCATCAGCTAATGGATCTGAAAATGGAATCCCAACTTCTAAAGCATCTGCTCCGTTTTGAATCAAAGCTTCAATAATTTTTATTGATATTTTTAAGGACGGATCTCCTAAAACTACAAAAGGTATAAAACATCCTTCTTTTAACAACGATAATCGTTTAAATATTTCTTGATATCGATTCATAATCTTTTTCCTTTTTTTTTAAAACATCATTTATTATAGAGATATCTTTATCACCACGACCAGAAAGATTAACAATTAAAGTTTGTTTTTTAGTAGGATACATATTCATTAATTTCAATGCGTATGCTAATGCATGAGAAGATTCTAAAGCAGGGATAATACCTTCTTTTTTACAAAGAATTTGAAATGCGTTTATTGCTTCTGTATCAGTAATAGAAACATATTGAGCACGATGAATATCATTTAGCCAGGCATGCTCTGGACCAACTGATGGAAAATCTAATCCTGCTGAGATTGACCAAGATTCTTGAATTTGACCTTCCTTATTTTGCATTAAATGAGATTTCATTCCGAAATAAATACCAGTTCTACCTTGTGTTAATGGTGCTCCATGTTTTTCAGTATGTATACCGTAACCGCCCGGCTCTACTCCAATTAAATTGACTTTATCATGAATGAAATCCGAAAAAATACCAATAGCATTAGAACCTCCTCCAATACATGCAATAATTGCATCTGGAAGTCTTTTTTCTTGTTCTAAAATTTGTTTTTTTGCTTCTATTCCAATCATTTTTTGAAATTCACGAACAATAGTAGGATAAGGATGTGGTCCAGCTGCAGTACCAATCATATAATGAGATGTTTTATAACTGCTAGACCAATCACGTAAAGCTTCATTACAAGCATCTTTTAATGTACCAGAACCATTTTTTACTGATATCACTTCTGCACCCATTAATTTCATTCGAAATACATTAGCATTTTGTCTTTTAATATCTTTAATTCCCATATAAATTCTACATTTTAAATTTAATAATGCGCAAGCAATTGCTGCTGCTACACCATGCTGACCAGCACCTGTTTCAGCAATAATTTCCCTTTTTTTCATTCTAATAGCTAACATGGCTTGTCCTAAAACTTGATTAGTTTTATGTGCTCCACCATGTAATAAATCTTCTCTTTTAAGATAAATACGCGTTTTTGTACCCCTAGTTAAATTACTACAAAAAGTTAATGGAGTAGGTCTACCAGCATAATTTTTTAATAAATTATCAAATTGTTTTTTAAAATTAGGATCTTTTTGTGCAGCAATAAAATTTTTTTCTAATTCAAATAGAGCTGGCATTAATATTTGCGGAACGTACATACCACCAAATTCACCAAAATAAGGATTTAGTAAAGTCATGTAATAATTTCCTATAGTTTATTAAATAAAAAAAAAATAATTTAATAATATCTTAATCGTTGAAAAATTAATTTTATTTTTTTATGATCTTTAATACCAGGAGATATTTCTATACCAGAATTCAAATCTAATCCTGAACAATTTAATTTAGAAGCTAGAATACAATTATCTACATTGATTCCTCCAGCTAAAATAACGTTATCCAGAACATGATTATATAAAATAGACCAATCAAAAGATGTGTTACTTCCTCCAAAACTAGAGTCAAAAACATATCTATTTACGTTTTCCAAATTACGATTTGGAAATTTTGATTGAATAGAAAAAGCTTTCCAAATTTTAATTTTTTTAGGTAGTATCTTCCTTAATTCATCAATATATTGATTGTTTTCATTACCGTGTAATTGAACTGCATAAAGAGAAAGTTCTTCAGAAATTTTAGTAATAATATTTATATTTTCGTTTTGAAATACTCCTATAAATCTTAATTTACCATTTATAATAATATTTTTTGCAACTTTTTTAGTAATATAACGAAGAGAATTTTTTATAAAAATAAGTCCACCATAAATTGCTCCATATTTTTCAGAAACTTTTATATCAATACTACGAGTTAATCCGCAAATTTTATTGTGACCAAACATTATAGAACGTACACTTTTTTCTAAATCATTTTGAGACATTAAATGAGAACCAATTAAAAATCCGTTAACAAATTTACTAAGTTCTTTAATTTGACGATATTTAGTTATACCTGACTCACTTATTATAATAATATCTTTTTTGATTAAATTAGATAAAATACGAGTACGATTTAAATCAATTGATAAATCATGTAAATTACGATTATTAATACCAATAATATCAGCATTTAATTGAATAGCACGTTTTAATTCTTCTTTATTATTCACTTCAGTTAATATGCTCATGTTTAATTTTTTTGCTATTCTAGATAACTCTTGATACATTATATCGTCTAAAACAGATAACATTAATAAAATTGCGTCTGCATCGTAGTATCTAGCTAAATATACTTGATACGGATCAATAAAAAAATCTTTACATAAAATAGGTTGAGTGACATATTTACGTACTATTTTTATGAATTTTAAATTTCCATGAAAATATTTTTCATCTGTAAGAACTGATACACAAGAAGCATATTTTCTATAAACATTAGAAATTTCAACTAAATCAAAATTATTTCTAATGATCCCTAAAGAAGGTGATGTTTTTTTATATTCTAATATAAAACACGGTTTTTTTTCTTTTAAAGAATTATAAAAATTACGTGTTTTTTTATTAATTTTATTTTTGAAATTAATTAATGGTTTTTTTTCTTTTTTCCAAGAAACCCAATCATGTTTATCTTGTATAATTTTTTTAAGTATTGTTTCTTGCATAATTATCTTCTTTTAGCATGTCGGAAACATTTCTAATATGTTTATAAACATCTCCGCTTCTGATTTTATTTAATGCTAACTCGGTATTTTCTTTTAAATTTTCGTATCCAAAAACCTTTAATAACATTGCTACATTTACTGCTATCAGTTCTTCATGTAATCTATCACCTTTACCTTGAATGATTTGACTGATAATACGATAATTTTCCTCTAAAGAATTTATTGTTAATATTTTTTTAGAATGAATTTTTAAACCAAAACTTTCTGGTTGTAATTGATATGATATAATTTTTTTATTTAATAATTCAGAAACATATGTTGTTCCAGATAAAGTAACTTCATCAGTTTTATCACTATGTAACACTATTCCTCTTTGGTATTTTAGAGTTTTTAAAATTTTTATTGTAGGATTTATTAATTTTTTATTATACACACCAATAACAATAATAGGAGGTATTGCAGGATTAAGAAAAGGACCTAATAAATTAAAAATCGTTTTAGTTTTTAAATTTTTACGAACATTATTAGAATATTTAAAACCATCGTGATATTTTGGTGCGAATAAAAAACAAATATTTAATTTATCTAAAGTTTCTCGAGATTTTTCCGGAGATGCATTTAAATTTATATTAAATCTTTCTAAAAGATCAGAAGAACCTGATTTACTAGAAATTTTTTTATTACAATGTTTAACAATTTTAAAACCACATGTTGCAGCAACAAATGCACTCGTAGTAGAGATATTAATAGTATTTTTAGCGTCTCCACCTGTGCCTACGATATCAGAAAAAATATAATTTGGTTTAGGAAAATATTTCATGTTTTCTAAAAACGCATATATTGCCCCTGTTGTTTCTTCTATTGATTCACCTCGTATTCGCATGGCTGTCAATATAGACGATAGTTGTATATCTGTTATATTTCCAGAAGA
Source organism: Buchnera aphidicola (Acyrthosiphon lactucae) (assembly GCF_005083565.1). Classification (NCBI taxonomy): domain Bacteria; kingdom Pseudomonadati; phylum Pseudomonadota; class Gammaproteobacteria; order Enterobacterales; family Erwiniaceae; genus Buchnera; species Buchnera aphidicola. The sequence goes on from NZ_CP034891.1 coordinate 307,682, forward strand.
AATTAATTTAAATAACTTATAACTTTCTTCTTGACTTAAAACTTTTGAATTATAAATTTTTTTTAAAATATTTTGCATTTATTACCTTTAAAATTTTTTAAAATAAATATTTATTGATATATAAAATATATTAATGTTTATATTTTTTTAAATTTCCACAATAATCTATTGATGTAAATAATTCAATTTAAATTTAAAAAACTTTATTTTATAAATTTTTTTTAATAAATTTTTACAATAAAAGAACAAAAGCATGAAATATATTATTTTTTAAAATAATAGGCATATTTTTATTTTTGGAGTGTTTTTAAATGAATAAAATAATAATAATAATATTATTTTCTTTAGTATCTGTTACTTGGGGAACTACGTGGATTGCAATGAAAGTTGCAATAGAAACAATTCCTCCATTTTTTGCTACTGGAATACGTTTTTTAGTTGCATCTCCTTTATTAATTGTTCTCGCATATTATACAAAAACTCCTCTTTTATTTCCATATGGACAAAGATGGTTTCAATTTTTTATTTCAATTTTTTATTTTTCTATACCATTTACATTAATGCTATATGGAGGTATTTACGTTAGTTCTTCGATTGCTTCTATTATATTTTCTAATATGCCTGTAGCCGTATTAATAGTATCGTTTTTATACTTAAAAAAAAGATTGTTTTTAACTCAAAAAATAGGAATGTTAATTTCTTTAATTACATTATTAACTGTTTTACTGGTAGAATTAGAATCACAATGTTTCTTTCAATGGAAGGGAATATTAGCTTTACTCTTTGCTTTATTCAGTCATGCTTTTATTTATGCAGAATGTCAGAAAAAATGTTGTAATGTATCTGTTATCACTTTTAATGCTTTACCATCATTATTATCTGGAATATTGTTATCTACAATCTCTTGGTTTATAGAAAGTCCTGATATTTATACTTTTTCTAATAGATCTATTTTAGCCATATTTTATCTTGGAGATTTTTCTGGAATTTTTGGTATTCTATCTTATTTTTATTTGCAAAAAAAAGTAAGTGCATTTTATGCTTCTACTGTTTTTTTAATTTTTCCAATTATTGCTGGATTTTTAGAAAATTATTTTTATAAAAATAAAATTTTATTATGTCAAATGTGGTTTATTTTTCCATTAATCATAGGAATATTATTAACTCTTATTCCAGTTGAATATCTCGAAAAAAATAAAAAATTAAATAATGAAAAATTATAGTTTTTATTTCATTGTTATAAATTATATAAGGTCTTATAAATGAGTGAAAAAATACAAAAAATATTATCTCATTTTGGATATGGTTCACGTCGGAACATTGAAGAAATGATTAAGTTTGGAAAAATATTTGTTAATGGGAAAAAAGCAGTAATTGGTCAACGTTTAGATAATAAAAATCCTGGAGAAATTATAATAAAAGGAGAAATAATATCCATAAAAAAAACACAATTCAAAACAAAGGTAATGATTTATAATAAACCAGAAGGGGAGATTTGTACTAAAAATGATTATAAAAAACGTCCTACTGTATTTGATAAATTACCATTTTTGAATATTAATCGATGGATTAGCATTGGAAGATTAGATCTTAATACTAGGGGGTTATTATTATTTACAAACAATGGAAATTTAGCTAATGCACTGATGCATCCTAGAAATAAAATAGAAAGAGAATACTATATTCGAGTTTTTGGAGAAATTAATAAAAATAAAATGAATATTTTAAAAAATGGAGTTAAAATTAAAGATAGTTATGCTTCATTTAAAAGTATAAAACCTATTAATAATAAATATTCAAAAAAAAATAAATGGTTTAAAGGTGTTTTATGTGAAGGGAAAAATCGTGAAATCAGAAATATGTGGAAAATAGTTAAATGTCAAGTTAGTCGATTAATTAGAATACGATATGGAAATATTATTTTACCTAAAAATTTAAAATTAGGACATTGGACTGAATTAAATTCTACATTAGTAAATGATTTATGTAATTCAGTTTCTTTTAAAGAACACTAAAAAAATTTTCCTTATTTAACTTATTTGATAAATACATTATATCTATACTTTTTTTAAAAGGTTTATCGCGTGAATTTACTTGTTAGTTATGAATTATTCTTAGCAAAAATTATTACTTTTATTATAATTAGTATTTTAGCATTAATTTTATTTTATACGATAATAAAAAGAAAAAAAAATACTCAAAGTAAAATAAAAGTTACTTTACTTAAAGAAAATTATGAAAATATAAAAACTAAAATTTTATTATCTACAATGCAAAATTTTGAAAAAAAAATATGGTTTGAAAAAGAAAAATTAAAAAATAAAAAAAATAAAAAAAAAATATTAGATAATAAAAATAAAAAGAAAATATTATATATTTTAGATTTTAAAGGAGATGTATATGCAAATAAAGTAATTGGATTACGAGAAGAGATATCTGCTATTCTTTCGGTAGCAAACAAAAATGATGAAGTTTTGTTACGTTTAGAAAGCTCTGGAGGTGTAATTCATGGATACGGATTAGCCGCTTCTCAGTTAAATAGATTACGTCAGAAAGGAATACGTTTAATTGTATCTATTGATAAAATTGCAGCAAGTGGAGGGTACATGATGGCATGTGTTGCAGATTACATTGTTTCAGCACCATTTGCAATAATAGGTTCCATCGGAGTGGTAGGCCAAATACCCAATTTTAATAAACTATTGAAAAAATGTAGTATAGATATTGAACTTCATACTGCAGGAGATCATAAACGAACCTTAACAATGTTTGGAAAAAATACTGAATCAACACGTAATAAATTTTGTGAAGAATTAAATACAACACATCAACTTTTTAAAAATTTTATCAAAGAAATGAGACCATCATTAGATATTGAGAGCGTATCAAATGGAGAACATTGGTTTGGGACAGTTGCTTTAGAAAAAAAATTAGTAGATCAAATTAGTACAAGTGATGATATTTTAATGTCTAAAATGGAAGATTTTACTTTGTTAAGTATTCAATATATTTATAATAAAAAAATATTAGAACGTTTTACTACTTCTATAGCAGATAATATCAGAAAAAATTTACTTAAAATATTTTTTTATAAAAATTATTTATAGTTTTAATAAAATAAGAAATTTTTAAAATAATTAATCTTACTTAATAATTTTTTTAAAATCTCAATTAATATAACTACATAGTGATGTATTGGATAAAAAAAATGCAAAAATCTCTTGTTATAGTTGAATCTCCAGCTAAAGCTAAAACTATAAATCAATATTTAGGTTGTGAATACATCGTTAAATCTAGTATAGGACATGTGCGCGATTTAATAAAAAGTAAATCACAAAATAAAGAAAATAAAAAATGTCTTAAAGAGAATTTTAATTTAAAAACTGATGAAAAGACCATTTTAATCAAAAAAATGGGAATTGATCCTTATCAAAACTGGAAAGCCGAATATCATATTGTGCCTGGTAAAGAAAAAATCATATCTGAATTAAAAATGATTGCAAATCAAGTAGACCATATATATCTTGCTACAGATTTAGATAGAGAGGGAGAAGCTATAGCTTGGCATTTAAAAGAAGTTATTGGAGGAGATGCTTCTAAATTTAGTCGTGTAATATTTAATGAAATTACTAAACATTCAATAAAACAAGCTTTTGAAAATCCAGGTCATATAAATATGCATCGAGTACATGCACAACAAGCACGTCGTTTTATGGACCGAATTGTAGGTTATATGATTTCACCTTTGTTGTGGAAAAAGATCTCAAGAGGTTTATCTGCAGGACGAGTTCAATCTGTAGCAGTTCGTATAATAGTAGATCGTGAAAATATTATAAAGAATTTTATTCCAGAAGAATATTGGAAACTAAATATATCTCTTTTTTCTAAAGATCAAAAAAAAATTAATATGGACGTAACACATTATCAAAATAAAATATTTCGTCCAATAAATAAAACTCAGATGTATTTTGCAATAGAAAAAATTAAAAAATCATTATTTACTGTTAAAAATTATGAAGAAAAAATATTTTATAAAAAAGCATCTGCTCCATTTATAACTTCTACTTTACAACAATCTGCGAGTCTTCATTTAGGTTTTAGTGTAAAAAAAACAATGTTTTTAGCACAAAAATTATATGAAGAAGGTTATATAACTTATATGAGAACTGATTCAAATTATTTAAGTCAACATTCTATTAAAAAGGCTAGAATATATATAAAAAGTCATTATGGTAGTGATTATTTACCTAAAGAACCTAATTTATATTCTAATAAAAAACATTCTCAAGAAGCTCATGAAGCCATTCGACCATCAGACATTGAAATAAAAAGAATAAATTCAGATCATTTAAGTTCAAGTGCTAAAAAATTATACCAATTGATTTGGAATCAATTTATAGCTTCGCAAATGCAATCAGTTAAATATAAATCTATTACTATAACAGTAGTAGCTGATATGTTTAAATTGCAGAAAAATGAAAGAGTAGTTTTATTTGATGGGTGGACTAGAGTTTTAATAGAAGAAAAAAATATTATTTCTGAATTTCCTATACTTAAAATAGGTAGTCTATTATTCATAGATGAAGTCATACCTAGCCAAAAATTTACTAAACCGCAACCACGTTTTAGTGAAGGATCTTTAGTACGCGAATTAGAAAAAAAAAGTATTGGAAGACCTTCGACTTATTCTGTAATCACATCAAAAATACAAGATCGAGGATATGTAAAAATTAAAAAAAATAAATTTTATGCAGAAAAAATGGGAGAAATTCTTACTGTTCGATTAAAAAAAAGTTTTAGTAATTTAATTGATTATAACTTTACTGCACATATGGAAAAAAAGCTTGATAAAGTTGCTGAAAACAAAATTGAATGGAAAAATCTTCTTAATTCTTTTTTTAAAAATTTTTCTAAACAACTAGAAAAAGCTAAAAAAAGCCCAGAAGAAGGGGGTATGGAATTAAATAATATTGTTCCTACCTCAATTAATTGTTCAGTTTGTGGTAAAAAAATGGGAATTAAAACTGCTGTAACTGGTGTTTTTCTTAGTTGTTTAGGATATAATAATACTGAAATTAAAAACCGTTGCAAACAAACTATAAATCTAATTTCATTAAATGATTTTAATAAAGAAGAAGATAATACAAGACAGATATCTTTAAAATCAATTAATCGATGTAAAAAATGCAATATGTCTATGGATAGTTATTTTATTAATCAAAAACTAAAATTGCATATTTGTATTAACAATCCTAGTTGCATTGGTTATACACTCGAAAAAGGGGTTTTTAAAAATCCTGTTTATTTATCTGAAATAATTCAATGTGAAAAATGTCATACCAAAATGATAATGAAAACAGGACCGTTTGGTAAATTTTTTATATGTATTAATAAAAAATGTAAAAATACAAGAAAAATTTTACCTAATGGTGAAATATCAGATCCAAAATTAGAACCTATTTCCTTCCCACAATTGCGATGTAAAAAATCTGATGCATGGTTTATTTTACGAGAAGGTATTGCTGGTATTTTTTTTGCTGCCAATACTTTTCCTAAATCACGTGAAACTAGATCTCCATTTGTAGAAGAATTAGCTCGATTTCAACATTTATTACCAGAAAAAATACATTATTTATCTAGTGGACCTATAATAGATGACAATGGAAATAAAACCATTGTTTGTTTTAATCGAAATAAAAAAACACATTATATTACTTCTAAAAAAAAAGGAAAATTTACAGGTTGGTTAGCTATTTTTACTAATAAAAAATGGTGTGTGATAAAAAAGTAATATTTATAAAACACTTAATTTTTATTTAGTTATATCAAATAAAATGCACGTATTTTTTCTGTAATTAATCTAATAAATTTTGGATTACTAGTTATATTTCCAGAATGACAATTATTATGTTCATGTCCGCCTGTAAAATTACTAATTAAGCAACCAGCTTCTCGAACTTGTAATTTGCCTGCTATAAAATTGTTAGGTTCTAAATTAAAATCAAATAAACAATCTATTTTCCCAGCTGCAACATAAGCAGTATCAAGTACAGTAGATCCAGTACATCTAAAAGATATTCCACAAAAAATTAATTTTTTGTACATTTCAAAATAAGAAAACGTTTCATTATAAATTTTTTCAGGTAGATTAACTGCAACTGTAGTACAGTTTAAAGTATTAACTTTACTACATCTAGTTCGATATCCATTTAATTGTGAACCTTGTCCTTTTACAGCTGTAAATAAATCATTTCTTATAGGATCGTATATCACAGAAATTTCGATTTGACTTTTTATAATAATAGCAATAGAAATACAAAAGTATGGAAAACATTTAATAAAATTATTCTTACCATCTAGTTCATTGATAACCCAAATAGTATTTTCATTATTTTTTTTTAAAAAAATATTTTCATTTTTTTTTAAAATAATATGGTGGGGATAAGATTTATGAATAATTTGATTAATTATTCTGTTTGTTTTATAAATTATATTTTTTATAAATGTCTTATTTTTTTCTAAATCTTCTTTAATAAATTTATGTGTATCATAATTTTGAATTATAAAATCTCCTCCTTTTCGTACTGCACGAATAGCAATATTTAACATTGGATGCATAGAAATCTCCTAAATTTCATAATTTATTAGAATAATATCATGATTTAAATCTTTTTAATATTTATTAAAGAGAAAAAACATTTTTTAATATATAAAAATAGTATTAAAATTAATGAATTTATCATATTAATATATTATTATAATTAATATATAAAATAATAATATATTTTAGTATTTTCTTCTAAGGTAAATTTTTGAATGAAAAAATATTTAATACTAATTAATTGTAGGTTTTTAGATGAATAAAAATATTAATATATTGAATATTTCAACATCTAAAATTAATTTATTAGATTTAAATCGTCAAGATTTAAAAAATTTTCTTATTTCTTTAGGAGAAATAAAAAGTTTTTGCACAGAACAAATTATGAAGTGGATATACACTCATTACTGCAATGATTTTAATAAAATGTTTAATATTAGCATAAAAACGAGAAATAAACTATGTAAAAAATCTTATATTTTCGCACCTAAATTTACAGAAGAAAAAATTTCTCATGATGGTACAATAAAGTGGATCACTTCTATTAATAATCAAAAAATTGAGACAGTTTATATACCCGAAGAAAAACGCTCTACTCTTTGTGTTTCTTCACAAATAGGATGTTGTTTACAATGTCATTTTTGTGCTACTGGAAAAGAAGGTTTTCAACGAAATTTAAAAGTTTCTGAAATCGTCGCTCAAATTTGGCAAGCAAATAAAACATTAAAAGAAAAAAATATTACAAATCGTATTACTAATATAGTATTTATGGGTATGGGTGAGCCTTTGCTAAACTTAAATAATGTTGTTTCTGCATTGAAAATAATTCTTGATAAGTATGGTTTTAGTTTATCAAAACGTCGTGTTACTTTATCAACTTCAGGAATAGCTCCAGCACTAGATAAATTAAGAAATATGATCGATATTTCTTTAGCAATTTCTTTACATGCTCCGAATGATGTTATTAGAAATCTAATTATGCCAATTAACAGAAAATATAATATTTCTGCTATTTTAAATTCTGCATTAAAATACTTAAAATTTTCAAATGCAAATCGTGGTGGAGTAACAATAGAATACGTTATGCTGGATGGAATTAATGATTCTAATGAAAACGCTCAACAATTAGCTACTTTATTAAGTAAAATACCCAGTAAAATTAATTTAATTCCTTGGAATTCTTTTTTAGGTGCATCTTTTTTATGTAGTAATATTCATCGAATTAATATTTTTGCAAATATTTTAAGAAAAAAAGGATTTTCTGTAATGATTAGAAAAAATAGGGGACAAGATATTAATGCTGCATGTGGACAATTGACTAGTAATATAATAAATCACCTTACAAAATAATTTAATTATTATCCCATCATTATATATAAAAAAATATGAATAAATATAAAATTATTAATAGAAGAAAATCAGATCGTATTTACGTTGGTAAAGTACCCATCGGAAATAATGCACCTATTTCAATTCAGTCAATGACTAATACTCAAACTACAAATACTTTAGAAACTATTAATCAAATTTTAGAATTACAAAAAGTAGGAGCAGATATTGTTCGTATTTCTATACCAACTTTAAAAGCTGCTGAATCATTTAAAGAAATTAAAAAAAAAATAACAATTCCGTTAATTGCAGATATACATTTTGATTATAGATTGGCTTTAAAAGCTATAAAATATGGAGCAGATTGTTTAAGGATTAATCCTGGAAATATTGGTAATAAAAAAAGAGTATCAGAAATAATCTCTTGTGCAAAAGATAAAAATATACCAATTCGTATTGGTGTAAATGCAGGATCTTTAGAAAAAGATATACTTAAAAAATACAAAACTCCTATACCAGAAGCTTTAGTAGAATCTGCAATGAGACATATTGAATATTTTGACACTTTAAATTTTAATCAATTTAAAGTCAGTGTTAAAGCATCTGATGTTTTCTTAGCAGTTGAATCTTATCGAATGTTAGGAAAAAAAATTACACAACCTTTACATATTGGAATAACAGAAGCAGGTGCTTTAAGAAATGGAACAGTTAAATCTTCTATAGGTATTTCTTTACTATTATTAGAGGGTATTGGAGACACAATACGAATTTCGTTAGCTGCAAATCCTATTGAAGAAGTAAAAGTAGGTTATGATATTTTAAAAGTTTTATGCTTAAGATCAAGAGGAATTAATTTTATTGCTTGCCCTACTTGTTCAAGACAAGAATTTGATGTAATTAATACAGTAAATAAATTAGAAAAAAAATTAGAAGATATTTCGACTTCTATAGATGTATCTATTATTGGTTGTGTTGTTAATGGAATAGGTGAAGCTAAAACGGCAACATTAGGTTTAACAGGAAATTATAAAAAAAGTTCGTTTTATGAAGATGGAATACGACAACAAAAAAAAATAAAAAATGAAGAAATTATAGAAAAAATGGAAATTAAAATTCGAAAAAAAATAAAAAAGATAGATGAATTAAATAATTTGAAAAAAACTAATATTTAACTATATATTTTAATGAATTTATATTTTATACAAGAGAAAATAGTGAATAAAGAAATTAAATCTATTAGAGGAATGCATGATTATCTTCCAAAAGAATTAAAAATATGGAATCATATAGAAATTATATTAAAAGAAGTTTTAACTAGTTATTGTTATTTAGAAATAAGATTACCTATATTGGAAAAAACTGAAATTTTTAAAAGAGCAATTGGTAATATTACTGATGTAGTAGAAAAAGAAATGTATTCTTTTAAAGATCGAAAAGGTAATAGTTTAACTTTACGTCCAGAAGGTACTGTAGGTTGCGTACGAGCCATATTGCAAAATTGTTTATTACACAACAAGAAAAATAATAAATTTTGGTATTTAGGTCCGATGTTTCGATATGAAAGACCACAAAAAGGAAGATATCGTCAATTCTATCAATTAGGTGCAGAAGTTTTTGGATTAGATAAAGAAGACATAGATTTAGAAATTATTATTTTAACATATCGTTTATGGAAAAGAATTGGTATTAATTCATATGTGACATTAGAAATCAATTCAATTGGTTCTAAAAAAGATCGTTTCCAATATAAGAAAGCGTTAGTTTATTTCCTAAAAAAATACGAAAATTTATTAGATGAAGATTGTAAAAGACGATTGTATACTAATCCTTTACGTATTTTAGATTCTAAAAATCAAGATATTCAAAAAATATTAAAAGAAGCTCCTTTACTCAGTGAATATATTGATATTTCTGCAAGTAATCATTTTAAAAATTTATGCAGTATGATGGATTCTCACGGGATAAAATATATTTTTAATCCAAATTTAGTACGAGGATTAGATTATTATAATAGTACTGTTTTTGAATGGAAAAGTAATAAATTAGGATCACAAAATACTATTTGTGCAGGAGGTCGATATGACTCTTTAGTTCAAGAAATGGGAGGTCAAAAAACATCTGCTATAGGATTTGCAATAGGAATAGAACGTTTAGTATTATTAACGAAATCTCTAAATATTTTTTCAGAAAAAATAGAAGAAATTAACATCTATATTATTTTTATAGGAGATCATAATAAATATTATGCTGTAAATTTATCCGAAGAAATCAGAGATGTATACCCAAAATTAAAAATATTTATCAATTTTTCAAATCAAAATATTAAAAAAAAAATAAAAAATGCTATAAATTCTTCAGCAAATATTATGATATTAATAGGTGATAATGAAATTAAAAAAGGATTTTTTTCAGTTAAGGATCTAAAAAAAGAAAAAGAATATTATCTTTTAAAATATGAATTAATGATAAAAATTCAAAAAATTTTTAAATAAGTTTAATATATTCTAATGAAAAAATATCTTTAAACTGTTTCATATTTTTATGAAACTTAATATTTAGGTAAAACATGTTAAATAATAAAATAGATTTTTCAAAATATGATCCAGAAATATGGTTTGCAATAGAAAAAGAAAAAAAAAGACAAGAAAATCATATAGAATTAATTGCATCAGAAAATTATGCTAGTTATTATGTAATGAATGCACAAGGTTCACAATTAACTAATAAATATGCAGAAGGTTATCCTGGAAAACGTTACTATGGTGGTTGTAAATATATAGATATGATAGAAGAATTAGCAATTAATCGAGCAAAAAAATTATTTGATGCTGATTATGCCAACGTTCAACCTCATTCTGGTTCTCAAGCTAATTTTGCTGTTTATACAGCACTATTAAACCCTGGTGATACAGTATTAGGTATGAAATTATCACATGGAGGTCACTTAACTCATGGATCTTCTGTTAATTTTTCAGGAAGAATATACAATTTTATTCCATATGGAGTAGATAAAAATGGCGAAATTAATTATGAAGAACTATTTAACTTAACTAAAAGATATAAACCAAAAATGATTATTGGTGGTTTTTCAGCATATTCTGGTATTTGCGATTGGAAAAAAATGCGCTTAATTGCAGATGAAGTAAATGCTTATTTTGTTGTTGATATAGCACATATTGCTGGTTTGATAGCAGCAAAAATTTATCCAAATCCAATAAATTATGCACATGTTGTTACAAGTACAACTCATAAGACATTAGCAGGACCTCGAGGGGGTCTTATTCTTGCTAAAAATGGCAACGAATTTTTATATAAAAAATTAAATTTATCAGTTTTTCCTGGTGCACAGGGAGGTCCATTTATGCATGTTATTGCTGCGAAAGCCATTGCATTTAAAGAAGCTTTAGAACCAAAATTTAAAGAATATCAAAAACAAATAGTAAAAAATTCTAAATGTATGGTACAAAAATTTTTAGATAATGGATATCAGATAATATCTGGAAAAACATGCAATCATTTATTTTTAATTGATTTAACTAATAAAAAAATTACAGGTAAAGAGGCTGATATTGCTTTAAGTAAAGCAAATATAACTATCAATAAAAACACTATACCCAATGATTTACAGAGTCCTTTTATTACTTCAGGAATACGTATTGGAACACCAGCTGTGACTAGAAGAGGATTTAAAGAAAATGAGGTTTCTAAAGTATCAGACTGGGTATCTAGTATATTAAATGATATTAATAATAATGACAAAATCATTAATGTTAAAAAAAAGGTATTAGAAATTTGCTTAAAATATCCTGTTTATATTTAATTAAAATATATTCAATATATCCATCTTTGTTAATAATTATAAAAATTATTTTTTTCAAAATTTATTTTAAATTTTTTTATTTAGGCAATTGTATGTTTATTTCTTTAAAATTGATTTTATTTTTATCATTTAAATATGGAATTTCACCTAAAAATGGAGATTTGATATAATTTAACAAAGTTTGGATGTAATATATATTGTATTTATCTTTTGGAAAAATATTATTAGCAATCCAACCACCGCATTTTATTTTTTCCGAAATAATTGCCTTTTCTGTTAAAATTGCATGATTAATACAACCTAATTTTATTGCAACAATGATAATAACAGTTAATTTTTCTTTTTTAACCCAACTAGAAAAGGTATCTTTATAAGATAATGGTGTGTACCATCCACCAGCACCTTCTACTAAAATCCAATTACTTTTACTTATTATTTTTCTTAAACCTAAAGATAATTCTTTTTTTTTAATATTCTTTTTTTTTAATCTACTTAATATATGAGGAGGAGCATTTTCAAAAAATGCAATCGGATTTATTTCTTGATCACTTAATATTATTGAACTACTTTTTTTAAGAATAATTGCATCATTATTTAATAAATTATATTTTTTGTTTTGATATCCAGAAGATACAGGTTTATATCCTGCTGTTTTGTATCCAGCTGCAGTAGCTTTTTTTAATAAAATACTACTTGCAATTGTTTTTCCTACATTTGTATCTGTTCCGGTAATAAAAAATTTTTTAATCATAATAAAATCTTTTTTTATAGCTAATTTATAATTAAAGAAAGATATGTTTTTTAATATAAAAATTAATATTAATGAAAATATTTTTATATTATTTTTTTAATTTTAAAAAATTTTATAAATAATTATAGGAATATTCATATATCTTTAAAATAAGTAACTCGATATTAGTAGTTATGCGTATTTAATAAAGTAACACATAACTATGATATTGAGTTACTTTAAAATTTAGCAAGAAATTATTCTCATATAAGATGATTTATTAAAATTTAATTTAATAAAATATCTTTATAATAGAAAATATTTATAAATTTTTTAAAATATTAAGTATTTAGAAATAGTTTTTTTTATATTATATATTATAATATAGCTGCATTATAGTATTGATCTTTATTTATTTTAACTGACTGTATCATAGAATTAGTTGTATTTTCTTTTAAGATAGATTTTTTTTTATATTCGGGATATAAATTCAATTTTCTAAATAATGCTAAATCATGTTTTTCTTCTGGATTATCTGCAGTGAGTAATTTACATCCATAAAAAATAGAATTAGCCCCGGCCATAAAACACATCGCTTGAGTTTGATCATTCATTTTTTGACGTCCCGCAGATAGTCTAATATAAGATTTTGGCATCATAATACGCGCTACAGCAATTACACGAATAAAATCAAATGATTCTACATTTTTATTCTTTTCCATTGGTGTACCTGGAATTTTCACTAACATATTAATAGGTACACTTTCTGGTGGAATAGATAAATTAGATAATTCCATTAATAATTCGATACGATCTTGTACTTTTTCTCCTAAACCTATAATACCTCCAGAACAAATTTTCATTCCAGCATTACGTACTGTGTGTAGTGTATTTAATCGTTCTTGATATGTTCGAGTAGTAATAATATTACTATAAAATTTTTTTGATGTATCTAAATTATGATTATAAAAATCTAAACCTGCATTTGCTAATTTTTTAGCTTGTA